>JBOGGE010000099.1:0-25499 GCA_050743865.1 Acidimicrobiales bacterium
CCGCGGCCATGAAGCCGGTCACCGGCGAGGGCGAGCCCTGGTAGACGTCGGGGGTCCAGGTGTGGAAGGGCACCGCCGCCACCTTGAAGGCGAACCCGACCAGCAGCAGGCCGAGGCCGGCCAGGACCAGGCCGTTGGAGGTGACCACGTTGTTGGCCAGGTAGCTGGCCACATGGGCCAGGTTGGTGCTCCCGGTGGCGCCGTAGGTGAGGGCGATGCCGTAGACGAACACGGCCGAGGAGAAGCTCCCGATGATGAAGTACTTCAGGCCGGCTTCACCCGAGGCGGCCCGGCGGTGGTTGAGGGCGGCCATCACGTACAGGGCGATCGAGAGGATCTCGAGCCCGAGGAAGATGACGATCAGGTCGTTCGCCTGGCCCATGATCATCGCCCCGCTGGCCGACACCAGCGCCAGCACGTGGACCTCCGGCCCGTCGATCCCCTCGCGGGTGAGGTAGCCCTGGGCCACCAGCGCGCTGAGCAGCATGGCGCAGGGCACCAGGATGTCCACCAGGACGCTGAAGCCGTCGGTGACCACGGCGTGCTCCAGGGTGGTGTACGGCCCGTGAGCCTGCACGTCGTACCACTGCCACAGGGCCAAGCCGAGCGAGGCGGCCGAGATGGCCACCGTCCCGGCGGTGGCCACGCTCACCCGCAGGCGCCGCCGCACCAGCGAGGCCACGGCCAGCAGGACGACCGCCCCGCCGAGCATGGTGAGCTCGGGCAGGATGGCCAGGTACCGGATGTGGGGCGTCGGGATGGTCGCCGCCGCCGCCAGCAGTGCCGGCGGGGTCACGGGGCCGTCCTCCCACTGGTGACGCCGGTGACCCGCACCCCGCTCGTGCCGTGCACCGAGGCGGTCACCGCGGCGGTGCCGTGACGGGCCACCGCCGGCTGGTGGGTGTGGGTGACCGCCTCGACGTGGGCCACCAATTCGTCGACCGACGGGGTGATCCGGTCGAGCACCGGCTTGGGGTAGATGCCCAGGAAGACGATGAGCAGGATGAGCGGTGCGATCACCAGCCGCTCCGCAATGCTGAGGTCCCGCGTCCGGGCGTTGGCGGCGTCGACCTTCCCGTGGAACACCTGCTGGTAGGCCCACAGGAGGTAGATGGCGGCGAAGATGACCCCGGCGGTGGCGACCACGGCCCACCAGCGGTGGGTGAGGAAGGTTCCGGACAGGACCAGGAACTCGCCCACGAAATTGTTCAAGCCTGGGAGCCCGATGGAGGCCAGCATCACCACCGTGAACACCGCCGCCATCACCGGGGCGGGGGACTGCAGCCCGCGCAGCTCGCTCACCTGCCACGTCTTGCGGCGCTCGTAGATCCAGCCGATCAGGAGGAACAGGGCAGCCGTGATCAGCCCGTGGTTCACCATGAGCAGCACCCCGCCGGAGATCCCCTGGGTGGTGAAGGCGAACGTGCCCAGGGCGATGAACCCGAGCTGGGCCAGCGACGAGTAGGTCACCAGCCGCTTGAGGTCGCGCTGGGCACAGGCGACGATCGCCCCGTAGAGGATGCCGATCACGGCCAGGGTGAGGAGCACGGGCGCCAGATCGACCGACGCCTGGGGGAACAAGTTCAGGTCGAACCGGATGATGCCGTAGGTGCCGAGCTTGGCCAGCACCCCGGCGATCACCATGGAGCCCCCGGTGGGCGCTTCGGTATAGGCATCGGGAGACCAGGTGTGGAAGGGGAACAGCGGAGCCTTGACGGCGAAGGCGGCGGTGAAGGCCAGGAACAGCAGGACCTCGGTGACCCCCGAGAAGTGGGTGTGCATCAGCGCCGGCAGCGAGAAGGTGAGCACCCCGGTCTGGTGCTGGTGCAGGAAGGCGACGGCCAGGATGCCCACCAGGAGGAAGGCGGATCCCAAGAAGGTGTACACGAAGAACTTCACGGCGGCGTAGGCCCGCTGCGTATAGCCCCATCCGCTGATGATGAAGTACGACGGCACCAGGGTGAGCTCGAAGAAGAAGAAGAACAGGATCAGGTCGAGCGAGACGAAGCTGCCGATGCACGCCGCCTCCAGGAGCAGCATCCAGGCCAGGAAGCTCCTGGCGTTGGTGCGGGTGCGGGCGCCGGCCAGGGCGACGGGGAAGAGCACCGCCGCCATGAGGACGAGGAAGAGCGAGATGCCGTCGGTGCCGACGTACCAGTGCACTCCCAGCCCCTGGGCCCACACGTGGTCGGAGGTGAACTGGAACCCGGCGTCGTTGGCGGTGAACGCCACGGTGACGGCCACGGCGAACCCCAGCGTGACCAGGGAGACGGCGATGGCCAGCGCTTCGAGGACCGAGCGGCGCACGGCGGCGAACGCGCCGAGCAGGGCCACGGCGACCGCGCCGGCCGCCGGCAGGAGGACCAGGACCGTCAGGTAGGGGAAGCCCGGCGCCTTGCTCACGGCCAGCTCCGCGACGCCATGAAGGCGATGATGCAGGCCAGGCCGAGGGCGATCCCGAGCACGTAATTGCGGACGTAGCCGGACTGGAGCCGGCGCACCCCGCTCCCGGTGACCCTGACCAGGGCGGCCAGCCCGTTCACGGCGCCGTCGATGACGCGACCCTCGACGACGGTGGCGCAGAGCCGGGCCAGGGCCTGGCTCGGGCGGCCGAGCACGGCGTCGTAGACGTCGTCCCAGTACCAGATGCGCTGGAGGAAGTCCGGCTCCAGCGCCGGGCGGTCCGAGTGGCGCCGCCAGAGGAACCAGGCGACGCCGAGCGCCGCCACCGCCACCACGCCGTCGGCCACCGCCAGCGCCCACTGGGCATTGGCCGTCTCGTTGGCGGCGAACAGCCGGGGGCCGAAGACAGGGTCCAGCCAGGCCACCAGGCTGGCCGAGTGGACCCACGGCAGGTCGATGGCCCCGGCCAGCGCGGCGCACACCGCCAGCACCACCAGCGGCGCCCGCATCACCCACGGGGACTCGTGCGGCGTGTGGTGCGGGGGCCGCCCGTCGGGCGCCGCCTCCTGCCACCGGGCCCGGCCGGTGAAGGTCAGGTAGAAGATGCGGCTCATGTAGTACGCGGTGAGGAAGGCGGTCAGGAGGCCCAGGGCGTAGAGCGGGAGGTTCTTGGACCAGACATTGGACAGGATGGCCCCCTTGGCCCAGAAGCCGGAGAACGGTGGCACGGCGGCAATGGCCAGCCAGGCGAAGAGGAAGGTCCCGAACGTCCACGGCATCCACCGGCGGAGCGCTCCCATGCGCTTCATGTCCTGCTCGTTCTCCAGCCCGTGGATGACCGATCCGGCCCCCAGGAAGAGCAGGCCCTTGTAGAAGGCGTGGGCCAGCATCAGGAAGATGGCGGCCACGTACGCTCCGGTGCCGACGGCCAGGACCATGTAGCCGATCTGGGAGATGGTGGAGAAGGCGAGGCCCTTCTTGATGTCCTGCTGGGTGGAGGCGATGGTGGCGGCCACGAAGGCGGTGACCCCGCCCACCACGGCGATCACCCACATGGCGTCGGGCGACATCCCGAGCAGCGGGTTCACCCGGCACAAGAGGTAGACCCCGGCCGTCACCATGGTGGCGGCGTGGATCAGTGCCGAGACCGGCGTCGGGCCCTCCATGGCGTCGGGGAGCCAGTTGAACAGCGGGATCTGGGCCGATTTCCCGGTTGACGCCAGGAAGAGGAGCAGGACGGCCGCCGTGGCCGTCCCGCCGCCCGCCAGAAGGTGGCGGTGGGCGAACACGGCCACGTAGTTCAGGGTGCCCGTCTTGGAGAAGATCAGGAACATGGCGACGAGGAATCCGGCGTCGCCGATCCGGTTGTAGACGAACGCCTTCTTGCCGGCCGATACCGCCGTCTCGCGGTCGAACCAGAACGAGATCAGCCAGTACGAGCAGAGGCCCACTCCCTCCCAGCCCACGAAGGTCAGGAGGAGGTTGTTCGCCATGACCAGCAGCAGCATCGAGAAGACGAAGGCGTTCATGTAGACGAAGAACTTCGAGAAGTCCCGCTCGCGCTTCATGTAGCCGATCGAGTACAGGTGGATGAGCATGCTGACGCCGCTGACGAACATGCACATCGTGATCGACAACGGGTCGATGAGCATCGCCACCTTCACCTGGAGACCGCCGACCGGGATCCAGGTGAAGAAGGAGTGGGCAGTGGGATTGGCGGCGCACGAGAAGGCGCAGGTGACCTGCCGGCCCGAGGCCGGCAGCGCCGCCAGCCCGGCCAGCGAGACGCAGGCGGCGGCGAAGGAGCAGGCGATGGCAATGGTGCCGACCCAGCCTGCCCACGGGTCGCCGAGCCGCCGCCCCACCGTGAGGAGGACGACGAACCCGACGAGCGGGAACAGCGGCATGAGGAAGACGGCGTGGAGCATGGTCCTCAGCCCTTGAGCATGTGGAGGTCGTCGGCCGTGGTGCCCTTGCGGCGGCGGAAGATGGCGACCACGATCCCGAGCCCGACGACGACCTCGGCCGCCGCCACCACCAGGACGAAGAACACCACCGACTGGCCGCCGATGTCACCGAGGACCCGGGAGAAGGTGACGAAGGTGAGGTTGGCGGCGTTGAGCATCAGCTCGATGCACATGAACATCACCAGCACGTTGCGCCGAACCAGCACGCCGACGGCACCGATGGCGAACAGGACCGCCGCCAGTCCCAGGTACCACTCCGCTCCCAGGCTCACGACGTCTCCTCCCGGCCGGCGCCGACCCGCTGCTCCATGTCGCCCCCCGTCTCGGTCGGCTCGGGCGCTCCGCCGTCGCCGGCGGCGCCGGCGGCGTCCCCGCCTGCGGCCGTCGTCCCGCCGGCCCTGTCGGCGTCCCCGGCTCCCCCGCCCTGGCCGGGCGCCACGTCCTCGCCGGAGGCGACGGCTTGGGGACCGTCCGGTTCCTCGTCGGCGGGGGGCGGTCGCCGGGCCAGCACCACGGCCCCGACGACGGCGATGACCAGGAGGCCGGCGGTCGCCTCGAACGCGAACAGATAGGTGGTGAACACCGACTTGCCGAGAAGGTACACGTTGGTGTGACCGCCGGCCGTGGTGGATCCGGCCACCGCCCGGGCCCCGGTCGTCCAGTTCGACGTCGCCGCCAGGGCGATCACCCCGGCCGCCGACACCAGCATCAGGAACACGGCCAGCGGGCGCTGGCCCCTGAGCGGCTCGGAGCGGAGGTCCTCCCGGCGGTCGACGCCGAGGAACATGATCACGAACAGGAAGAGGACCACGATGGCGCCGGCGTAGACGATCACCTGCACGGCCGCCAGGAACTGGGCGTCCTGCTCGATGAACAGGACGGCCACCCCGAACAGGGTGAGGATGAGCGACAGGGCGGCGTGGACGGGGTTGCGGGAGGTGACCACCCCGATCGCCCCGCTCAACACCACCGCCGCGCAGATCACGTAGGTGACCACGTCGGGGATGGTGGCCCGGGTCGCCGCCAGGAGCAGCTCGTTCATCCGGCGTCCCTCCCGGCCCTCTTGGCCGCCGCCCGGGCCGCCCGCAGCTGGTGGAGGCGCGACCGCGTCGCCTTCATCTTGCTGCGGTTCCGCTCGGCCGACAGGCGGGCCCGCCACAGGCGTCCCCGCATGCCCCGGTGCTCGAGGGGGATGTCCTCGTCCAGGAGGTGGGCCTCGAGCACCTGGCGCAGGGGCAGGCTGCCGGTGGCGTCGTCGTCCCGCCGGCCCGACTGTCCGCCCTCCGGAGCCCGCACCCCGTAACCCAGTTCGCCCGACCACTGCACCTCGCCCTCGTAGGCGGCGCTCCCCGACGGCGAGGTGGCGCGCAACCAGCCGGACGTGAAGCGGTCGTCGCCCTCCCGCCAGTCCTCCCACGGAAGGTGCCTGGGCCGGCCGTCGTCGTCGACCAGGAGCTCGGCCTTGGTATAGATGGCGTCGGCCCGGTTCGTGAAGGAGAACTCGAAGAGCTTGGACTCGGTGATGGCTTCCGTCGGGCACGCCTCCACGCACAGGTCGCAGTGGATGCACCGCAGGTAGTTGATCTCGTAGACGTAGCCGTAACGCTCGCCGGGCGAGACGGGATGGTCGGGCGGGTTGTCCAGCCCCCGGACGTAGATGCAGTCGGCCGGGCAGACCCCGGCGCACAGTTCGCAGCCGATGCACTTCTCCATCCCGTCCTCGTACCGGTTGAGGACGTGGCGCCCGTGCTGGCGGGGCTGCTTGGGCTGCTTCTCGTCGGGGTACTGGCGGGTCACGCGTGGCCGGGTGAGGTGCTCGAAGGTGAGCTTGAAGCCGCCGAAGAAGCGGAGCTCCTCCCGGATGTCCTCGACGATCCCCATCTCAGCCCTCCCCTCGGGGCCCGGCGGGGCTCGACGGGCCGGCGGTGCTCGGCGGAAGGCCGGTGCTCGACGGGCCGGCGGGACGAGCGCCGGCCGACCGGCCCGGACGGCCGGCGCCGCGGACCGGGGCCGGCACTCCGGGCAGCCCGGGGACCAGATCGGTGCGGACCACCCGCGCCCCCACTGGGCTCAGGATGGGGTGCTGCTCGGTCCGCCGCCTGCCGATGGCGAACGCCCGGGCCAGCAGTCCGGTGCACAGGATGCCGGCCACGATCACCCCGAGGCCCCACCACCCGTCGTCGATGAACCCGGCCACCGCCAGCAGCCAGCCGAGGCTGAGGGGGATCAGGTACTTCCAGCCGAGCGTCATGAGCTGGTCGTACCGCAGGCGGGGCAGGGCGGCCCGGAACCACACGTAGATGAAGAGGAACACCAGGACCTTCCCCAGGAACCACACGCTCGGGAACCAGATGCTGAAGCTGGGCAGGTGCGGCACCGGCCCGTCGGGGCCGCCGAAGAACAGCGTGACCACGACCGCCGACATGGTGATGACGTTCATGAACTCGGCCAGGTAGAAGAGGGCGAAGCGGATGGACGAGTACTCGGTGTGGAAGCCCCCGACCAGCTCCGACTCGGCCTCGGTCAGGTCGAACGGCGGCCGGGTCAGCTCGGCCGTGATGGCGGTGAGGAACAGGAAGAACGGCACGATCCCCAGCCGCAGGACGTTCCAGTCCCAGAAGTTGGCCGCCTGGGACTGGACGATCGCCCGGGTCGACAGCGAGCCGGCGACCAGCACGACGGTCACCACGATGATCCCGAGGGCCGCCTCGTACGAGATCATCTGGGCCGACGCCCGCACCGAGCCCAGCAGGGGGTACTTCGACCCCGACGACCAGCCGGCCAGCATGACCCCGTAGACGGCGATGGAGGACATGGCCAGCACCACCAGGATGCCGATCGGCGGGTCGGACACCTGGAGCTCGAAGGCGTGACCGTTCAGCGTGACGATGCCCCCGACCGGCACCACGGTGAAGATGAGCAGGGCCGGCACCAACGAGAGGTACGGCGCCAGCTTGAACACGGCCCGGTCCGCCCGCTCGGGCAGGAGGTCCTCCTTGAAGAACAGCTTGGTGCCGTCGGCCAACGTCTGGAGCAGCCCCCACGGCCCGGCCCGGTTGGGCCCGATCCGGCTCTGCATGTCCGAGATCACCTTGCGCTCGAACCAGATCATGAGCAGGACCGACACCAGCAGCACGGCGAAGGCGGCCAGCACCTTGATGACCACGACCACCCAGACGAACCAGCCGACACCGTTCGAGAAGAGCGGATCACCGTGGGTGACCAGGGCGGCCAGGGCGGGGTGGACGGCAGCGGTGACGGCGGAGACGACGCTCACCGCACCGACTCCAGGCGCACGTCGGTGACGGGCTGGCCGGCGTCGATGAGCAGCCCGGCGCCGGCGCCGTCGGCGGTCGGCAGGTTGAAGTCGACCACCACCACGCCCTTGGGCACCGACCCGTCGGCCTCGGCCGCCAGCTCGAGGTCGCCGCGGGCCGAGCGCACCTTGACCGGGTCGCCGGTGGCGACGCCCAGCCGGTCGAGGTCATACGGGTTGGCCCGGACCACCGGCACCGGGACCAGCGGGACCAACGACGGCGAATGGGCCACCGCCGACCCGCCGTCGTAGAGCGTGCGGCGCGACACCAGGCGGAGCGAGTAGCTGTCGGCCGGCGGGACGTGCGGCGCCGGCGGCGGCCCCTGGTCGAGGCCGGCGCCGGGGACGGGGCGGCCCTCGCCGGCCGTGACGTCACGCCCGGCCGGCGTCCCAGGCCCGGCCCACTCGGACGGCCGCTCGGCCAGGCCCACCCGCGGCGGGGCGCCCTGCCGCTCGACCGACTCGATCCCCGGGATGGCCATGGGATCCGTCGGGCGGGTCCTGCGGAGCCCGGCATCGGCCGCCGCCGGGTCGAACGGCACCACCACGCCGTCGCGCGCCCAGGGCGCCTCGAGGATCGCCGCCGTCAGGCCGGCGAACACCGGCGCCAGCCGCTCGACCTCGCCCCACAGCTCGCCAGCGCCGCCGGCGCCGAGGTCACCCCCCAGCTCCACCGCCAGCTCGGCGGCGATCATCCAGTCCGGCCAAGCCAGGTCCGGCGCCACCAGCTTCTGCCCGAGCCGGCTGACCCGGCCCTCCACGTTGGTCGTCGTGCCGCCACGCTCGTGCTCGACGGCGGCCGGCAGCACCACGTCGGCCCGCTCCGTGGTGGCCGAGGGGTGGCCGGTGACCGCCACCACGAAGTCGGCGGCGTCCAGTGCCCGCTCGGCCAGCTGGCGGTCGGGGAAGTCGGTGAGCACGTCGGCCCCCAGGACCACCAGTGCCCGCACCCCCTGGCCCGAGGCCAGCGAGCCGAGCACCCCCGCCGCATCCAGCCCCCGGCGCTCGGGGACCGAGCCCCAGGCGCCGCCGAACCAGTCCCGCCCCGCCTCCAGCGACACCCGACCCGGCAGGATCCCGGGGGCGAGCCCCATCTCCAGGGCTCCCATCACATTGCCCCGGCGCAGCGCCGGGAGGAAGCGAGCCCCGGGGAGGGCCGCCGCCAGGGCCCGGGCGGCGTCGGCCGTCACGTCCTGGTGCTCGGCCATCGACGGGCGCCCCAGGACGACCACCACCCCGGTGCCGGCCGGCTGCCCCTCGGGCCGGCCCAGGGCCCGGCGGGCCTTGTCGATCTCGGCGGCCGAGACGGCGTCCCCCTCGGGGTGGGGGGGCAGGACCGGCGTCCCGTCGCCGACCAGCGCCCGGACGACCGCCGGGGCGTCGCCGGGCCGGATGGTCAGCGAGGCGGCGGCGTAGGGCGTGAGCGAGGTCGGCGCCGGCACCAGCTCCACCAACGCCGTGCCGCCCTCGATCACCGCCTGACGCAGGCGGAGGTAGAGGACGGGCAGCTCCTCGCGCACGTCGCCGGCCAGCACGACGACCGACCGGGCGGCGCAGGCCTCGTCGACGGTGGCCCTCGGCAGCGACAGCACCAGCTCGGCCGGCAGGCCGTCGCCCAGCTGGGCGTCCACCGAGTCGGTGCCGAGGATCCCCTTGGCCAGCTTGGCCCAGGCGTACGCCCCCTCGTTGGTCGAGCGGGCCCCGCCGAGCAGCGCCACCGCCTCCGGGCCCGAGGTGCGCGCCGCCGCCAGCCCGGCCGCCGCCGCCGCCAGGGCCTCGCTCCAGCTGGCCGGGACGAGCTGGCCGTCCTTGCGCACCATCGGCTCGGTGAGCCGGCCGCCACTGACCTCGCGCTCGGGGCGGACCTCGCCCAGGAACTGGCCCCGCACCACCGGCAGGCCGATGACCTGGGACGCCGTGGCCGGCGCCACGTCGACGGCCCGGTCGGCCAGCGCCGGCGGGAGCGGGCCGGCCGCCACCTCGTCGCCGTTGACCGACTCGTACACGAACCGGCCCTTGTCGCACAGCCAGCCGTGGTTCACCGGGTCGGCGTCGATCCCGAGCAGGCGGGTGAGCCGGTCGGCCGAGGACTGGACGGCCACCCGGCAGCCGAAGCCACAGGTGGTGCACGTCGACTCGACCTGGTCGAGGTCCCACGGGCGGGCGGTGAAGCGGTACGGGGTGGCCGTCAGGGCGCCGACCGGGCAGATCTGCACCGTGTTGCCGCTGAAGTACGAGGAGAACGGGCGCCCGGGGAAGACGGCCACCTCGACCCGCTCGGCGCGGCCGGCGAAGTCGATCTGGGCCTCGCCCGCCACCTCCTCGGCGAACCGGGTGCAGCGGGCGCACTGGATGCAGCGCTCGCGGTCCAAGAGGACGAGGTCCGAGATGGGGACCGGCTTCTCGAAGTGCCGCTTCTCCTCGATGAAGCGGCTCTCCCCCGGCCCGTAGGCGAGGGCCTGGTCCTGGAGCGGGCACTCGCCGCCCTTGTCGCAGACCGGGCAGTCGAGCGGGTGGTTGACGAGGAGGAATTCGAGCACCCCGTCCTGGGCCTTCTTGACCTTGGCCGAGGTGCTGACCACCTCCATCCCCTCGGCGGCATCCACGAAGCAGGCCGGCTGCAGGGTGGCGCCCCGGGGACCGCTGATCTCCACCAGGCACATCCGGCACATCCCGACCGGCTTCATGCGGGGGTGGTAGCAGAAGCGGGGGATGTAGGTGCCGGCCCGCTCGGCGGCGCTGATGACCACCTCGCCCTTGCGCGCCGTCACCGGCCGCCCGTCCAGGGTGAAGTGGACCGGCTCGGCCCCGTCAGGCATACGGGCAGCCGCCTTCCTTCACGTGCACCAGGAGCTCGTCGCGGAACATGACGACGGCGGAGTGGATGGACGACGGGATGGAGGGGCCCAGCACGCAGATGGTGGTCTGCTGGGGCGGCCACTGCAGGCCCGGGGCGATGTTGTCACAGACGTCGAGCAAGAGGTCTAGGTCCTCCTGGCGACCCTGGCCGTGCTCGATCCGGCGCATGATCCGCTCGAGCCACCCCGAGCCCTCGCGGCACGGCGTGCACTGGCCGCACGACTCGCGGGCGAAGAACTTGGTGATCCGCCACGCTGCCCGCACGGCACAGGTGCTGGCGTCCATGACGGTGATCGCCCCCGAGCCGAGCATCGACCCGGCGCCGCCCACCTCGTCCTGGCCGAGAGGCAGGTCGAGGTGCTCGGGGCCGAACCACGGAGCCGACACCCCGCCCGGGATGAAGGCCTTGACCGGGCGCCCGCCCCGCACGCCGCCGCCGTAGACCGGCGCCGTGATGAGGTCGCGGAAGGTGGTCTTCACCATCTCCACCTCGTAGGTCCCCGGCCGGTTGACGTGGCCCGAGAGGGCGAACAGGCGGGTGCCGGCCGATCGGCCCTCCCCCAGGGCGCTGAAGGCCGCCCCCCCGTGGACGACGATCCACGGGAGGTTCGACAGCGTCTCGACGTTGTTGACCACGGTGGGCTGGCCGTACAGCCCGATGGCAGCGGGAAAGTACGGCGGCTTGATGCGGGGGAACCCCCGCTTGCCCTCCAGCGACTCGATCAGCGCCGTCTCCTCGCCGCAGATGTAGGCGCCGGCGCCGGGGTGGACGACCACGTCGACCGAGAACCCCGACCCGAAGATGTCCGCCCCCGCCGCCCCCTGGGCGTAGGCGTCGTTGATGGCCTGGGTCACCCGCTCGAGCCCGAGGGCGAACTCCCCCCGCACGTAGATGAAGGCCTGGGTCACCTGCAGGGCGTAGGCGGCGATGACCACCCCCTCGACGAGCTGGTGCGGGTCGCGCTCGATCAGCAGGTGGTCCTTGAAGGTGGCCGGCTCGCTCTCGTCGCCGTTGACCACCAGGTAGGTCACCGGGTCCTTGCGCAGCATCGACCACTTTCGCCCGGCCGGGAAGCCGGCGCCGCCCCGGCCGAGCAGGCTGGCCGCGTCGACCTCGGCCGCCACCGCCTCCGGCGTCATGGTCAGCGCCTTGCGCAGCCCGTCGTAGCCCCCGGTGGCCAGGTAGCGCTCGACGGTGAACGAGTCCTCGTGGTCGAAGCGGGAGGTGACGATGCGGGGGGCCTCGGTGACAGCCATCACGACCCCTCCCCGGCCGATGCCGCGGCCCGGGCCGCCTGCGCCTCGGCCATGGCCGCCCGCTCGGCCACCACCCGCTCGGGGTCGGCCTGCAGGCCGACGCTCCGCCGCACCCGGACCAGCGTGCCGTGGCCGGGGATCTCGCCGTCCCGGCGCCCGGCCCGCAGGTCCTCGACGAGCCGGTCGAAGCTCTCCTCGGTCTGGGCGCCCACGTAGCGGTGGTTGACGGTGACGCACGGCGCCCGGTCGCAGTCGGCCAGGCACTCGGCCTCCTCCAGCGTCACCATGCCGTCGGCGGTGGTACCGCCCGTCCGCACCCCCAGGTGCTCCTCGGCGTGGTCGACCAGCTCGGCCCCCCCGGCCAGCAGGCAGGCGATGTTGGTGCAGATCGACACCAGGTAGGTGCCGACCGGCTCGGTGTGGAGCATGTCGTAGAAGGTGGCGGTGCCCCGCACCTCGGCCGGGGTCACGCCCACCAGGTCGGCGATCTCGTCCATGGCCTCGGGGCGCAGCCAGCCGTCCTGCTCCTGGGCCAGGTGGCAGAGCGGGATGAGGGCCGAACGCGCCTCGGGGTACAGGCCGATCATGTCCCTGGCCCGGGCCACGACCTCGTCGCTCAGGTGGCTCACCGGCCGACCTCGCCCGTCACCGGTCCACCTCGCCCGTCACCGGTCCACCTCGCCCGTCACCGGTCCACCTCGCCCATCACCGGTCCACCTCGCCCATCACCGGGTCAACCGAGGAGATGACGGCCACGGCGTCGGCGATCAACGCCCCGCGCAGCATCACCGGAAGGGTCTGGAGGTTGACGAAGCTGGGCCCCCGGATGTGCAGGCGGTAGGGCTTGGCCGTCCCGTCGGACACCAGGTAGCAGCCGATCTCGCCCCGGGGCGACTCGATGGCCACGTACACCTCGCCCTCGGGGACCCGGAACCCCTCGGTGAACAGCTTGAAGTGGTGGATCAGGGCCTCCATCGACTCGTCGATGCGGGCCCGGGGCGGGGGGGTGACCTTGCGGTCCTGCACCCGGAAGTCGCCGGGCGGCATCCGCTCGACGATCTGGCGGACCAGGCGGACGGACTCCCGGATCTCGTTCAGGCGGACGGCGTAGCGGTCGAAGTTGTCGCCGTAGGTGCCGACGATGACGTCGAAGTCGAGCTGGTCGTAGGCCAGGTAGGGCATGTCCCGGCGGAGGTCCCAGGGGACGCCGGTCGACCGGAGGATCGGGCCGGTGGCCGACAGGGCGACGGCCTCCGCCGCCGTCAGGTTGCCCACGCCCTCGGTGCGCTCACGGAAGATCTGCTGCCCGGTCAGCAGCTCGTCGTACTCGTAGGTGCGGGGGAGGACCGTGTCGCAGATGACCCCGACGTCGTCCTCCCACCCGTCGGGGAGGTCGGCCGCCACGCCGCCCGGACGGATGTAGTTGTGGTTCATCCGGAGGCCGGTCGTCTTCTCGAAGAAGGCCAGGACCATCTCCCGCTCGCGGAAACCGTAGATCATCATCGACGTGGAGCCGAGGTCCATCCCGTTGGTCGCCATCCACATGAGGTGGGACGAGATCCGCTGGAGCTCGGACATGAGGGTGCGGATCCACACCGCCCGCGGCGGCATCTCCAGCCCCAGCAGGGCCTCGGTGGCCATGGAGAACACCAGCTCGTTGGTGAGCGGCGACAGGTAGTCCATGCGGGTCACGTTGGTGGACCCCTGGACGTACATCAGCTCCTCGCCCGTCTTCTCCATCCCGGTATGGAGATAGCCGATGACCGGCTTGGTGCGCAGGACCGTCTCGCCGTCGAGCTCGAGCATGAGCCGGAGCACCCCGTGGGTGGACGGGTGCTGCGGGCCCATGTTGATGATCATGGTCCGGTCGTCGGTCCGTTCGAAGTCGATGTCGCCGGCCCGGACCTCGCCGCCCTCGGGCACCCGCAGGACGGCACCGACCTCCCGTCGCAGCTCGTCGGCCGTGGTGGTGCCGCGGGCGGCGAGCTCCTGGGCGCCCTCCGACGTCTCGGCCGACGCCGCCCGCGCCGCCTGGCGGACCCCGCCGGGGCCGGGATGCGAGGGGTCCGTCACCGGGGCCCCGGCGCGTCCTTGAACTGCACCGGGACCCGGCCGACGCCGTAGTCCTTGCGCAGCGGATGCCCCTCCCAGTCCTCGGGCATCAGGATGCGGGTCAGGTCGGGGTGGCCGGTGAAGCGGATGCCGACCAGGTCGAACGCCTCGCGCTCCATGGCCTCGGCCCCGGGGTACAGGTCGACGACGGTGTCGGCCACCGGGTCGCCCTCGGGCACCTGGACCCGGACCCGGACGCGCCGGCGGCGGGAGAGGGAGAGGAGGTTGACCACCACCTCGAACCGCTCGGCGGTGACGCCCGGCGGCAGGTCCCGCCCCGGGTGGGACAGGTAGTCGACGGCGCACAGGTCGGCGAGCATGTCGAACCCGCCGTCGCGGTAGGCGGCAACGAGGTCGTGGTACCGCGGGCGCGGGGGGAAGGCGACCTCGTCGGTCAGGCGTCCGGCCGCCCGCGGCACGTCGGCCGCCGCCGGCACCATCGCCGGCACCGCCGTCTCGGGGGTGGTCATCGGGGCGTGGCGACCCGTACCGCGTCCGGGGCCTCGGGCACCCAACCGGCGATCTGCTCGCCGGGGGCCCGGCCCGCCCGCTCGGGGCGCCGGGCGATGGAGCCGGTGCGGATCTTCTCGTGGAGGGTGAGGATGGAGTGGAGCAGCGTCTCGGGCGAGGGGGGGCAGCCCGGGGCGTACACGTCAACCGGGACGACCTGGTCGACGCCCTGGACGATGGCGTAGTTGTTGAACATGCCGCCGGTCGAGGCGCACACCCCCATGGAGATCACCCACTTGGGCTCCATCATCTGGTCGTAGACCTGGCGGAGCACCGGGGCCATCTTCTGGGACACCCGCCCGGCCACGATCATGAGGTCGGCCTGGCGGGGCGACCCCCGGAACACCTCCATGCCCAGGCGGCTGATGTCGAAGTCGGCGGCGCCCACCGCCATCATCTCGATGGCGCAGCAGGCCAGGCCGAAGGTGGCCGGCCACACGCTGTTGCGCCGAGCCCACTTGACCAGGTCCTCCAGGCGGCCGGTCAAGAAATTGTGCTGGAGGTCTTCGAGGCCCATCTTCGACGACGGCTACGCCGCCTTGCCAGGCGGGAAGGGCTCGGACGTGACGCGCGACACGGTGGACTCCGAGGTGCGGGCCGGCACTCCCGGCTGCAGCCGGCGCCCCGGCCCCCACGAGAGCGCGCCGTTGCTGACCAGGTACATGAAGGCGATGAACACCACGGCGGCGAACACGATCACCTCGACCAGCCCGAACGTCCGGAGCTGGCGGAACACGACGGCCCACGGATAGAGGAAGACGATCTCGATGTCGAAGATGATGAAGATCATCGCCACCAGGTAGAACCGGACCGGGAAGCGCTGGGGCGGCTCGCGGTCGGGGATGATGCCGCACTCGTAGGGGGCCACCTTCAAGGCGGTCGGCTTCTTCCTCGGGCCGAGCAGCGACGATGCAACGAGCGACAGGGCGGCGAACAGGGCACCGAGCAGGAGCAACAGGAAGATCGGGAGGTACTGGTCCACGACACGACGTTTCTAGCACGGGCTTCTTTCCGCCAGCACATCGAAGGAGGGGGGCGGCAGGTGGAGCCGGCCCCACGGGGCGACGAATACGATCGGGTGGTGGCGCCAGGCGACAAGGCCAGCGGGAGCGACCGGCACGTGCACGACGTCCTGGTCGTGGGCGGTGGCCCGGCCGGCTCGTCGTGCGCCTACTGGCTGGCCGAGGCCGGCTGGGACGTGGCCCTGGTGGAGAAGAAGCGCTTCCCCCGGGAGAAGACCTGCGGCGACGGCCTCACCCCCCGGGCGGTGCGGCAGCTGGCCGACATGGGGCTCGAGGGCGCGCTGGCCGGCGCCCACCGCTGCCTGGGGCTCCGGGCCCACGGGTTCGGCCGTGCCGTGGAGCTCCCCTGGCCGTCGCACCCCGGCTTCCCCCCCTACGGCTACACGGTGACCCGCCACGACCTCGACGGGCTGGTGGCCGAGCGGGCGGCGGGGGCAGGGGCGACCGTGTGGCAGGGCACGGAGGCGCTGCGCCCGCTGCTGGCCGATCCCGACCGGCGCCCCCGGGGTGGCGGGCCCGCCGGTGGAGGCACGCCGGACGAGGCCGGGGAGGATCCGGGCGGCCGCCCCCTTCCCTACTGCCTCGGCGCGGCGGTCCACGACCGCGGCTCCGGGGAGACCCGGGAGATCCACGGGCGTTACGTGGTGGTGGCCGACGGCTCCAACTCCCGGTTCGGCCGGGCCCTGGGCACCGCCCGCCGACGGAGCTACCCGATGGGCATGGCCCTGCGCGGCTACTACCGCTCGCCCCGCCACGACGACCCGTTCATCGAGTCCCACCTCGACATCCGGGACGCCGGCGGCGAGATCGTCCCCGGCTACGGGTGGGTGTTCCCGCTCGGTGACGGCCGGGTCAACGTCGGCGTCGGGCTGCTGTCGACCGACAGCCGCTGGAGGGGCGCCAACACCTCCCGCCTCATGGACGCCTTCGTCGGCGGCGCCCCCAAGAGCTGGGGCCTCTCCCCCGAGACCGCCTGCGGTCCCCCCACCGGCGGCAAGCTCCCCATGGGGCTGGCCGTCGGGCCCCATGCCGGGCCGAACACGCTGGTGGCGGGGGACGCCGGCGGGGCGATCAACCCCTTCAACGGGGAGGGGATCGCCTACGGCTACGAGACCGGGCGGCTGGCGGCGGCGTTCCTGGGCGAGGCCCTGGCCGGGGCCGGCCCGGCCGCCCTGGCCGGCTACGACCGGCACCTGGCCACCGCCTACGGGCCCTACTACCGGGTGGCCCGGGCCTTCGTCCGGGTCATCAGCCATCCCGAGGCCATGCGCCGGTGCGTGTCGGTCGGCATGCGCTCGGAGAGGTTCATGGGCGAGCTCCTCCGCATCATGGCCAACCTCATGCGCCCCGACGGCGTCGGGCCGTCCGAGGTGGGGTACGGCCTCTTGGAGATGGCCGCCCGTCTGGTGCCCGAGGACGAGGCGGCGCTCCCGGGTGAGGCCGGCGAGCCGGCCCCACCCTCCGTCCGGACCGGCGAGCCGGCGGCATCGGACCGCTGACCCCCGGTGCCCGGGTGCCGGCCGCTCAGGCGCCGGCCGCTCAGGCGCCGGCCGGGGTGGCGGCGCGCTCGATGGCCTGGACCAGCCGGCTCGACAGCGCCACCGGGAACCCCGACGACGTCCCGAAGGTGACCACGGTCGACGCCGCCCGGGCGCCGCCGACGAAGAGGAAGCCGAGCTGGACGGTGGTGGTCGCACCGTCCACCTTCACCGGGAATGTCAGGTCCAGGCCGGCGGCATCGGTGGTCGCCGACCGGGGCAGGGCGAGCGACCGGACCACCGGCTCGCCGTAGGACGACGTCCCCGGATCGGCGTTGGCGGCCGCCTGCACCTGCGCCGCCACCGCCCGGCCGAAGCAGGAGGGGAACCGCCGCCTCCGCACCTGCGCCGTCGCCGCCCGTGCCGCCGCCGCCGATCGGTAGACGGTGGTCACCGACCCGGCCTCCATGGGCGGCCCGGTCGCCGGCGCCGCGAATGCCGGTGACCCGTCCCTGGCCTCGGGCCGTTCCCCGGATGTGCCGAGGATCCGGTCCCGGCGGGCCGGGATGCCGAGGCACCCGGAGAACCGGCGGGCGATCCGGGCCCGGCGGCGCTGCTCGGCCGGGGTATCGGCCACATGCCCGGCGAGCCCGGCACCGATCCCGGGGCCCCCACCGCTCCCGACGCCGGCGTCGAGGAACCCGGCCAGCGGCCCTGTGGCCGACGTGTCCACCGTCCAGCCCGTCGGGAAGTCCGCCATCGTCAGGTTGAGCTGGACGGCGAGGATCCGGGCGGCCGACGGCCGGACCGGCGCCGGGGCGGCGGCCCGGGGCGACCGGTCCCACCCGGCCACCGCCAGGAGGACGGCCAGCGCCACCAGGAGGACGAGAAGGGTCCACATGGCGGCGAGGACGGTGCGCGGCGAGGGAGGCGGCTGGCTGCCGGCGGCGGTCCCCGGGCCCGGGGACGGGGGCTCCGGAGCCTGCGGCCCGTCCCCCTGACCCTGCGGCCCGTCCCCCTGACCCTGCGGCCCGTCCGCCTGACCCTGCGACCCGTCCCCCGGGACGAGGGCCCCGGGCTGCCCGGTGCCCACCCGGCCGCGCCGGGCGCCGGCGGGCGCCGGCGGGAAGACCGGGGCGATGAACGGCGGGTCCTCGTCGGGGGCGGCGCCGGCGTCGTCTGCCGTCTCGACCCCGTGGGGCAGCCCGTTCGAGGTGGCGGCCCGCCAGGCACGGGTGGCGACGTTGCCGAGCCGCCCCGGCGACCAGTACGGCGGGGCACTCCCGGCCGGCCCGGCCGTCCGCCCGAGGAGCATGGCGTCGACGGCGACCACCCGCTCGTCGGGAAGCTGGCCGGACGGGACGAGCCAGCGCACCTCCCTCCCGGCCACGGTTGCCGACAGCGCCACCGCCGGGTCGCCCCCGGGCAGGACACCGGGCTCGCCGCACCGAGCCCCGGCCACCCGTTCCCACGGCACCGTCCTGCGCTGGGCTCCGCCGGGGCCCTCCACCGTGACCCCGTCGCCGTCGATCCGGACCGTCAGGTCCTGGCGCACGCCGGCCGGGCCCGCCCCCGAGGGCACCTCCATCGTCACCCCGGTGAGGACCAGGCCGTCGCCGTTGCCGGTGGAGGAGGCGGGCGGGCCCACCCGGCTCATGGTACGGCCGGGGCGGGGCGGCGCCCCGCCGTTCCCGCCGGGTCCGGCGGCACGCACCTCCCGGCACGTCCCCGCACGAACGTCAGGCCCGGGCGAGCTCCGAGGCGACTTCGGCCGCCGCCTCGCCGGCCACCTCCACCGCCAGGGCCAGCTCGCCGTCGCCGTGGGCCATGCCGGGGAAGAGGACCTCGAAGGCCCCCGGGGCCAGCGCCACCCCCCGGCGCAGCATGGCGTGGAAGAGGCGGGCGTACAGCCCGTTGCCGGCGGCGGCACGTGCGCCGGCCTCATCCACCGGCAGGGCCGGGGCCTCCCCGGGCATCCCGACGAAGAGCCCGACGAGGGGCCCGACCGACGGGCACAGGGCCGGCAGCCCGCCCCCGGTGATCGCCGCCGCCAGGGAGCGCCCGAAGGTCGCCGCCCGGGTGGCCAGCTCCCGGTAGTCGGCGTCGCCGAGACGGGACAGCACGGCAAGCCCGGCCGCGGTGGCCAGCGGGTTCCCCGACAGGGTGCCCGCCTGGTACACCGGACCATCGGGCGCCAGGTGGCGAAGGAGATCGGCCCGGCCGCCGAATGCGCCCACCGGCAGCCCGCCGCCGATCACCTTCCCGAAGCACCACAGGTCCGGCACCACCCCGTAGGCCGCCGTCGCCCCCCCGGTCCCCAGCCGGAAGCCGGTGATGACCTCGTCGAACACGAGGAGAGCGCCGGCGGCGTCGCACGCCGCCCGCAGGCCCGAAAGGAAATGGTCGACCGGCGCCACCAGGTTCATGTTGGCGGCCACCGGCTCCACGATGACGCAGGCGACGTCCCCGGCCAGGTCCGGCACCACGTTGTAGGGAACGACCACGGTGTCGGCGACCGCCCCGGCGGTGACCCCGGCCGAGCCCGGCAACCCCAGGGTGGCCAGGCCGCTGCCGGCGGCCGCCAGCAGGCCGTCGGAGTGCCCGTGGTAGCACCCGGCGAACTTGACCACCCGGGCCCGCCCGGTCGCCCCCCGGGCCAGGCGCACCGCGCTCATCGCCGCCTCGGTGCCCGAGGACACGAGCCGCACCTGTTCGCAGCCGGGAACCCGCTGGCAGATCGCCTCGGCCAGGAGCACCTCACCGGGGGTGGGCATGCCGAACGAGGAGCCCGAGGCCGCCGCCCGGCCCACCGCCTCCACCACCCCCGGGTGGGCGTGCCCCAGGAGGATCGCCCCGTAGGACTGCACCAGGTCGAGGTACCGGGTGCCCTCGACGTCGAAGATCCACGGCCCCTCGCCGCCGGCCACGGTGAACGGGGTGCCGCCGACCGAGGCGAACGACCGCACCGGCGAGTCCACGCCGCCGGGGACCGAGCGCCGCGCCCGGTCGAACCACCCGGCATTGGTGTCCCCGGTGACCGTGGGGACCGGCTCAGCCACCCAGCGCCTCGGCGGCGTCGCCGGCGAAGTAGGTGAGGACGACGTCGGCCCCGGCCCGCTTGATGGCGGTGAGCTGCTCGAGGGCGACGACCGGCCCGTCGATCCAGCCCCGCTCGGCTGCCGCCATGACCATGGCGTACTCGCCGCTCACCTGGTAGGCGGCGACCGGGACGTCGACCGCCCGGCGGACGTCCGAGAGCACGTCGAGGTAGGCGGTGGCCGGCTTCACCATCACCATGTCGGCCCCCTCCGCCACGTCGAGGGCCACCTCGGCCAGCGCTTCCCGCCGGTTGGCCGGCGCCTGCTGGTAGCCGCGCCGGTCGCCACCGCCGGCGATGGTGACGTCGGCCGCCTGGCGGAAGGGCCCGTACAGCGCCGAGGCGTACTTGGCCGAGTAGGCCAGGACGCCGGCGGTGGCCAGCCCCGCCCCGTCGAGGGCGGCCCGGATGGCGCCCACCTGCCCGTCCATCATCCCGCTGGGGGCGACCAGGTCGGCCCCGGCCGTGGCCTGGGCCACCGCCACCCGCTGGTAGAGGGCGAGGGTGGCGTCGTTGTCCACCGTGCCGTCGGCGGCGAGCACCCCGCAGTGCCCGTGGCTGGTGTACTCGTCGAGGCACAGGTCGGCGGCGAGCACCATCTCCCCGCCGACGGCGGTGGCGAGCTCGGACAGCGCCCGCTGGGCGATGCCGTCGGGATCCCAGGCGGCCGACCCGGTCGGGTCCTTCCTGGCCGGCACGCCGAACACCATGAGCCCGGGCACCCCCAGCGACGCCAGGCGCTTGGCCTCGGACACCACCGAGGCCACCGTGTGCTGGAAGTGGCCCGGGAGCGAGCCGATGGGCGCCGGCTGGTCGATGCCCTCCCGGACGAAGAGCGGCGCCATCAGGTCGTCGACCGACAGGCGGGTCTCGGCCACCATGCGGCGGAGGGCCGGGGTCCGGCGCAGTCGCCGGGGACGCTGGGCGGGGAAGCTCATCGATCCAGAGCCTACGGCTCGACCACCGCGGCGGGCGTGGCCCCGAGGCCCGGCCCGGCGGCGCCCGCTCCCGGCCGGTCACCGGGCCCGAGGTGGGCGGACAGGGCGGCGACGAGATCGGCGACCGACGGCGACCCGGCCTCGACGGTCACCGCCAGCCCCTGCCTTCGGGCCGCCGCCGCCGTGACCGGGCCGATGCAGGCCACGACCGGCGGCACCGTCAACGGCAGGTCGGCGGCGGTCCGGAGGGCGAGGTAGGCGCGGACGGCCGAGGGCGACGCGAAGGTGACGGCGTCGGCCGACGCCACCTCGGCCACCACCTCGGGTGCGGGTGCCGCCGCCGGCACCGTCCGGTAGACGACCACCTCGTCCACCGTCCACCCCTTCGCCGCCAGCCCGGCCGGGAGCGCCTCACGGGCCCCCGCCGCCCGGGGGAACAGCACCCGCCGGGTGCCGGCCCTTCCTGGACCGGGCCCGCCGCCGGCCCGGGGGAAGGCCGACGCCAACCCCTCTGCGGTGGCCGTCGCTCCCACCAGGTCGGCGACGACGCCGTGGGCGGCCAGCGCCGCCGTCGTCGCCTCGCCCACTGCCGCCACCTGCACCCCGCCGAGCGACCGGGCGTCGCGGAGCCAGGCCAGGAAGCGGTGCACGGCGTTGGCCGAGGTGAAGGCGACCCACCCGTAGTCGCCCACGCCGGCGGCGGCGCGCCGGGCGGCGGCGCCGCCGTCCTCGGGCTCGGCCACGTCGATCACCGGCAGCTCGACGGGCCGGGCGCCGGCCGCCACCAGGGCTTCGACCAGCCGCCCGGCCTGGTGGCGGGGGCGGGTGACCACCACCGACCGCCCGGCCAGCGGGTGGCCGCCCGGCCGGCCCAGGTCGAGCCCGGCCACCGGGCCGACCACGATGACCGCCGGCGACCCGAGGTCGGCTCCGCCCAGCTCCGCCAGGCTGGTGCGCACCGAGCGCTGGCGGGGCGTCGTCCCCCACTCGATGACGGCGACCGGCGTGTGCGGCGGGCGTCCGGCGGCGAGCAGGCGGCGGGCGATCTCGCCCCGCGTCGCCATGCCCATCAGGACGACGAGGGTGCCGCCGGCCCGGCCGAGGGCCTCCCAGTCCACTCCGCCGGGCGCCGTCGGGTCCCCGACGTGGCCGGTCACCACGGTGACCGAGGTGGAGAGGCCGCGGTGGGTGACGGGTACGCCGGCGTACGCCGGCACGGCCACGGCGGAGCTGACCCCGGGCACCACCTCCCACGGGACCCCGGCGTCCCGGAGAGCTTCGGCCTCCTCGCCGCCCCGCCCGAACACGAACGGGTCGCCGCCCTTCAGGCGCACAACGGTGCCGCCGGCCCTGCCCCGTGCGACAAGCAGCGCGTTGATCTCGTGCTGGCGGGCCTCGCCGGCCGTGCCCCCCAGCCCGTCCGGGGCCCCCGCCCCTGGCTCCTCCGGGGCCCCCGCCCCGCCCCCCGGCACCTTCCCGACGTGCACCAGCTCGGCCCCCGGCGGGGCCAGCGCCAAGAGCGAACGGTCGACGAGGCGGTCGTAGACGACGACGTCGGCCCGCCCCAGGAGCTCGGCCCCGCGGCGGGTGAGGAGGCCGGGATCGCCGGGCCCGGCACCGACCAGGTACACCGTCATGCGGCGCCGGCACCACCGGCCCGACCGGCGATCGCCCACCCGGCGACGTCCCCGCCGCCGCAGTCGTCGAGGAGATGGCCGGCCAGGGCCCGGCCGAGGGCCGCCGGGTCGTCGCCCACCAGCGACGCCCGGACCACGACGTGCCCGTCGCCGCTCGCCACCAAGCCGTGCAGGCGGAGCCGCTCCCCGGGCCCGCTGCCGGTGCCGGTTCCGGTCCCGGTTCCGGTTCCGGTGCCGGGCCCGATTGCCTCGGCCCACCCGCCGACCGGCACGGCACAGCTTCCGCCGAGGGCGGCGAGCAGGGCCCGCTCGGCGGCCACCGCCCGATGGGCGGCCGGGTCGTCCACGGCGGCCAGGAGGTCGGCCGTCGCCGGATCGTCGTCCCGGCACTCGAGGGCCAGGGCACCCTGGCCGACCTGGGGGAGGACGACGGCGGTGGCGAGGCGCTCGACGATGCGCCCGGCCCATCCGAGGCGGTCCATGGCGGCCGCCGCCACCACCACGGCGTCGACCGAGCCGTCACCGGCCCGAGCCACCCGGCGTGCCATGTTGCCCCGCAGGTCGACGAAGGTCAGGTCCGGCCGCAGGTTCGCCAGCTGCGCCCGACGCCGGGACGAGCCGGTGGCGACGGTGCCCCCGACCGGGATGCCGGCCAGCGACCGGCCGACGAGGGCGTCGCGTTGATCGGCCCGGGGCGGCACGGCGCCCAGCTGGAGCCCGGCCGGGGTGACCGGTGGCAGGTCCTTGGCCGAGTGCACGGCGACGTCGGCCCGGCCCTCGACCACGCACTCCTGCACCGCCTTGGCGAAGATCCCCTGCCCGCCGACGCGGTCCAGGGAGGCTCCGGCACGGCGGTCGCCTTCGGTGCGGACCACCACCTGCTCGACGGACAGCGACGGGTCGGCCCGGACCAACAGGCCGGCGACGATGTCGGCCTGGAGCCGGGCCAGGGGCGACCCGCGGGTGGCCAGCCGGAGCGGGTGCACTGCCGTGGCGCGGGGGGCGCTCAAAGGTCGAACAGGGTGCGGAGGGCCTCGACCAGCCGCTCCCCCCGGGCGGTGCCCGACGTCGCCTTCAAGAGGGCCGTGGGCTCGTGCAGGAGCTTGCCGAGGACCGTCCGGGTCACGGCGTCGACCTGCTCCCAGGCGCCGTCGGGCAAGTCGGCGAACTGGCCCCGGCGCCGCGCCAGCTCGGCGCCGCGCAGGTCCTCCATCCGGCCGCGCAGGGCGCCGATGACCGGTGCCGCCCCCCGGGCCCGGGCGGCGGCCCGGTACCGGTCGATCTCGGTGGCCACGATCTCCCTCGCCCGCACCACCTCCGAACGCCGGTCGTCCATGGCCTGGGCCACGGCGGCCCGCAGGTCGTCCAGATCGAGCACCGTCAGCCCGTCGGCGCCGGCAGCTGCCGGGTCGACGTTGCGGGGCACCCCGAGGTCGACGACCAGCAGGGGCCGATCGGTGCGCCCCCCGCCCGGGCAGAGCAGGTCGGCCCCGAAGGGGTGCCCGTCGGCTTCCACCGCCGTGACCACCACGTCGGCTGCCGCCACCGCCCCGGCCAGCTCCTCGATGGCGCCGGCCCGGGCGGCGACGCCCGACGGCGTCTCGTCGGCCAGCCGCTCGGCCCGCGACGCGGTCCGGTTGAGCACCACCATCTCGGCCGGCCGCCGGCCGGCCGGGAGCATGCCCATGGCCCGGACCACGCCGGCGCCCATGTCCCCCGCCCCCACCACCACCACGGTGGTGCCGCCGAGCCCGGCGGGCCGGCGCTGCTCGGCCAGGGCGACCGCGGCGTGCGAGAAGGAAGTGGTGCCCCGGGCGATGGCCGTCTCGGAGCGGACCCGCTTCCCGGTGTGGACGGCGTGACGGAACAGCTCGGCCATGACCGGCCCGCTGACCCGCTCCCCTTGGGCCCGCTCCCACGCCCGGCGGACCTGGCCCAGCACCTCGGCCTCCCCGGGGACCGCCGACTCGAGTCCGGAGGCGACCGAGAAGAGGTGGGTGGCGACGTCGTCGTCGAACCGCACCACCGACCGTTCCTCGACCGCCGCCACCGGCACCCCGGCACTGGCCGCCAGCACCTCGCGGATCTCCTCCACCGCGTCGTGGAAGCGGTCGACCACGGCGTAGATCTCGGTGCGCAGGCAGGTCGACAGCACCACCGACTCTTGGAGGTTGGCCCGGTCGCGCAGGGTGGCGAGCACCTTGCCGAGCTCGGCGTCCGCCAACGTGACCCGTTCGAGCACGTCGAGCGGGGCGTTGCGGTGGTCGATTCCTACGACGACGACGGACAACGGGTCGGGTGCCTCCCTCGACGACCGGGTGCCGCCCTCAGCGCGGGGCGGCGGGCCCGCCTACGGTACCGGCGCCCAGGTTAGGGCCGGGAGGGCGGAGGACGCAGGTCGGCGCCGGTCACGGCGCCGACGCCGGCGCCGTCACCCTGCTGGGAGAGGTGGAAGCTCATGACCTGCATCTCGATCGACAGGTCGACCGAACGCACCACGGTCCCTTCGGGCACGGCCAGGAGGCGCGGCGCGAAATTGAGGAGGGAGCGGACGCCGGAGCCAACCAGGGCGTCCGCCACCTGCTGGGCCGCCCCGGCCGGAGTGGAGATCACCCCGATGGCCGGCCGGGCGCCCCCGAGCACGGTGGGCAGCTGGTCGACGTCGTCGACCCTGGTGCCGGCCACCCGCCGGCCGACCACCGCCGGATCGGCGTCGAACAGCCAGGCCACCCGGAACCCGTGGGAGGAGAAGCCCTCCGAGCCGGCCAGGGCGCGGCCGAGGTTGCCGATCCCGACGATGGCCACCGGCCAGTCGCCGTCGGCCCCGAGCACGCGGTCGATCTGGGCGGCGAGGTAGGCGGTCTCGTAGCCCGTCCCGCGCGTCCCGAACCAGCCGAGCAGCG
>JBOGGE010000100.1:0-4852 GCA_050743865.1 Acidimicrobiales bacterium
CCGTACTGAGCGGGGTCCTCGATGAACTGATCGACACCCACGTCATCGACGCCGGTGACCTCGCCCAGATCACCGGCGCCACTCCCCGCAGCGTCAGCCGGTGGACCGCCGCCAAGGCGATGCCCCGGCGGGACGCCGAGGACCGGCTCCTCGAGCTCAAGGCGGTGGTGGACCAGTTGCGGACCGTGCTGCGTGACGAGCCGGCCCGGCTGTGGTTGCGCAGCCCGAACCCGGGCCTCGATTGGCGCAAGCCGTTGGAGATGATCGCAGAAGGCGAGTATCGGCGGGTGATCGGCGCGGTTCTGGCTATGGCCGAGGGCGTCACGGCGTAGCCGGGTGACCATCGATGCCGGACGGGTGGCCGCCACGCCGCTGGCGCCGTTCGCCGGCCAAGGATGGCGGCATCTCGGTCCCCGCTACGACCCGCTCAGTGGGGAAGGCGCACGTATCCACGGCGGCCGGTTCAACCCACCCGGCAGCTTCCCCGTGCTGTACCTCTGCCAGAGCCGCCCGTGCGCGGTTGCAGAGCTACGAAGGTTGGGTGAGCGTCAGGCGATCGGGGTCGAAGGGCTGCTCCCCAGGATGCTCTACCGCTACGAGATCAACCTCGACCGAGTCCTCGACCTCACCGACGACGCAGTACGCGCCCAGGTCGGCCTCGGCCTGCAGGCTCTCACCGGCCCCGATTGGAGCACCTGCCAGGAGCTCGGCTCCACCCTTCACGCCCTCGGCACCCAGGGCGTCAGCTCACCCTCGGCTACCGGTGTCGGCGACGTTCTCGCCGTGTTCGTCCAGCGGATCGGCCTCGGCCGACTCGAATCGCATCTCGCCGAGGAATGGCACTCCCTCCACCAGGTGGACGGATAAAACGGCTGAGAGGCGTCACGGAGCGCTCGGCTGGTTGGGGGGTTCCGGGTTGGAGTCCGTAGACGGGCGCTTCTTCGTTCCTGACTTATCCCTCTCCACCACGAACGACCCAGTGACGTGCAGCTTTCTGCCCAGCCGGAGTTGAGGATCTATGGAGCGCCCTGCCGAGCGCGCCAAGTCCCTGGTCAGCGTCTCGCTCCCAGGCCCGGGGGCACCCCCCAAAACCCAACGGTCAGGGCACCTGGTCACCAACGATCGTGCGGGCGACGAGGCGTCTCGATCTGGCCAGCGGCTGCGGCCATCGTCATCCCATCGGTGACGACAACCGCGACTAGCGGCACTCCTTCTGGAGCACCCGGGCCCTACCTCGCGGACAGGCGGCAGGAGGCCGGCGTCGACACGATCTGGGCCGACGATGGCGGGTTCACTGATACGCAGGGTGGCGAACTGGTCTCGCGGTCGCAGAAGCGCGCCGTGCCGGGCCCGGACCTTCTGTGCACCGCAGCATCCCGACGCCAGGCGGACCCGGTGCTGCGGGACGACGGGTCCGCGATCAGTTCGGAGGCGACCTTGTGGGAGCGACGGTCACTGCACTCTCGGAGTTGTCTGCGAACTTCGCCGACGAGCCCGCGCAGGGCAGCGTGGCCTTCGCATGGACGATGGTGGGGATCCATCCAGAGTTGGATCGCGACGTATCGGCCAATGACGCCGTCGCTGCCGTCGCAGCGTTCATGGAAGCGCTCGGACCTGAAGGTGGTACCGCGGGAGGATCCTGACTGCTGCTCTCCACACACCCCGTGCGCGGATGCCGGCGGCCACGCCGGCGAAGGGCCGATCCCGCACGAGCGTCAGCGCCAAGCATCCGTCAGACCCCGGAGGCGGCCCGGAGGCTGGTGGCGGAGGCAGCCGCACCGAGGAGCGGTAGGCCCAGCATCTCCTCGGTTGCCCGCAACAGCGAGTAGTGGTCGACCGCCACGTTGGTCACCGTTCCGGGACGGACGCAGGGCGCCACGACCACGTTGGCGAGCGGCGTGGGCTCGTCCCACACGATGAACAGCGCCGTCGTCCCCGACCTGTACGACGTCGTGGCGAGGATGCGCGGCACCCAGGTCGCCAGCCACCGGTCGCCCACGGCGACCGAGCAGTCGTGCATGTCGTCACAGATGTTGGGCGTGATCGACGTGTAGGTGGGAAGGTCGCCACTGGCCAGCACCGCCGGGAAGTCACTGAACGGCACGTCGTCAGCCTGGCAGGCGGCGCGGTCGCCAGGACCGTCGAAGTAGGCGGCCGGATTGTGCTTGGCTGCATAGGAATCCTCGGAGACGAGCCCGCAGTTGCCCGGCATGGACTCGGCGAAGCTGCGTTCGGTTCCTCCCGCCCTCCTGACTTGGCGGAACAGGTTGTCGGCGACGAACGAATGCTCACCCGGGTCGCCGTCGTCGGTCACGCCCTGGGTGGATCCGGAGGTGGCCCCCAGGTAGTTGGGCAGCGACGGCGAGCCGACTGCCGAGTAGTTCGCGTCGGTGCCGCACTGGTGAGCGAGGCCGGTGATGTAGGGCGCCGCGGAATTGCCGATCACCGATCCCCACGTGTGGTTCTCCATCCAGATCCAGACGACGTGCTGGTAGCGAGCCGGTGGGCTGCTCGCCGTACCGCACGGCCGCTCCGGCCCGGTCCCGGACGTGGTGGTGGCCGGTGGCGCCGGCGCGGTGGTGGCCGGTGGCGCCGGCGCGGTGGGGCGAGACGCCGATGACGTCGTGGAAGGTGCCGGCCGTGTCGTCGCCGAGGGCGGCGAGGCGTGCTTCGTGGCGGGCGAGCTCCCGCACGCCGCCAGGCCAAACGCGGCGGCTACGGCGACCAACCACAGGCGGAGAACGGAGCTCATGGTAAGGAATTCTCCTCTGCGAACCGGGTGGGGTCTGCCTGGCGGCTGTCGGATCGGCGGCTGTCCATTTGGGCGACGGCGTCGAACGACCCAGGCGAGGTGACGGCACTGCCGTCACCTTCCGGGACCACAGCGGTGGCCGGAGCCCGCCCCGCGCCGCTTGAGCGACGCCGTCGGATCATCGGTAGCACCCCCATACGTCTCCTCGGGGGCGTCCAGAACCTCAACCGAGGGAGTGGATCAAGACCCGTCGCTGGCGTGCTACCGATGGCCCCCTGACGTCACCCGGCGGGAGCTGCCCCCAGATCACGGCCCCGAGGGGGCCGATCGTCGCCCGGTGCGTAGGGTGGCGTTCACCTTCGCACCCGGCGAGACGTCGAACCGCGACGGAAGGCCAGGCCGGCAACCCAGGCAAGGAACAGCACCACGGCCACGATCCACAGCAGGTGGACGGCGAAGCCGAGCCCGAAGAAGACCAGTGCCAGCAGCAGTACCACCAGGATGACGCCCATGCCTTCGAGACCTCCCTCGTCCCTCGTGCCCTCGATCAAGATCGACCAGGCGTCGGCGAGTCGACGGCCAGCCCGTTGACCCCGTGACGTACCCACATCACGAATGTCACAACCCCGCCCACCCGGCCGGCCCCCACCCGGCCGGCTGAACGGCCGGGCGGACCACCGAGGGGAGGACCGCAGAGGACGTCGGAGGAATGCGGGGCCGGTCCCCGCTGTTGACCCAGGAGTTGCCGGAGCCCCCCCACCGGGCGGCCGGAGCCGGCCACCGGGCATCCGGGAGACCGGGGCCCCGGCAGACCAAACGAGCAGCGAAGGAGGCACGTGACATGCCTGCAGTCACGGTCGACAACCCACTGACGCTCCCCCGGATCGGGGAGCCGGACCCGGCCACCACCGAGCTGCGGCCGGTCCGTCAGGTGACCACCGCCCCCAAGGGCGTCGAGGGCGAGGGCTTCCCGGTGCGGCGCGCCTTCGCCGGCGTGCCGCTGGCCGACCTCGACCCCTTCGTCCACATGGACCAGATGGGCGAGGTCGACTACGGGCCGGGCGAGCCCAAGGGCACGCCGTGGCACCCCCACCGAGGGTTCGAGACGGTGACCTACATGATCGACGGGGTGTTCCAGCACCAGGACTCGATCGGCGGCGGCGGCATCATCGCCGATGGCGCCACCCAGTGGATGACGGCCGGATCCGGCATCCTCCACATCGAGCGGCCGACCGACGAGCTCATCGCCGCCGGCGGGCTGTTCCACGGCATCCAGCTGTGGGTGAACCTCCCGGCCGCCGACAAGTGGGTGCCCCCCCGCTACCAGGACATCGAGCCCCACGCCGCCACCCTGCTGTCGTCGCCCGACGGCGGGGCGCTGGTGCGGGTCATCGCCGGCGAGGTGGCCGGCCACCGCGGCCCCGGGGTCACCCACACCCCGATCACCCTGGCCCACGTCACCCTCAGCCCGGGGGCGCGCCTGGTCCTGCCCTGGGCCCGGGACGAGAACGCGCTGGCCTACGCGCTGGCCGGCGACGGCGCCGCCGGCCACGACGCCCGCCCGCTCGGGGCCGGTCAGCTGGCGGTCCACGGCGGTGGCGACGCCCTGGTGCTGTCGGCCTCGGCGGCCCAGAGCTCGCACACGCCCGCCTTCGAGGTCCTCCTCCTCGGCGGCCGGCCCATCGGCGAGCCGGTCGCCGCCTACGGGCCCTTCGTGATGAACACCCGGGCCGAGCTGGCTCAGGCTTTCGAGGACTTCCACGCCGGCCGGCTGGGATCGGTCCCGGCCGAGCACATCGGCAGCTAGCCCGCGACTACGCCGGCCCCTCCCGGCGGAGGAGGAAGGTGCCCGTGGCCCGGCTGAAGAGCGTGCCGTCCTCGGCACGCACCGCCCCTTCGGCATAGGCGACCTGGCGGGCCATACGGACCACCTCGCCCCGGAGTCGGTAGCGATCGCCCTCGACCGCCGGCCGCATGGTCTCTGTCTTGAGCTCGAGGGTGCCCCGGGTCCGGTCCCGGCCGGGCAGGGCGGCGTTGATGGCGAAGTTCATGCAGGCGTCGAGGAGCAGGGTGTGCACGACGGCCCGGCCCGCTGTACGT
>JBOGGE010000101.1:0-2303 GCA_050743865.1 Acidimicrobiales bacterium
GGCACCCCCGGCGCCCGCCGCACCCGCCACCGCCCCTGCCCCGACCGCCACGACGACCGCCGCCGGCTGCCTCGACCGGGCGGCGGGTGCCCTGCTGGCTCTCCAGGACGGCGCCGGCTGGTGGAAGGGCGAGCTGGAAACGAACGTCACGATGGACGCCGAGGACCTCCTCCTCCGCCAGTTCCTCGGCATCCGCACCGGCGAGCAGACCCGGTCGGCAGCGACCTGGATCCGCTCCTGCCAGCGCGACGACGGCACCTGGGCCAACTTCTATGGCGGGCCGGCCGATCTGTCGACCACCGTCGAGGCGTACGTGGCGCTCCGCCTGGCCGGCGACCCGATCGACGCCGCCCACATGCGCCGGGCGGCCGGGTTCGTGCTCGACCGGGGCGGGGTGGAGCGGGCCCGGGTGTTCACCCGGATGTGGCTGGCCCTCTTCGGCCTGTGGCCGTGGGAGGCGATCCCGGTCCTGCCGCCCGAGCTGGTGCTCCTGCCCTCGTGGGTCCCCCTCAACGTCTACGACTTCGGCTGCTGGGCCCGCCAGACGGTGGTGGCCCTGACCGTGGTCGGCGCCCATCGTCCGGCCCGCCACCTCGGGGTGGGCATCGACGAGCTGCGTACCGGGGGACCGCCGCCGCCCGGGCACCGCCTGGGCACCTGGGCCGGCCTGTTCGAGCGGGCCGACCGCATCCTCCACCGCTACCAGCGCCACCCGGTCGGGGTCCTCCGCCGGCTGGCCCTGCGGGAGGCGGAGCGCTGGATCGTGGCCCGCCAGGAGGCGGACGGTTCCTGGGGGGGGATCCAGCCGCCGTGGGTCTACTCCCTGATCGCCCTCAACCTGCAGGGCTACCCGCTCGACCACCCGGTGATGCGGGCCGGGCTGGCCGGGCTCGACGGCTTCACCGTCCACGACGAGCGGGGCCGGCGACTCGAGGCGTGCCAGTCCCCAGTGTGGGACACCGCCCTGGCCGTCACCGCCCTGGCCGACGCCGGACTGCCCCCGGCGCACCCGGCGCTCCGGCGGGCCGCCGCCTGGATGGCGTCCGAGGAGATCACCGTGCCGGGCGACTGGCGGGTGCGCCGCCCCCACCTCGCCCCCGGCGGCTGGGCGTTCGAGTTCGCCAACGACTCGTACCCCGACATCGACGACACCGCCGAGGTGGTGCTGGCCCTGCGCCGGGTGGACGAGCCCGACCTGGGCTCGGTGGACCGCGGCATGGCCTGGGTCGAGGGCATGCAGTGCGCCGACGGCGGGTGGGCCGCCTTCGACGTGGACAACACCCGGGCGCTCTGCCGGGAGCTCCCCTTCTGCGACTTCGGCGAGCTGATCGACCCCCCGAGCGCCGACGTCACCGCCCACGTGGTCGAGATGCTGGCTGCCGCCGGCCGCACCGGCCCGGCCACCCGGCGCGGGGTCGAGTGGCTGCTCGCCGCCCAGGAGCCGGACGGCTCGTGGTTCGGCCGGTGGGGCGCCAACCACGTGTACGGAACCGGCGCCGCCGTGCCGGCCCTGGTGGCGGCGGGCGTCCCGGCCTCGCACCCCGCCGTCCGGCGGGCGGTGGCCTGGCTCTCCGAGCACCAGGGCGACGACGGCGGGTGGGGCGAGGACCTCCGTTCCTACGACGACCCGGCCTGGCGGGGGCGGGGGGCCTCGACCGCCTCGCAGACGGCGTGGGCGCTCATGGCCCTCCTGGCCGCCGGCGAGCGGAGCGCCCCCACCGAGCGCGGCGTCGCCTACCTGGCCGCCACCCAGCGCGACGACGGGAGCTGGGACGAGCCCTGGTTCACCGGTACCGGGTTCCCCGGCGACTTCTACATCAACTACCACCTCTACCGGCTGGTCTTCCCGGTCTCCGCCCTCGGCCGGTACGTCCACGGAGGGGGGCCGCATGGATGACGTGACCGTCCTGTCGCCGACGCCGGCCGAGGCTCGCTCGGTCGGGGCCGGCACCGCCGTGACCGGCCTGGGGGCGGCGGCCGTCGGTGGAGCCGTGGCCCGACTGCTCGACGGCATGCCCGCCGGGTCGCCGGTGGCGGTGGCCGGCACCGCCCGGCCGCTCTCCCCCGCCCTGCGCCCGGGCCAGGTGGTGGTGGCGAGCGAGCTGTGGGCGCCCGGGATGCCGGGGGCCGGCGGGCCCGGCACGTCGACGCCCGCCGGTCCGGCGCCGGAGGTGGCCCCGGGGTTCTGGTCGTGGCGCCGGCTTCCGTCGGCCCCGCTCCTGGCGGCCGAGCTGCGCCGGTGCGGGCTCGACGTGGCGGTGGGGCCGCTGCTCTCGTCCGACCCGGCCGGCGGTCCCCTGGCC
>JBOGGE010000102.1:0-3345 GCA_050743865.1 Acidimicrobiales bacterium
TACGTCGACAACGTCCTGCGGCCGTTCATCGCCGGCAACCGCGAGCGGGAGTGGCTCTTCGACCCCGGCGCCCGGCTCCCGGCCGAGATCCTGGAGGAGGCCGACCGCGCCGGGCTGCGCAGCCTGGGAGTCCCCGAGGCCTACGGCGGCGTGATGGTGGAGCCGGGGACCGAGTCCCAGACGTTTGCCGTCATCGCCGCCGAGCTGGCCCGGGGCGACGTCGGCGTTGCCGACAAGCTCGTCCAGAACTGGAAGATCGCCGTCCTCCTGCGCTCGCTGGCGCCCCCGTCGCTCCAAGAGGTGTGGTTCACCCGCTACATGGCCGATCCGCAGTTCCTCATGGCGCACTGCCTGACCGAGCCCCGCGGCGCCTCTGACCGCTGGCTGCCCTACAACGTGCCCGCGGTCAACATGGACACCAAGGCCGAGCTGAGCGACGGGGTATGGACGATCGACGGCCGCAAGCAGTTCATCAGCAACGGCTTCGACGCCAGTCTCTACGTCGTCTACGCCAACACCGACGACTCGCTCGGCATGCTCCAGGGCACGAGCAGCTTCCTCGTCCCCCGCGACACGCCCGGAGTCGAGGTGACCCGCTGCAACGAGACGATCGGTGGCCGCTACATGAACAACGGCGAGATCGTGTTCGACGGGTGCCGGGTGCCCGAGGACCATCTCCTGGCCCACGGCGACGCCCTCGGCAAGGCAGGCATCTACTTCCATCCCGGGAAGATCATGCAGGCGGCGAAGAACATCGGCATCGGGATGGCCGCGTTCGAGGACACGGTGCGGTTCGTCCACGATCGGGTTCAGGGTGGCCGGGTGCTGATCGAGCACCAGGCGGTGGCGGTGCGGGTGGCCGAGATGGCGACCAAGCTGGAGGCCGTGGCGGCGCTGCTTCGCCGGGCGGCCAGGGCGGTGGACGAGGGCCGGGCCAATGCCGGGGCTCTGTCGGACATGGCGAAGGTCTTCGCCTCCCGCGAGATCCTGGACGTGTGCACCCACGCCATGGAGCTGCACGGCGGCTACGGGGCCATGATCGAGATCGGCATCGAGAAGTACTTCCGCGACGCCTCGGTGTACCTGCACATGGACGCCACCACCGACATCTCCAACTTCCGGATCGTGCGGTCCCTCTTCCCGGCCACGGCCGGCACCTACGCCGGCACGTCCTGAGCGGCCGGTCCCCCCGAAGGGTCAGTGCCGGGACCGCGACCGCCCCCGGAGCCGGCCCCGGACGGCGGCGTCCAGCACCGCCTTGCGCAGGCGGACGGCCGCCGGGGTGACTTCGACGCACTCGTCGTCGGCGATGAACTCGAGGGCCCGTTCGAGCGAGAGCACGAGGGGCGGGGTCAGCCGTTCCAGCTCTTCGGCCGTCGACGAGCGCACGTTGGTGAGCTTCTTCTCCCGGGTGGGGTTGACGTCCATGTCGTCGGCACGCGCGCTCTCGCCGACGACCATGCCCTCGTAGACCTCGGTCGCCGGTCCGACCAGCAGGGCACCGCGCTCCTGGAGGCTCATCAGGGCGTGGGTGGTGGTGACGCCGCGGCGGTCGGCCACCATCGAGCCGTTCCGCTTGGCCCGCAGCGCGCCCTGCCACGGCGCCCACCCGTCGAAGACGTGGTGGAGGACGGCGGTTCCCCGCGACTCGGTGAGGAGCTCGGTGCGGAACCCCACCAGGCCCCTGGCCGGGACCCGGTAGTCGAGGCGGACCCAGCCGGTGCCGTGGTTGACCATCTCCCGGAGCGATCCCAGCCGCAGCGCCAGGAGCTGGGTCACGACCCCCAGGTAGCCGTCGGGCACGTCGACGGCCACCCGCTCCATCGGCTCCGACACCGCGCCGTCGACCTCCCTGGTCACCACCTGGGGCTTTCCCACCGTCAGCTCGAAGCCCTCGCGCCGCATGGTCTCGACCAGGACAGCCAGCTGGAGCTCGCCCCTCCCCTGGACCTCCCAGGCGTCGGGGCGCTCGGTCGGCCGCACCCGGAGGGCGACGTTGCCCACCAGCTCGGCGTCGAGCCGGTTCTTCACCAGGCGGGCGGTGAGCTTGGTCCCGCCGGTGCCCGCCAGCGGCGACGTGTTGATCCCCACCGTCATGGTAAGGCTCGGCTCGTCGACGGTGATCGACGGCAGCGCCACCGGATCGTCGGCGTCGGCCAGGGTCTCCCCGATGGTGATCTCGGCCATGCCGGCCACGGCGGCGATCTCGCCCGGCCCGGCGGCCTCGGTGGCCACCCGGTCGAGCGCCTCGGTCACGTAGAGCTCGGTCACCTTGGCCCGCTCCACCGACCCGTCCAGGCGGCACCAGCCGACCACGGCGCCCTTGCGCAGGGTGCCGTGGACGATCCGGCAGATGGCCAGCCGGCCCAGGTACGGCGACGCGTCGAGGTTGCACACCAGCGCCTGGAGGGAGCCGTCCGGATCGTGGGCGGGCGGGGGCACGTGACCGACGATGGCCTCGAAGAGCGGGCCGAGGTCGGTACCCTGGGCGCCCCGCTCCGGGGTCGCCCACCCGGCTCGGGCGTTGGCGTAGAGGATGGGGAAGTCGATCTGGTCCTCGTCGGCGTCGAGGTCCAAGAAGAGCTCCTCCACCTCGTGGACGACCTCGTCGATCCGGGCGTCCGGGCGGTCCACCTTGTTGACCACCAGGACCACCGGGAGGCGTGCCTCCAGGGTCTTGCGGAGCACGAAGCGCGTCTGGGGGAGTGGTCCCTCCGAGGCGTCGACCAGCAGGAGCACGCCGTCCACCATGGTCAGGCCCCGCTCCACCTCGCCGCCGAAGTCGGAATGGCCCGGGGTGTCGACGATGTTGATCTTGACCCCGCCGTGGTGCACCGCCGTGTTCTTGGCGAGGATCGTGATGCCCTTCTCGCGCTCCAGCTCGCCCGAGTCGAGCACCCGGTCCGTCACCTCCTCGTTGGCCCGGAAGGCACCGGTCTGGCGGAGCATGGCGTCGACCAGGGTGGTCTTGCCGTGGTCGACGTGGGCCACGATGGCCACGTTGCGGATGTCGTCCCTGGTACGCATGAGCCCAGGCACCCTACCGGCCCGGCCGGCCATCCCAATCCGGGTCCCGGCCGGCCACCCCAATCCGGCTCCCGGCCGGCCACCCCAATCCGGCTCCCGGCCGGCCACCCCGGCTCGTCACGAGCCGGCTGCGCTATGACGTCCCGATGGCCTGCACCGTCCGGATCACCGCGTCGGTGGTGTCCTCGACTAGTGAACGGTCGACCCCGACGGCCAGCGCCCGCCCGCACTCGGGCCACCAGCCGACGACCCGCCGGGGCAGCCTCGCCGCTGCCTCGCCAGGCTGGCACTCTGCCGCCGAAAGGAGGTCGACCAGCG
>JBOGGE010000103.1:0-4941 GCA_050743865.1 Acidimicrobiales bacterium
GGCGGCGACGCCGACCGGAACGCCCAGGTAGGCCGCCGTGACCTCGGGGCTGGCCCGCACCTCGTCAGGGGTGCCGCTCGCCACCACCTGCCCGAAGTCCAGGACGACGATGCGGTCGCAGGTGGCCATCACGAGGTCCATGTGGTGCTCGACCAGCAGCACCGACATCTCGAGGCGCAAGTTGCGGATCCGCTCGGACAGCTCGTCCATGTCGTCGTGCGACAGACCGCTGGCCGGCTCGTCGAGGAGCAGCAGCCTCGGGCGGGCGATGAGCGCCCGGGCCAGCGCCACCCGCTTCTGGACGCCGTAGGGAAGGGACCCGGGGAGGCGGCCCGCCCAGTCGGCGATGCCCAGCTCGGCCAGGAGGTGGGCCGCCCGCTCGGACACCTCCCGCTCCTCCCGGCTGGACCGCCAGATCCCGGCCAGAGCCGACCCGAGATCGGCACGCAGCGACGGTTGAGCCCCACAGGCGACGTTCTCGGCCACCGTCAGCCCCGGCCACAGACCCACGCCCTGGAGGGTCCGGGCGATCCCGAGGCGCCCAAGGTGGTGGGCCCGATGGCGGCGGAGCGGGCGGCCCTCCCAGGTGATGCTGCCGTGGCTGGGCCGGACGAACCCGGTGACGACGTTGAACAGCGTGGTCTTGCCGGCGCCGTTGGGCCCGATGAGCCCCACCACCTCGCCGGGAGCCACCTCCAGCGACACGTGGTCGAGGGCCGTCAAGCCGACGAACTGGACGCTCAACTGGTCGACGACGAGGCCCGAGCGCCGTCCGTCCGACGCGCCGACGGGTGGGCTGCCGGGTGCGCGCCCGGGTGGGCCGCCGGGTGCGCGCCCGGGTGGGCCGCCCGCCGGGGGCTCAGTTCCACCGGCGGCAGAGGGACCGGGTTCGCCGGGACCCTCCATCGCCGGTGTCCGGTCGTCGCCTCTCACCAACTCGCCTCCCCCGCCCGGCCGGTGGTTGCCGGACCATAGCGGGCATCGTAATCATCCGGTGACGATCTGTCACTGGCCCGTAATACAAATCCGGCATCCTTCGATTGTGCAAATGCACAGTACGGGCGCGGCGGCTACGGTGCCTGCCGTGAGCCGGAACGGTGCACGACGGCCCGGCACGGCGCCAGCGGCACTTTCCGGGCCACCCACGGTGGCCACGCTGGCCGCCGAAACCCTGGCCGACCTCCCCCACCTGACCGAGCGGCTGGTGCGGCGGGCGCTCGAGCTGGAGGAGCCGTACCGGACGATCCCGGTCGAGGAGTTCACCCGCCGTGCCTCGGAGAACCTCCGCCGCGCCCTCACCGACCTGGCCGAGCAGCAACCCATCACCGTGGACTCCCAGCGCCGGACGGCACGGCAACGGGCCGAGGACGGCGTCCCTCTGGCCTCGGTGCTCCACGCCTTCCGGCTCGGGTTCACCGTCATCTGGGAGGCGATGATGGACCGGGCCCGAGTCGCCGGCGACGAGTCCATGCGGGCCCTCCTCGACGGCACCAGCGCCCTGTGGGCGATCATCGACACCCATTCCGACGTGGTCACCGTCGAGTACCAGGCCACGCTGACCGACTTCGCCCGGCGGGACGAGCAGCGGCGTCGGCTGCTGGTCGACGCCCTGTTCGACGGCAAGCTGGCCGAGTGGCAGTCGCTGCACGGCAGCCCCCGCGATCTCGGCCTGCCGGTGCGCGGGCCGTACCTGGCCGTCGCCGCCGAGACGCCCAGGCCGGGCCAGGAGGCCCTGCCCGGGGTGGAGCGGGTGCTGGCCGACCGAGGGCTCTCCTCGGTGTGGCGACTGCGCTCCGACGAGCAGACGGGCATCGTCGCCCTGGCCCGGCGCGGCCCTGACGCCGGCCCGGCACTGCGCGAGGTGCTCGAACGGCTGGCCACCGGACGGGTCGGTCTCAGCAACGAGTACCACGACACCACCGAGACGCCCCGGGCACTGGCGTCGGCGGCGCTGGGCCGGGCCTGCCTGCGTCCCGGGGCGACCGGGGTGGCCACCGCCGACGAGGACGTCCTCACGGCGCTGGCCGTCGGCTCCCCCGAGCTGTCGGCCCGCATCGCCCGGGTGGTCCTGGGCCCGCTGGCCGACCTGCGCCACGAGGAGCGCCGCCGGCTCCTCGACACCCTCGAGACGTGGTTCGCCACCGGCGAGGGGGTCGGCGGCGCCAGCCGGGCCCTCGGCTGCCATCGCAACACCGTGCGGAACCGCCTGGCCCGGATCGAGCAGCTCAGCCGGCGGTCTCTGGCCGACCCGCGGGCGGCCTGCGAGCTCTACCTGGCAATGCGCATCATGCGTTTCCTCGGGCTGGAACCGGCCGCCGACCGCAGCAGCTGAGCCGCCTCGATGGCCGGCCAACTCCGGGCTCCGGGCTCCGGGGTTCGGGGGTTCCGGGGTTCGGGGGTTCCGTTCACATCCTGCTCACATGCTCCATCCATAGAGTGGACGAAGTGCGCCTGCTCGTGGCCGAGGACAATGTCCGAATGGCCAGCCTCATCCAGCGGGGACTCCAGGAAGAGGGCCATGCCGTCGACGTGGTCGGCGACGGCCCCGACGCGGTGTGGATGGCGACCGAGAACCCGTACGCGGCGATCATCCTCGATGTCATGCTGCCGGGTTGCGACGGGTACGAGGTAGCCCGCCGGATCAGGGAGCACGGCCAGTGGGCCCCGGTCCTCATGTTGACGGCACGGACCGACGTCCGGGACCGGGTGCAAGGTCTCGACGCAGGGGCCGACGACTACCTCACCAAGCCCTTCAACTTCGCCGAGCTCTCAGCCCGCCTCCGAGCGCTCCTGCGCCGCGGCCAGCCCGAACGCCCCACGGTGCTCGAGGTCGGCAACCTGCGCCTCGACCCGGCCACCCGACGGGTCTCGCGTGCCGGGACCAGGATCGACCTCACGCCCAAGGAGTTCGCACTGCTCGACCTCTTGATGCGCAGTCCGGGCGCGGTCGTGACCCGCACCCAGATCATCGAACACGTCTGGGACTTCGCCTTCGACGGAGTGTCGAACATCGTCGATCAGTACGTCTCCTACCTGCGGCGCAAGGTCGACCAACCGTTCGGCTGCCAGGACATCGAGACCATCCGCGGCGTCGGGTACCGGTTGCGCGATCCAGGCTGTCCCTGAGCGGTGCCGGTTCGGGTCCGTCTGGCGCTCCTCCTGGCGCTGGGCACCGCGGTGGCGGTGACCATCGCCGGAGCCGTGTTCGTCCACGAGCTCGCCGGCGGGCTGCGCAGCTCGCTGGTGGCGTCCCTGCAGTCGCAGGCGTCTGCCATCGCCCAGCAGCTCCCGGCGTTCAGCGACCCGGGCGGGGAGTCTCTGGCCCAAGTGATCGGAGCGGGCGGGCGTATCCTCGAAGGCGACGGACCGGGATCCGGGCGACCGGTGCTCGACGCAGCCCAACTGGAGCGGGCCAGGCGCCAGGGCGTCGTCCTCGAACGACGGATCCACGGCGCCTCCTCGCCCTACCTGGTGTACGCCACCGGCATCTCGGACAGCTCGAAGAGGGTGGTCGTGGTCGGGACCACACTCGAGACGGTCGACCAGGCGGTGGGACGGGTCGAGCGGGGATTTGTGGTCGGGGGAGCGGTCGCCGTGCTCGCCGCCGCTGCCGCCGCTTGGTTCCTCGCCGGCGCCGCGCTCCGTCCGGTCGAACGGATGCGCCGCCAGGCCTCGGCGATCTCCGCGCTCGACCACGATGCCACTCTGGCCGTCCCGCGCACGCGTGACGAGGTCGCCGCCCTGGCCCAGACGCTCAACGGACTGCTGGGGCGCCTCCAGGGGGCGCTGGGGCGCCAGCGGGGGTTTGTCGCCGTCGCCGGGCACGAGCTGCGGACCCCGCTCGCCATCCTTCGAGGGGGGCTGGAGCTGGCCCGCAAGCCGGGCCGGTCCGTCGATGAGCTGACCCTCGCCATCGACGAGGCGACGGTCGACACCGATCACCTCATCCGGCTGACCGACGACCTGCTCCTCCTTTCGCGCGACGACGAAGGCGTGGCGGTGGTGGACCCGGTTCCCCAGAACGTGGTGCCGGTCCTCTGGCGGACCAAGGACGCGTTCGCCCAATGGGCAAGCGACAAGAACGTCGACCTCGTGGTCGAGGCCCCGGACCGGATCGTCGCCGCCGTGGACGACCTCCGCCTGCGCCAGGCGGTGGACAACCTGGTCGCCAACTCCCTGCGGATGGCACCTCTCGGGACGCAGGTCCGGATCCGCCTGGTGGTGGATGGCGCCCACCTGGTGATCGAGGTCCTCGACGAGGGGCCAGGGTTCCCCGCTGAGTTCCTGCCACGCGCCTTCGACCGTTTCAGCCGGCCGGACACAGGTCGGGATCGCCAGCACGGCGGAGCGGGGCTCGGCTTGGCCATCGTCAAGGCGCTGGCCGAGGGGCACGGCGGCGGCGTCGATGCCCGGAACCGGGTCCCACTCGGGGCCATCGTGAGGATCGTGCTTCCGGCCGACGGGGGCGGGAGCAGCGGTGGAGACGGCGGTGGGGACGGCGGTGATCGCAGCACTCGGAGCTCCCACGGTTGGCCGAGCATCTCCCTTGGCCCCCGCGCCTGAACCGTGCTCACGGTCATCACATCTGCGGTTCCCCACAATGACGCGAGACCAACCGCACCATGGAGGTGACGAACATCTGATGAAGCCGCGACGAAAGCTCCTGATGGTCAGCTTGGCCGGCGTGCCGGTCTTCGGCGTCGGTGGGCTGACGCTCGCCGGAGCGGCGGCCGTACCGACGGCTTATGGCCTCGCCCCGCCCGTCACGCCGGCACCGGCCACGCTCGTCCCGGCCCAGCCCAGGTCCCTTTCCGGAACAGACACCAACAGGCAAGACGCTCCCGGCTCTCACGACCACGAAGCGACCGAGGTGGCCGACGGTCCCGAGGTGGCCGACGGTCCCGAGGTGGCCGACGGTCCCGAGGTGGCCGATCCGAACGC
>JBOGGE010000104.1:0-5641 GCA_050743865.1 Acidimicrobiales bacterium
GCGTGGGGAAGACCGAGCTGGCGAAGACACTGGCCGAGTTCCTCTTCGACGACGAGGACTCGCTCATCCAGCTCGACATGTCCGAGTACATGGAGAAGCACACGGTCAGCCGACTGGTCGGCTCGCCTCCCGGCTATGTCGGTTACGAAGAGGGCGGCCAGCTCACCGAGGCCGTGCGCCGCAAGCCGTTCTCGGTCGTGCTCTTCGACGAGGTCGAGAAGGCCCACCCCGACGTGTGCAACGCGCTGCTCCAGATCCTGGAGGACGGCCGGCTCACCGACGCGCAGGGTCGCGCGGTGGACTTCAAGAACACCGTGCTCATCATGACGTCCAACCTGGGCACGGCCGATCTCCGCAAGACCAGCGTCGGCTTCGCCAAGACGTCCGAGGCGGTCACCTACGAGCGGATGAAGGCCAAGGTCAACGACGCGCTGAAGGCCCACTTCCGGCCCGAGTTCTTGAACCGGATCGACGAGGTCATCGTGTTCCACGAGCTCAGCCGGGACGAAGTCGTCGAGATCGTCGACCTGATGCTGGCCCGCACCTCCCGTCAGCTTGCCGGCCAGGGCCTGGGCCTCGAGCTCACCCCGACCGCCCGGTCGTTCCTGGCCGAGAAGGGGTACGACCCCCAGCTCGGGGCCCGGCCGCTCCGCCGTGCCATCCAGCAGCTGGTGGAGGATCCGCTGTCGGAGCGGATCCTGTGGAAGGAGTTCCGGGTGGGGGAGACGATCGTGGTCGACGTCGACCCCGAGCCGGGCGACGGCGCCGACGGGCCGCACCTCACCTTCAAGGCGGTCGAGGGCGTCCAGCCGCCGCCCATGGAGCTGGCCGGCTCCAGCGCCGCCGACTGACGGCGCCGGGCGGCGGCGCGCCGCCCGAGGGGCGACCTGGCGGGAGGTCCGTCGGAGGTGGCACACCCCCCTCCTATGGTGACCGGCCATGGCCGGGTCGAGCGACGTGCACCGTTGCCGTCGGTGCGGGGCCACGTCCCCGCGCTGGGTCGGGCGGTGCCCCGCCTGCGGCGCCTGGGGATCGCTCGCCGCCGACGGGCGCCGCCGCTCGGACGCCGGCGGGACTGTGGGTGGCCGGGACGTGCCGGCGGCCCGGGCCGTCCCCCTGTCGACGGTCGACCGCCGCCTGGCCGAGCCCGTTCCAACCGGCATCGCCGAGGTCGACCGGGTCCTGGCCGGCGGTCTCGTGCCCGGCTCTGTCACCCTGCTCTTCGGCGAGCCGGGGGTCGGCAAGTCGACGCTCCTGCTCCAGGCGCTGGTTTCGGTGTCGGGCCGGGGACGGCGGGCGCTCCTCGTGTCGGCCGAGGAGTCGGCGCCCCAGGTGCGGGCCCGGTCGGAGCGGCTGGGGCCCAGCCCCGAAGAGCTCTACGTCCTGGCCACGACCGACCTGGCGACCGCCGTCGCCGCCGGCTGGGAACTGCGCCCGTCGCTGGTGGTGGTCGATTCGGTGCAGACGGTCTCCGACCGTGCGCTGGCGGCTCCTCCCGGCGCGCTGTCCCAGGTGCGGACCTGCGTCGACGCCTTCAGCCGGATGGCCAGGGAGAGCGGGACGGCGGTCGTCCTGGTCGGCCACGTGACCAAGGAGGGCGATCCGGCCGGCCCTCGAGCTCTCGAGCACCTGGCCGATACCGTCGTGGCCTTCGAGGGGGACCGTCACCACAGCCTGCGCATGCTCCGGGCGGTGAAGCACCGCTTCGGACCGGCCGGCGAGGTCGGGCTGTTCGAGATGGGCGAAGAGGGGCTGGTCGACGTCGCCGACCCCGGCCCCCTGCTCCTCGGCGACCGACGGGCGGACGTGCCCGGCAGCGCCGTCACCACCCTGATCGAGGGGCGCCGGGCGCTAGCCGTCGAGATCCAGGCGTTGGCCTGCGGGCCGGTCGGCGGTCCTCCCCGGCGGACCGCCCTCGGCGTCGACCCGCGGCGGCTGGCGACGGTGGTGGCGGTGCTCGAGGCGCGCGCCGGGATCGGCCTGGCCGGGATCGAGGTCTTCGCCTCGGTGGCCGGAGGGATCCGGGCGACCGAGCCGGCGGTCGACCTTCCTCTCGCCCTGGCGGTGGCCTCGGCGGCCGACGGGGCGGCGCTGCCGGCCGACCTGCTTTCCTTCGGCGAGGTTGGCCTGGCCGGGGAGGTCCGCCAGGTGGCGGGGTCGGGGCGCCGGTTGGCCGAGGCGGCCCGCCTCGGCTTCAGCGTGGCCCTGGTGCCCCGGGCGACCCCGACTGGGCCGGCGTCGATGCGGCTGGTCCGGGTGGCGACGGTGGCCGAGGCCATCGCTTCCGCCCGGAGGCTCGGTCGACCCGGCTTGGCGGCCGCCTGCCCGTCCGACCGCCCGGAGGTGTCGGCCAGGATCGGCGCCTGACGGATCCCGCGGTGCCTGACGGGCCTGGCTGCCGCCGGTACGATCCCAGCGTGACCGACCATGGCAGCGAGCCTCTCCGGGGGGCGCTGGCCCTCGTCGCCCCCGGGATGCCGCTCCGGGAGGGGCTCGACCGGATCCTCCAGGCCAAGCGGGGCGCGCTGGTGGTGGTCAGCGACGACGCGGCGGTGCTCTCCATCTGCACCGGCGGGTTCAGCCTCGACGCCGAGTTCAGCCCCCAGCGCCTTTCCGAGCTGGCCAAGATGGACGGCGCCATCATCCTCACGTCCGATGCGTCGCGGATTGCCTGGGCGAATGTCCACCTCATGCCCAAGGCGTCGATCGTCACCACCGAGACCGGCACCCGCCACCGGACGGCCGAGCGCGTGGCCCGTTCGATCGAGGTGCCGGTGCTGGCCGTGTCCGAGGCGATGGCGACGGTCACCGTGTACTGCGGCACCATGAAGCACAGCCTCCAGCGAACGGGCAGGCTGGTCGACCGGGCGTCCCAGGCCATCGCCGCCGGCCAGCGGTTCAAGACCCGGTTCGACCTGGCGCTGTCCCTCCTGTCCACCCTTGAGGTCGAGGACACCGTCTCGCTGAGCGACGTGGTCGCCGTCCTCCAGCCGGGTGAGATGGTCGTCCGCTTCACCCGGGAGATCGAGGACTACCTGGTCGAGCTGGGCGAGGACGGTCGGCTGATCCGGCTCCAGATCGAGGAGCTCGGTGCCGGGGTCGAGGACACCCTCCGGCTGGTGGCCACCGACTACGTGGTCGTGCCCGGGCGTGACCGCCCGCCCCCCGCCGGATCTCGGGGCGACAGCCCCGGCTGGGCCCGCGCCGCCCGTCAGAGCCGGGCCGAGCGGGCGCTGGCCACCCTCCACCGGCTCACCTACGACGAGCTGCTGGGGCGTACGGCGGTGGCGGCGGTGATCGGGTTCGACGACGTCCCGGGGGTGCTCGACCGGCCGGCCGAGGCACGGGGCTACCGGCTCCTCCACCGGCTGCCCCGGGTGTCCGACGCCATCATCCACCGGATCGTCGAGCGTTTTGTCACCCTGCCGCAGCTCATGCAGGCCTCCCTGGCCGAGCTCGAGCAGGTGGGCGGGGTGGGCGAGGCCAAGGCCAGGGCGGTGAAGGACGGGCTGTCCCGCATGGTCGAGGCCAGCATCCTGGAGCGTTACGAGTGACCGGCGACGAGTGACCGGCGACGGGTGACCGGTGGGGCGGTGGGGAGGTCCCGGTTCGCCATCGGGAACGGAGTCGGCAAGCGTGCGGACTTGGTAGAATGCCCGGTGGTCAGTCGCCGGTCCCGTGCTCGACGGTCCTGGTGTCCCCGTGCCGCCCGCCGTGCGGTCCATACGCGCCACCGCGGCGATCTCCGCCACCACGTCGCAAGGGAGTCCGTTGTTCGAGGTCGGTGACAAGGTCGTCTACCCCCATCACGGCGCCGCCGTAGTGGAGAAGCGCGAGACGAAGGTCGCCTTCGGCCAGAAGCGTGAGTACCTGGTGCTCCGCCTGGCCTACGGCGATCTCACCCTCATGGTGCCGGCCGACAACACCGACGGCGTCGGCCTGCGAGAGGTGATCAACGACGAGGAGGTCGAAGAGGTCTTCGCCGTCCTCCGCAAGAAGGAAGCGCGGATGCCGACCAACTGGTCGCGCCGGTACAAGAACCACTCGGAGAAGTTGCGTTCCGGCGACATCTACCAGGTGGCCGAGGTGGTCCGGAACCTCTCGATCCGGGACAAGGACCGGGGGCTGTCGGCCGGCGAGAAGCGCATGCTCAGCCGGGCCCGACAGATACTCGTGTCGGAGCTGACCTTTGCCCTCGCGGTCGATGAGGAGACCGCCGAGCAGCGGCTCGACGAGGCCCTGCCGTAACCGGCGAGCGCGGGGGAGCGATGGTGCCCGACGGTGGTCCCGTGTGGGCCGTGGTGGTCGCGGCCGGCGCTGGGGAGCGGTTCGGCGGACGGGCCAAGCAGTTCGAGCTCCTGGGGGGCCGGCCGGTGGCGTCGTGGTCGATCGAGGCGGCCCGTTCGGTGGCCGGCAGGGTCGTGCTGGTCGTCCCGCCCACCCGGACCGAGGAGCCATCCGGAGATCCGGGACCGGCTCTCGGTGCCGACATCGTGGTCGCGGGCGGCCTGACCCGCTCGGCGTCGGTGCGTCGTGGCCTGGCCGTGGTGCCCCCTTCGGCGACGATGGTGGTGGTGCACGACGCTGCCCGCCCGCTGGCCCGGCCGGCGCTTTTCCACGCCGTGATCGACGCCTTGGCCGACGACGCCGTCGACGGTGCGATATGCGCCACCTCCGTGTCCGACACGCTGAAGCGCCTCGGGACCGACCGGGTGACCGTCGCCGGGACCGTCGACCGGTCCGGACTGGTGGCGGTGCAGACGCCCCAGGCGTTCCGCGCCGATGTGCTGCGCCGGGCACACGAGGCCGGTGAGGACGCGACGGACGATGCCGCGCTGGTCGAGGCCGTCGGTGGAACGGTGCGAGTGGTCCCCGGGGACCCCCGCAACCTGAAGCTGACCGTCCCGGCCGACCTGGACTACGCCGAGCACCTCCTGGCTGAGGTGCGTTGACGGTGCGGATCGGGCAGGGGTTCGACGTCCACCGGTTCTCCTCCGATCCCAGTCGACGGCTCGTGCTCGGCGGGGTGACGATCGAGGGTGGCCGCGGGCTCGACGGCCACAGCGACGCCGACGCCCTGAGCCACGCGCTGGCCGACGCGCTATTGGGCGCCGCCGGCCAGGGCGACCTCGGTCGTCACTTCCCCGACACCGATCCATCCTGGGCTGGTGCCGACAGCCTGGCCCTGTTGGAGGAGGTGGTGGGGATGACGGGCGCCGCCGGCTTCCGGCCAGTCAACGCGGACTGCACCGTGGTGGCCGAGTCGCCGCCCCTGGCGCCGTTCGTGGACCGCATGGCCGAACGGCTCGGTGCCGCTCTCGGCGCCCCGGTCTCGGTCAAGGCCACCCGGGCCGAGGGGCTCGGGGCGCTCGGCCGGGCCGAGGGCGTGGCGTGCCTGGCTGTCGTCCTCGTCGAGCTGTCGCCGGCTCCCGCTCGACGAACCCCGGGTCAGTGACGCCCCGGTCGACGCCACCGGAGCGTGCTGGCGGTGACGGGGGACGCCCCGGTCGCACCCGGTCGGGGGCCGGGCGCGGCGCTACCGGGCGCGGCGCGACCGGGCGCGGCGCGGCCATTGGGCGGGCCGCCGGGCGCCGGACCTCTGGGCGCGGCGCTGCCGGGCGCGGGGCTGTCCCGCCGGTTC
>JBOGGE010000105.1:0-2020 GCA_050743865.1 Acidimicrobiales bacterium
GGCAAGACGCTCCCGGCTCTCACGACCACGACGCGACCGAGGTGGCCGACGGTCCCGAGGTGGCCGACGGTCCCGAGGTGGCCGACGGTCCCGAGGTGGCCGACGGTCCCGAGGTGGCCGATCCGAACGCGACCACTTCCTCGGGCAGCGACACCGGCGGGCAAGGAGGGCACGCGGACGCTGGCGGACCCGCCGTCGACCATCCCTTCGCCGACGCACGCTGAACACCGCCTTCTCCATGCGGTTCCGAACCTCGCTTTGCCACCTTGCTGTCGTCAGCATCGGTGTGGCACCCGATAATCCCGGGCTGCGCCCGCAGGAAGCTGGCATGCAGCCGCCTCCGGCGGCCGGCACCGACGTCGGAGCGGACGAAACCCCGAGCTCTCGGCGAGGTCCATCGGGACTTCCAGCGCCGGAGCCGGGGCCGGGACCGGGTCGATGCCTTTTCGCGAGCTTCCTCGCCCAGCGACCCCGTCCCCGGTACCCGCGGGATAGTCGCGAGCAAGGGGGTGGTGTACAGGATGGGCAGTGCCAACTACTACGTCTGCCTCCTTCCCATCGATGAACCCATGGCTCATGGCATGTCCGACGGCGGGCACGAGGGCCAGACAGGGAACTGCTTCGCGGCAGGGGTCGGACCTCGTGCCGTTCTTGCGGTTCACAGGCTCTGGCTCCCGGCCTCTCGTTTCGGGTCTGGCCCCCGGGCAGGGCCCGGCGTACCTAAAGGGCGCGGCCCTCCATGCCGATTGTGACGACATCCCCGCAGCGTCGGGCGGAAGGCGCGCCGGCGAAGGGAGCGGTGGAGTGGGACGAACAGCTCGGGGAGTCCTCGCCCCGCAGGACGACGTCGTCCACCTCCTGGGGGCAGTGGCCTCGGCGGCCAACGAAGCGTCACATCCCGACAAGGTCGTGGCTTGGGCGCTCCAGCGGATCGCAGAGCTCACCGGGTGGCCTCTCGCCCATGCCTTCCGGGTCGACGGTGCCACCGCCACGCCCTGGCTGTCCTGGCACGTCCCCGACCAGCGGTGGGATGCATTCGACCGCGTCACCTCCCAGGCAGCCCTGACCGCCGGGCACCGGCCTACCGGGCCGGGTGCTGGCCACGGGCAGGCCGGCGTGGATGGCTGGCATGCACCTGGGCTGGGTCTTCGAGCGCGAACGGTCCCAGACGGCCCTGGCCGACGGCGCCACCCGACTGCGGCTGATCCTGGACTCGGCCGGCGACGCCTTCATCGGCATGGACGAGCACGGGCGGATCACCGAATGGAACCGGGAGGCGGAGCGCCTTTCGGCTGGAGTCGCGACGAGGCCCTCGACCAACGGGTCTCCGAGCTCATCGTCCCGCTCGAATACCGCCAAGCGCACGACCAGGGGGTCGCTCGCTACCTGGCCAGCGGTGAGGGTCGGGGGCTGGGGCAGCACCTGGAGGTGGCTGCCCTGTGCCGGGACGGCGGGCAGATCCCCGTCGAGCTGACGCTGTGGGCACTGCGCGAGGAGGGACGTCACGTGTTCTACGCCTTCGCACGCGACATCACCCGCCGCAAGGCGGCGGCGGCTGCGCTGGCCCACGAGGCGGCGCTGCGCCGTCTGCGCCTCTCCGCCATCCGCAAGCTCTCCCCCGAGCTGCTGGTGGTGGCCAAGACCCAGCGCTGGAAGCCAGAGGAGTTCTTGCGCACCCTCCTCGAGGCAGAGCTCGCCTCGCGTGACGCCTCCAACGCTCGACATCGCTTGGCACAGGCCAACTTCCCGGTCAACAAGTCCCTCGACGAGTTCGACGTCGAGGCGTCGTCCATCGCTCGTGCGACCTTCGACTGCGTGGCCGGCCTCGAGTGGGTCGGCGCCAAGGAAAACCTGTGTTGCGTGGGGCCGGCCGGGACGGGCAAGTCCCACCTGCTCGTCGCCGTCGGCCACGAGGCGGTCGCCCGGGGCCGTCGGGTGCGCTACTTCACCGCCACCGATCTGGTCGAGACCCTCTACCGCGGGCTCGCCGACAACAGCGTCGGGCGGGTGGTCGAGCAGG
>JBOGGE010000106.1:0-26262 GCA_050743865.1 Acidimicrobiales bacterium
CCGCCCCGGCCGGCTGGGCCGGGTCAGCGGCGGCCGGACCGGGTCAGCGGCGGGCGGACCGGGTCAGCGGCGGGCGGCCAGGCGGGCCTCCCGGTGGAGCTCGAAGACGGCCACCAGGTCGCGCACGACAGCCCGGTCGGTCGGGACCAGCCCGCCGACGCCGGCGGTCGACAGGTAGCCGGCGACGAAGGCTCGCCGGTTGCGCGCCTCCCAGGCGGCGGCCAGCTCGGCCGCCGCCGCGTGGCCCGCCGGGTCGCGGCCGAGCTCGGCGGCGGCGGTGACAGCGGCGTGGTGGAGCGACCACAAGAGGTCGGCCACGTCGGCCAGGGGCGAACGGTAGACCGGCTCGCCGGACCCCTCCCGGGTGCCACCGGGCATGCAGTCGGCCAGCACCCAGCCCTGGTCGGTGCGGGCCGTCCGGCCCAGGTGCAGGTCGCCGTGGGCCCGCAGGGCCGGCGCCCGGAGCTCCGACGACCGCAGCGAGCGGAGCGTGTCGCCGATGGCACCGTCGAGGGCCGCCGCGTCGACGTCGGCGATCGCCGACTCGGCCTCCGCCACCCACTCGGCCACGACGCCCGCCCGCCGCCCGAAGGCGCGATCGGCGGCCAGGTGCATGCGGGCGGTCATGACCCCGAGAGCCCGGGCCTCGGAGGCAAAGTCGCCCCCGGCCTCCTCGGGAGCGCCGTCCGAGGCGCACAGGTCCCGGAGCGAGGACAGCGCCAGTGCCCAGCCGGCCGCCTTGCCGACCAGCAGCTCCTGGACCACCCCCAGGTCGCGCTGGTCGCGGCGCCAGACGACGATCGGTGCCGCCAGGTGGTTGAACCCGGCCTCGTCCAGCGCCGCCAGGTAGGCGACCCCGGGGTGGGGAGCGGCCCGCAGCCACGGGAACACCCGCAGGGTGCAGCGGTCGCCGAACACCAGGACGGCGCTCTCGTCGCCGTCGCCCACCGACACGTTGACCGAAGGCCCGGCGGCCGGGCCGGTCTCCCGCTCCAGGCTCACGGCGGCCACGCCGGGGTCGTCGGCCGGGCCTCCCACCGCCCCGAGCAGCAGCCGGGCCACCTCGGCGTCGTGCACCGCGTCGACCGCCACCGCCAGCCCGTGCTCGTCCTCGACCAGGCCGACCACCGGGCTCTCCACCGCCCCCAGGACGTGGAGCTCGTCCCCCGGGCGGCGCAGCCCCAGGACGGCGTGGGCCAACCGCCCGCCGATGCCGGCGACGACGTCGAGCACCCCCGGGCGACCCGGGTGCAGGAGGACGACGTCGACCACCTCGACGTCGCCGGCCGCCGGCACCGGCTCCCCCTCGCCCGCCGACTGGCCGACCCACGTCGCCACCGCCCGGCACAGGGCGGCCCGCTGGTCCTCGCCCGGCTCCTGCAGGGACCCGGCGACCGAGGTCACCGACCCTCCTCCTCGAGCACCGCCATCTGGTCGACCAGCTCGAACCACAGGTAGCCGTAGGGGGCGAGGGTCACGTTGAACGGTTCCTCGCCGATGACCGGAAAGGGGACCCGGCCCAGGACCTCGACCGGCCGCCAGCCTGCCCATCGGGCCAGCTGCAGCTCGGCCGGCTGGGCGAACCGGCTCAGGTTGTGCACGCACAGGACGGCCTGGGACCGGCGCACGGCGGCGTCGGCCGCTTCCTCGTTGCCGGCCGGGACGGTGCGGGCGAGGACGCTGCCGGGCCCCGGCGGGGCGTCGCGGGATGTCGGCATCACCGGCGGCGGCCCGGGACCGCGCGGGGCGACCATGGAGACGTCCGCCACCTCGCCCCACCGCACGTAGCCCAGCACCGACGGGTTGGGGCAGCCCAGCACCTCCACCTCGCCGACGCCCAGCACCGGCAGGGCGCGGCGCTCGACCAGCATGCCCCGCAGCCAATGGAGGAACGACCCGGGGTTGCGGAGCTGCGCCTCGACGTTCACGGCCCCGAACCCGTACACCGGGTCCATGAGGGGGGGCAGGTAGAGCTGGGCGAAGTCGGCCCGGGAGAACCCGCCGTTGCGGTCGGGAGACCACTGCATCGGGGTGCGCACCGAGTCCCGGTCGCCCAGGTACATGTTGTCCCCCATGAGCAGCTCGTCCCCGTAGTAGAGGACCGGGCTCCCGGGCAGGGACAGGAGCAGGGAATGGAGGAGCTCGGCCAGCCGCCGGTCGCCGTCGAGGAGCGGGGCCAGCCGGCGCCCGATGCCCATGTGCCGCTTCATGCGGGGGTCCTTGGCGTACTCGGCGAAGAGGTAGTCGCGCTCCTCGGCGCTGACCTGCTCGAGGGTGAGCTCGTCGTGGTTCCGCAGGAAAATGGCCCACTGGCAGCCGTCGGGGATCTCCGGGGTCTGGCTCAGGATCTCGGTCACCGGGTACCGCTGCTCCCGGCGCACGGCGGCGAACAGCCGGGGCATGAGCGGGAAGTGGAAGCAAAGGTGGCACTCGTCGCCGCTGCCGAAGTAGTCAGCCACGTCGGACGGCCAGCCGTTGGCCTCCGCCAGCAGGACCCGGCCCGGGTAGTCGGCCTCCAGCTGCTTGCGGACCCGCCGGATGTAGCGGTGCGTCTCCGGCAGGTGCTCACCGGCCGTGCCGTCGCGCTGGTACAGGTACGGCACGGCGTCCAGCCGGAAGCCGTCGAGCCCGAGATCCAGCCAGAACCTCACCAGGTCGAGCATGGTGTCGGCGACCTCGGGGTTCTCGTAGTTGAGGTCGGGCTGATGGGAGAAGAAGCGGTGCCAGTAGTACTGCTGGCGGGTGTCGTCCCAGGTCCAGTTGGACCGCTCGACGTCGGTGAACACCACCCGGGCCTCCGGCCACCTCTGGTCGTCGTCGTTCCACACGTACCAGTCGGCCTTGGGGCCCGTCCGGCTCGAACGCGACTCGACGAACCACGGGTGCTCGTCGCTGGTGTGGTTCATCACCAGGTCGGCGATCACCCGGATGCCGCGGCGGTGGGCGTCCTCGAGCAGGCCGACCAGGTCGCCCAGCGACCCGTAGTCGGGGTGGACGTTGAAGAAGTCGCTGATGTCGTAGCCGCCGTCCCGCAGCGGCGACGGGTAGAACGGCAGCAGCCACAGGCAGTCGATCCCCAGCCACTGCAGGTAGTCGAGCTTGGCCCGCAGCCCGGGCAGGTCGCCGCTCCCGTCGTCGTTGCCGTCGAAGAAGCCACGGACCAGCACCTCGTAGAACACGGCGTGCTGGAACCACCGCACCGAGGGGTCGTAGGAGCGGTCGGCGGGGACGGGCCCGCTGCGGAAGGACGACGTCACGGGTCGCCCCCCGGATCGCCGGGGAGAGCGCCGGGGAGAGCGCCGGGGAGAGCGCCGGTCAGGCGGCAGGCGGCCTCGTAGGGGTCGAGCGTCCCCTGCCCGATCGCTTCCACGGCGGCGCTGAACCCCTCACCCGCCACCAGCCGCTCGGCGTGCCGGAGCATCCGGGCCGTCACCCCCCGGCGGAGCTCCTGCGCCACGCGTTCCTTCCGGCGGGCCGCCAGGCGGCCCGATCCGACCAGGTGGGCCCGGTGCCGGGCGATCTGCGCCCACAGATCGGACGTGCCGTCCCCGGTGGAGGCCACCGTCTCCACGACGGGCGGCCGCCAGTCACCGGACGCCGACAGGTCGAGCATCTGGTCGAGGTCGCGGCGGGCCTCGCCGGCGCCGGGGCGGTCAGCCTTGTTGACGACGAAGATGTCGGCCACCTCCAGCAGGCCCGCCTTGCTGGCCTGCATCGAGTCCCCCCAGCCGGGCGTGACGATCACGACCGTGGTGTCGGCCGCCGCCGCCACGTCGACCTCCATCTGGCCGACCCCCACGGTCTCGAGGACCACCAGCGGCACGCCGACGGCGCCCAGCACCCGCACCGCCTCGGGCACCGCCAGGGCCAGGCCGCCCAGGTGGCCACGGGTCGCCATCGACCGGATGTACACCGTGGGGTCGGTGGCGTGCTCCTGCATCCGGACCCGGTCGCCGAGGATGGCGCCCCCGGTCAGCGGCGACGACGGGTCGACGGCCAGCACGGCCACCTGGTCGACGCCCGGGTCGGGCGGCTCATCGGGCCACCCGCCGCGAGCCAGGGTGATGAGGCGGCTGGTCAGGGTCGACTTGCCGGCCCCCGGCGCTCCCGTCATCCCCACCGTGTACGGCGGCGGCGCGGCGCGCACCCGCCGGGCCAGCTCCCGGCTCGGCGGCCCGCCCCGCTCGACGATCGAGAGCAATCGGGCCAGGGACACCCGGTCCCCCCCCGACGCCGCCGCCACCAGGGCGCCGGGCCGCCGAGCCGGGCCGCCGCTCAACACCGGTGCACCTGGGCCCCGAGGCTGCGGAGCCGGCCGGCCAGGTCCTCGTAACCCCGGTCGACGTGCCACGCCCCCGACACCTCCGTCTCCCCCTCGGCCACCAGCCCGGCCAGCACCAGGGCGGCACCGGCCCGGATGTCCGGCGCCCGCACCGGCGCACCCGACAGGCGAAGCACCCCGCGGATCACGGCGTGGTGCCCCTCGGTCCGCACGTCGGCGCCCATCCGGCGCAGCTCGTCGACGTAGCGGAAACGCCCGGCGAACAGGTTCTCGGTGACGATGCCCACGCCGTCGGCCACCGTCAGCATGGTGACCAGCAGCGGCTTGTAGTCGGTGGCCACGCCGGGGTAGGGCAGGGTGGCCACGTCGGCCGAGCGCAACCGGCCCTCGGCGGCGGCAGCCAGCCCCTCGGGCCGCTGCTCGATGTGCATGCCCATGGCCATGAGCTTGCGCACCAGCGTCTCGATGTGGTCGGCCCGGGCGTCCTCGACCACCACCTCCCCCCCGGCCAGCCCGACGGCGGCCAGGAAGGTGGCCGCCACCACCCGGTCGGCCACGACCACGTGCGCCGCCGGCGACAGCTCGTCGACCCCCTCCACCTCGATGCGGGACGTGCCGGCGCCCGAGATGCGCGCCCCCATCGAAGTGAGGTAGACGGCCAGGTCGGCTACTTCCGGCTCCCGCGCCGCGTTGTCGATGACGGTCGTCCCCTTGGCCAGGACCGCCGCCATGAGCAGGTTGTCGGTGGCCGTGTGGCTCGGGTACTCGAGGACGACCCGGGTGCCCACCAGCCGCTCCCGGACCGGGGGGCTGCCCACCCGCCCCTCGACGTAGCCGTGGACGGTGTCGAAGGTGGCGCCCAGCGCGGCCAGGCCGCTGAGGTGGATGTCGACGGGCCGAGTACCGAAGTCGTCGCCACCCGGCATGGACACCCGGGCGTGCCCGCACCGGGCCAGGAGAGGCCCGAGGACCACGATCGACGCTCGCATCCTCTCGACGAGCTGGTAGGGAGCCTCGGGCACCAGGTCGGCCGGCGGCGGGGTGCGCACGACGAGCCGGCCGCCCGGGCAGCGCTCGACCGATGCCCCCAGCGCGGCGAGCACGTCGGACATGATCTCGACGTCGACGATGTCCGGCACGTTGTCCAGCTGGTGCCGGCCGGAGGCGAGCAGGCAGGCGGCCATGAGCTTGAGGGCGGAGTTCTTCGCCCCCCCGGCCCGGACCACGCCACCGAGCGGCCCGTTCGGGCGGATGACGAACCGGTCCACCCGTCCATCATGCCGCAGCGTCACCGGGCACCCGGTGCTCCCTGGACGGCCGGACCGGGCGTCCGGCGGCGGCGCGGCCGGTATGGTCTGCGCCGTGGAACGCCGGATCCAGGCCCCCGACCGCAACCTGGCGCTGGAGCTGGTCCGGGTCACCGAGGCGGCGGCCATGGCGGCCAGCCGGTGGATGGGGCGGGGGGACAAGGAGGGGGCCGACGGCGCCGCCGTCAACGCCATGCGGATCGTCCTCTCGACCGTTCCCATGGACGGCGTGGTGGTCATCGGCGAGGGCGAGAAGGACCACGCACCGATGCTCTACAACGGGGAGCGGATCGGCGACGGGTCGCCGCCGGCGGCGGACATCGCCGTGGATCCCATCGACGGCACCACCCCGACGGCGCTCGGACGGGGCGGAGCGCTCTCGGTCATCGCCGTCTCCGCCCGCGGCTCGATGTTCAATCCGGGCCCCTGCGTGTACATGGAGAAGGTGGCCGTCGGCCCCGATGCCCGGGGTGCCGTCGACATCAACCGCTCCCCCACCGACAACCTCCACGCGCTGGCCGGCGCCCTGGGGCGGTCCGTGCGCGACCTCACCGCCGTCATCCTCGAACGCCCGCGCCATGCCGGCCTGATCGAAGAGGTCCGGGCGTCGGGTGCCCGGATCCGCCTCATCACCGACGGCGATGTGGCCGGCGCCATCGCCACCGGGTGGCCCGGCGCCGGGGTGGACGTCCTCTTCGGCATCGGCGGGACCCCCGAGGGAGTGCTGGCCGCCGCCGCCCTCAAGTGCATGGGGGGCGAGATCCAGGGGCGTCTGTGGCCGCGTGACGACGCCGAGCGCCGGGTGGCGGTGGCGGCCGGGTACGACCTCGACGCCGTGCTGACGACGGACGACCTCGTGCAGGGGGACAACTGCTTCTGCGCCGCCACCGGCATCACCGACGGCGAGCTGCTCCAGGGGGTCCGGTACCACGGATCCGGCGCCACCACCCAGTCGCTGGTGATGCGCTCCAAGTCCGGGACCATCCGCAAGATCGATGCCAGTCACCCCCTGGCCAAGCTGGCCGAGTACAGCGCCATCCCGTTCAATTGACGGCGATCGGGCGGGTGGGGCGCTGATCGGGGGGACCGGCCGGACGGGGCGCTGATCGGGGGCGGTCGGCCGAGCCCGGCGCCCGTTCCCGGCCTACGGCCCGGCACCGCCATGCCCCGACGGTTCGATGACCCGTAGGTACGGTGGAGGGATGCCGGAGCCGGTTCCCAACGAGGAGGGCCTGCGCGCTCTCGGGCGGGACGTGGCCGGCACCCGGTCGAGACGTCACCGCCGGGCCCGCTCCAGCGACGCCGGGCCGCCCGGCAAGCCGAGACACCGGCGGCTGCGGCGAACCCTCCTGGTCGCCGGCCTGGTGGTGGTGCTGCTGGCCGGGGCCGCCGCCGGGTACGGCTGGTACCTCGCCCACAAGGTGCACCGGGTCGCCGTCGGCGGCCTGACCAGCGGGCCGACCGTCGGTGCCGACGCCGGGACGGAGAACATCCTGATGGTCGGCTCGACGACGCGATGCGGGCTGAAGAAGCAGACACCGGCCTACGGCCTCTGCACACAGGGGGTGACCGGCGTCAACAGCGACGTGATCATGATCCTGCACCTCGACCCGGCCAATCGGACGGTGAGCCTGCTGTCGATCCCCCGCGACCTGTTCGTCCCGAACGCCCGCAAGACAGGCACAGGCTTCGGCGCCTACAAGATCGACGCCGCCCTCTACCAGGGACCTTCGCAGCTGGTGGCGGCCATCGAGGAGGACTTCGGGATCCCCATCCAGCACTACGTCGAGCTCAACTTCGACACGTTCGCGGCCGTGGTCACAGCCTTGGGGGGCATCACACTGGAGTTCCCCGAGCCGGTGTACGACCAGAAGTCGGGTCTGAACGTCTACGGAACCGGTTGCCACCACCTGGACGGCTTCCAGGCCCTGCAGGTGGTGCGGGCCCGGCACCTCCAGTACCTGCCACCGGGCATGGCCCGCAGCGCGCCCCACACAACATGGCCCCACGAGGACCAGAGCGACCTGGCCAGGATCCGCCGGGACCACGAGTTCCTGCGGGTGCTGGCCACCGCCGTGGCCAGGCGGGGCCTGTCCAGCCCGGGGACCGACCTCTCGGTGGTGAACGCGGTGGCCGGCCAGCTCACCGTCGACGGCGGGTTGACAGTCCCCCATATGGTCAACCTGGTGCTGACCTACCACGGGGTGAGCATCGACGCCGCTCCCCAGTGGACGCTGCCCGTCCTGGTGGACGACACACCGGGCGGGTACACCTACAAGGGGTTCGGCAAGGGGGACGTCGAGTTCCCCTCCCAACCGCTCGGCCAGTCGATCATCAACCGGTTCCTCGGGATCGGGGACGCCACCGACAGCCTCACCGGGAAGCCCCTGCCCCGGCCGGGCTCGGTGACCGTGTCGGTCCTCAACGGCACCGGGGCCTTCGAACAGGCCACCACGACTTCCGAGTCGCTCGGCCGGCTCGGGTTCCACATGTTGCAGCCGGGCACATCCCCGCCGGTCGGCCGGGTGGCCGAGACCCTCGTGACCTACGCGCAGCGCACCCCGGCTGACGAGGCGGCGGCGCAACTGGTCGCCCGTTCGCTCTCCGGTTCGGTCGTCATGGACTACGGTCCGACGGCCGGAGGGGCCGACGTCACCGTGACCACCGGAACCAGCTTCTCGGTGAACCCGACCGCGCCGGGCGCCTCGACCGTCACCGGTCCGGCCAAGGGCGGCGCCACGTCGGCGTCGCCGACGTCGCCCACCGCGACCACGGCCGTCGCCACATCGAGCGGCTCGCCGGCCGGGACAGCGCCGGCCGGCTCGCCGTCGGCGCTCCCGGGCTTCTCCGCCCCGTCACCGGCCGTCACCCCGCTCAAGCCCTACGATCCGCGAGCCTGCCCGACCGGCGTGAAGGGCAACGCCACCGGCTGGGGAAGCTGACCGGTCCGCCGGCCTTGACCGCCCGACCTCCGTCAGGGAGGCGGGCTCGGCGCGGGCAGGGGGCTCGGCGCGGGCAGGGGGCTCGGCGCGGGCAGGGGGCTCGGGGCGGGCAGCGGGGACGGCCAGCTCCTCTTCGATCCTGGCCGCCCGGTTCCGGGCGGCAGCGGCGATGGTCGGCACCCGCCCCGGGTCGAGCCGTTCGGCCGGAACAGACACGCTGATCGCCGCCAGCATGCGACCCCATGGGCCGCGGATGCCCACCCCCACCGCAGCCAGGCCGGGAGTGCTTCCCTCGAAGGACGTCGCGAACCCCTGCCGCCGCACGTCGTCCAGCTCCTTGACGAGCGCCGCTCGGAGCATTCCGGGCAACCCGGCCCGGCCCGGCAGCCGATCGGAGGGCATCAGACGGAAGAGCTCCTCCTGGCTGAGGGCCGCCAGCAGGACCTTCCCCACCGCCGCCAGGTGGGCCGGCACCAGCTCCCCGGTACGCGAGCTGACCCGGACCACCTCGGAGCCCTCCACCGAGTCGATGATGCGGACCGTCGCCCCCTCGGCCACCCCGAGGTTCACCGTCTCCCTCGTCTCCGCCGACAGGGCCGAGAGGTGGGGACGGGCGACGCGACGCACGTCGACCCGGCGCAGCGACGCCAGGGCGACGCTCAATAGAGCCGGCCCGGGACCGTACCGGCGGGTCGTCGGGTCCTGCGCCACGAAATCATTCGCCACCAGGGTCGAGAGCAGCCGATGGGCCGTCGACGGCGCCACGCCCAGCAGCTCGGCGCTCTCCTTGACGGCCAGCGACGGGTTGTCCCGGAGCGCGGCGAGCAGCGTGAGGGCGTTGTCCACCGAGCCCACCAGGTACGACCGGCTGCCGCCGGACGTCTCGCTCCGCTCCCTCGCCACCCCCGCGCTCCCTCCTGGCGTCCACCGGGCCGGCGCCCGGGACCACCTGGGGCGGGCTCCCAGCCGCCGCCCAGCATAATTGCCACGATAAGGATTCCTCCACGCGGAACGCACTGCCGGCGCCGGGTGATGCCGCCCTGCCGGTGCCGGGTGATGCCGCCCTGCCGGTGCCGGGTGATGACGCCCTGCCGGTGCCGGGCCCGGGCCGTCCGGGACGGACAGGCCTCCACCGTGCCCTAGCCTGAGGGTCCTTCACGCATCGGAGGTCGGTGATGGCGTTCGACGTCGCCAAGGCGCTGAAAGAGCGGCATGGCGAGAATTTCAAGCTGCACGCGGAGCTGCTCAACCCGCAGCTCGGCCGGGTCCTCAAAACCCTGGGCTTCGACCGGTTCTACGTCCGCGGCGAGGGCTGCTACCTCTACGACGACCGGGGGGATCGCTACCTCGACCTCCTCGCCGGGTTCGGCGTCTACGCCCTCGGACGGAGCCATCCGGCCGTCAAGCAGGCGCTGCACCAGGCCATCGACCTCGACCTTCCCAACATGGTCCAGATGGACTGCGCGCTCCTTCCCGGACTCTTGGCCGAGCGACTGGTGGCGCGCGCCCATCCCGGCATCGCCAGGGTGTACTTCTGCAATTCCGGGGCCGAGGCGAACGAGGCGGCGATCAAGTTCTCCCGGCGGGCCACCGGGCGCCCCCGGATCGTGTACTGCGATCACGCGTTCCACGGCCTGACCACCGGCGCCCTGGCCCTGAACGGCGGCAAGGAGTTCCGCCGTGGCTTCGGCCCCTACCTCCCCGGCTGCGTCGCGGTCCCGTTCGGCGACCTCGACGCCCTGGCCCGCGAGCTCCGCCAGCGCGACGTGGCGGCGTTCGTGGCCGAGCCGATCCAGGGAAAGGGCGTCAACATGGCGCCCGAGGGCTACTGGCAAGGCGTCCAGGAGCTCTGCCGGAGCCACGGGACGCTGTTCGTCGCCGATGAGGTGCAGGTGGGAATGGGCAGGACCGGCAAGTTCTTCGCCCATCAGCATTGGGACGTCGAGCCGGACATCATCACCATGTCCAAGGCACTGTCGGGCGGGTACGTCCCGGTGGGTGCCGTCCTCTGCTCCGATCAGGTGTTCATGAGCGTGTACAGCTCGATCGAACGGGCCATGGTGCACTCGACGACCTTCGGTCGCAACCAACTGGCCATGGTCGCCGGATTGGCGACGCTGCAGGCCTTCGACGACGAGGACATCGTCGACCGGGCCCGGCACACCGGCGAGCTGTTCGAGAAGGGATTGGCGCCGCTGGTGGAGCGCTACGAGATGCTCCATGCCGTGCGTGGCAAGGGGCTCATGATCGGCCTCGTCTTCGGCAAGCCGACCTCGCGGCGGATGCGGCTGCGATGGAACACCATCGAAGCGCTCCGCAATGCCCTGTTCTCGCAGATGGTCGTCGTCCCACTCTTCCACCGCCATCGCATCCTGACCCAGGTGGCCGCCGACAACATGAACGTCGTGAAACTGCTCCCGCCGCTCATCGCCGGGGAGGAGGAGGTCGAGTCCTTCGTGGGCGCGCTGGACGACGTCCTCGGGGACGCCCATCGGGGCTCGGGCCTATTCTTCGAATTCGGGACCACCATGGCCCGAAGCGCGCTTCGCCGCGGAGCGCCCACCCCGGTGGTGGCCGCACGGTGAGCGACGCCGGCACGGGTCCGGACGGGGCCGAGACGCCAGGGCCCCCGCCTCCCGATCCGGCCACGCCCCCCGCTGGCACCTCCGGCAAGCCCCGCGCCCGGCCGCCGGCCAAGTCCAGGGCGCCGGCCAAGTCCAGGGCGCCGGCCAAGTCCACGGCCAGGGCACGGGCCAAGGGACTGCCCGCCCCGCCGGGCCCGTCCCCCCTCCGGCCGGGCGACCGGGTGGCGGTCAGCGGCGCCGGTGGTTTCATCGGCTCTGCCATCACCCGCCGGCTGCTCGATCGCGGCGCCACCGTGGTGGCGCTGGTCGAGCCGGGCGGCGACCGGCGCAACGTGCACGGCCTCGACCTCGAGCTGGCCCAGGTCGACATCCGGGACGCGCCCGCCGTCCGCCGAGCCATCGACGGCTGCCGCTTCGTCTTCCACGCTGCCGCTATCTACGGCTTCTGGGCGCCGGATCCCGCCGTGTTCTACGACGTCAACGTGGGGGGGACGCGCAACGTGCTCGAGGCGGTGGCGGCCGCCGGCTGCGAGCGGATGGTCTACACCAGCACGGTCGGCACGCTCGGCCTCGACCGCACGCCCAGCGGCGAACCGGCTGACGAGGAATGCGTCGCCAACATCGCCCACCTCTTCGGCCACTACAAGCGGTCGAAGTACGTGGCCGAGCACGAGGTGCTCCGGGCGGCCGCCCAGGGGACTCCGGTCAGCCTGGCCCTGCCGACCTTCCCGCTCGGGCCGCGTGACCGGCGGCCCACGCCGACCGGGAAGCTGGTCCTCGACTTCCTCAACGGGAAGATCCCCGGCTACGTGGACACGTCGCTCAACGTGGCACACGTCGACGACCTGGCCGATGGGCACCTGCTCGCCCTCGAGCGCGGCCGTGACGGCCGCAGCTACATCTTCGGTGGACAGAACATGACCATGCGCGAGCTGCTCGAAGCACTGGCGTCGGTGACCGGGCTGCGCGCGCCGACCATGCGGTTCCCTCGAGGACTGGCTCTGGCCGCCGGCGCGATCTCGGAGCTGGTGCAGGCCCGCCTCCTCCGCCACGAGCCGTTCGTCGCCATGGAGGCGGCGCGCATGTCGGCCACCAACATGCTGTTTGACGACGCCCGTGCCCGCCACGAGCTCGGCTACGTATCCCGTCCACCGGTCGAGGCCATCGAGAGCTCTGCCCGCTGGTTCGTCGAGAACGGCTACGTCAATCCCGCACGCACGGCCAGGCTCCACTGGCGGTGAACGGCCGGTGCCGGCAGATGTGGGCGGAGGCGGGAGATCGCCGGCGCCGGCCGGCATCGAGGTTGCAACCCGGTATGGGGATGATTGCACCGGCGGAGTCATCGAGCTGATCTGACCTCTCCGATCGCAGTGTCCCGGCGCCTGGGCGCCGGACGTGCATTCACGCGGCCCCTCTGGGGCATGGATGCAGGTGGCTGCGTTCGGCTTGACCCATGTGATGAGGACGGGCCATGGCGCGCCCGACGACGAGAGGAGTGGACATGCGGAACCGCCTCGCCCTGGCGGCGACGTCGGTCACGTTCATCGGCAGCACGATCGCCGTAACGGTCGCACACGCCCCGGCGGCTGCCGCCGCCAAGGGTCGCCACCACGGCACCGGCATCGGCACCGGCACCGGCCGAGCACACGGCGTCCGTGAAACGGGCAGCGCGGGGGAGATCGGCAATCGCTCCCGGTGGACGCTGTCTGCGGCAGACCTGCGCAGTGACGAGCAGGCCGGTCACGTGGCGATCGGGACGTACCAGCCGCAGCTGGCGACCCTGCGCGGCAAACTGATCTCCGGGCTCGACGCGGTGCGGTGGCGACCGCCGGCCACCCAGGTGGACGCCCCGGTCGCGCCCGCCGAGCCGCCGGCCGTCGTCAACCCCCCGGTGACCGACGGGACCACCGCCGGGACGGCCGACTGGCAGTGCATCCGCGTGAGGGAGTCGGGCGACGCCTACAACGACCCCGGCCGGCCCTCGGGCGCGTACGGCATCCTCGACGGTACGTGGCTGTCGCTCGGCTACGGCGGGTGGCCGTACGAAGCGCCGCCGGCGGTTCAGGACGACGCCGCCCTTACCCTCTACCACCTGTACGGCTGGCGACCCTGGAGCACCCGGTTCGCCTGCGGCCTGTGAGGGCAAGCCGGCGTCGGGAGCGTCCGCCAGATCTGGCGATCGAGCGCCCGGGCGGCGGGTCGGGAACCTGATGGCCGGGCGGACCTCCGACGGACCCCGACGGACACCGGAGAAGAGCAGGCGCAGTGCGCTCGCCGTGTAACCCGACCGAGCAGCGGGAACCTTGTCCGAGATGACTCGGCAAGCAGCTGGAGAGCGCGGCCGGCGGCGGGACGACCAAATGGCTCGGCCCAGCTATGTGCTGCCCCTGGCCGTCGACCGGCCATTGGTCGACCCCGAGCTCGTGGGCTACCTGGGGTGGATCAGCGCACAGGCCGAACTCATCGTCGTCGACGGCTCACCACCCGAGGTCTTCGCCGAACACGATCGCTGCTGGGGCCGCTTCGGCACCCATGTCGTCCCCGACGGGCAAGCTCTGGTGGGAAAGGTCGCCAACGTCATGACGGGCGTTCGTCTCGCCGCCCACGAACGGATCGTGATCGCCGACGACGATGTCCGGTTCGGGCCCGAGATCGCCGACCTTGTGGTTCGACTCGACCATGCCGAGGTGGTCCGGCCGCAGAACTTCTTCGCGCCGCTCCCGTGGCATGCCGTGTGGGACTCCGGTCGGTCTCTTGTCAACCGGGTACGCGGCGGTGACTGGCCAGGCGTCCTCGCCGTCCGTCGGAGCGCTCTGCTCGCCGCCGGCGGCTACGCCGGCGACGTGATATTCGAGAACTACGAGATGGTCAAGTCCATCGAAGCCGCCGGCGGGCGCCACGTGCTGGCCCCTGACCTTTTCGTCCGGAGGCTTCCACCCACTACCGGCCGATTTCTCTCCCAGCGGACTCGCCAAGCGTATGACGAGCTCGCCCGCCCGGGCCGGCTCGTCCCGTTCCTGGCCGTCGTTCCCGCCGCCGGGATGCTGGTCGCAACCCGTCGATGGAGGACACTCCGCCGGGCCGCGGCCGCCGCCATCGCCCTCGCGATCGGGGCCGCCGAGATCGGGCGACGCCGTGACGGCGGCCGCGCCTGCTTTCCCGCCCGCTGCTCGCTGGCCGCCCCCCTTTGGGCAGCGGAGCGCTCCGTATGCGTGTGGGTCGCCCTGTTCGCCCGGGCCAGAGGAGGTGTCGTCTATCGTGGCCGCCGCGTCCGGCAGGCGGCGCTCCGCCCGGCCGAGCGCCGCCGGAGGATCGGCGCCGGCGGCGTCGTCGCGCCGTCACCGTCAGCCCGGACGGTCGGCATGTAGAACCCGAGCCGGCGAGCAGACCGATGATGGAAGAGCTGCGGATCGGGCGGACGATCACGTCGCTTGACGAGCTCTCCGATCTCGTCCGTGACCATGGCGACCTGTTGGTCCGGTGGACGACGGGCCCCTCGGCCGCACCGGCCGGTGCGTGGGCGAGCTGCCCGGCATCGAGCTGCCCGGGCTGTCGACCAGCACGCTACGGCTGGAGCCGTGGCCGGGGGGCCGTCGCGTCGGCTGTGGGTGGCCCGCCGCCTCCGCGATTTCGTCCATCTCGCTGATCGTCACCCCGACGCCCGACTGTGGGTGCCGGCCGGCCGCGAATGCGGGCGAGGCCCGGACAACGAACCGCTCGTCGAGTGCCTCCGGCCGGTCGCCTGGGTGGCGGCCGACGTCGTCGACGAAGCCGATCGCCTCATCGAGGATCCGAATACCGATTGGGGTTCGCTCGACCGCGGCGAGGAGGGGTGCTCGGCCGACGAACGGACACCCGCTCGACCCCGGCAGGCTCCGAGTGGATCGCCCGCCGCTGGGTAAGTTCCCGCCGTGGTTTCGATCGCGTCGGACACCCAGGAGGCCATCGCGCCGTCCGTCCGGATGCCGCGCCCGCGCGGGCCCGTCAGCGAGCAGCTCCTGCATTCGGTCCGTCAACCACCGCACGACCTCGCGTGGCACGTCGAGACGGCCGGAGCCGACCAGGACGACCTGCACCTTGCGCTCTACTGCTGCTACGAGCTCCACTATCGAGGGTTGCCGGCCGTCGATCCGGAATGGGAATGGGAGCCGTCCCTGCTGGCCGTCCGCCGCCGGCTCGAGGCCTGCTTCCTCGCCGAGCTCGAGTCCATGGTCGGCCCGGTGGAAGCCGACAGCGAGACGGTCACGACCCGGCTATGGGAGATGGCCGACGGGGGCGGCGGACCCTCGCTGTCCGGCTGGGTCGCCGCCCGGGCAACCCTCGACCAGGTCCGGGAGCTCGCCGTCCACCGGTCCGCTTACCAGCTCAAGGAGGCCGACCCGCACACCTGGGGGATTCCCCGCCTGGCCGGCGCCGCCAAGGCGGCCATGGTGACCATCCAGGCCGACGAGTACGGGGGCGGCGTCGCCGGCTCCATGCACGCCACCCTCTTCGCCCGGACGATGGCAGCGCTCGAGCTCGACCCCAGCCCGAACCTCTATCTCGACCTGATCCCCGGCATCACCCTCGCGACGACGAACCTCATATCGATGCTCGGCCTGCACCGACGTTGGCGGGGGGCGCTCGTCGGGCATCTCGCCCTCTTCGAGATGACCTCTGTCAGACCAATGGCCCGCTATGGGCACGCCCTCCGCCGTCTCGGGGTCCCCGACGCCGGCTGCCAGTTCTACGACGTACATGTCGACGCCGACCAGATCCACCAGCACCTGGCCGCTGACGGCATGGTCGGCGGACTTCTGCACGACGAGCCGCACCTGGCTCGCGATGTGCTCTTCGGGGCAGCTGCCCTCGGCGCCGTCGAAGCCCGGTTCAGCCGCCACGTGCTCGATCAGTGGCGGGCAGGGCGTAGTTCGCTACGCCCTGCCGATGGCCCGCCGCCCGACCGCCGGCGAAGAAGCTATTCCGCCACGCATGCCGGGCCGTTTCGGACGGCGGCGGTCCGGTCGACTGAGCCCTTGGCCGGGTAAAACAGGGGTGGCCAGTCCGCGGATGCGCTCGAGGGTTTCGGGATCGGTGACCCGCTCTCCGTCGGTGGCGGCGAGGCTCAAGCCGCGGACGCGTCGCTGCCGCGAGATCCCCCAAGTGGTGGAAGCGTCGTACCCGCTCCACCGGTCAGCCCGCCCGGCCACGGGGGCGGATGCCGCCGACCGCCCCCTCGCCGGATGCCGATCGTGACACACGGACTCTGCGGTACCCAGCCAGAAACCGGCCGACACCGGGGCCTTCGCTTCCACTCTCCCGCCGCCGGACGAGAACATTTCCCCGGAGCTCGTCCATGCACCGTCGGGTGGTCTTCCTGAGCGCGAAGCTCTCTGGCTGGCGCGATCGTTGCCGGCGCTCATCGGGGCGTATCCACTAAACGTCTAAGCTTTGTGAGTTCGATATCCCGAGGGATCCCGAGGAGCGCAGCGCAGATGGCCCAGGTGGCGACGCCGGACGTCGGCGTGGACGAGGACATCGGCGACAAGGTCCGCGAGCTGTTCGGCGACGACTTCGCCGTTATCATCATGGACAGCCACTTCACCACCTTCGACGAAGTCGAGCGCGCCTGCATCGCCCTGTTCGGCTACTCGGCCGGCGACGCCAAGGCACTGTCGATGAAGGTCCACTCCACGGGGGAAGCCCTGGCCGCGGTGCTGGCCGAGGACGAGGCCCGACTGGCCGTCCGTCAGCTCCGGCGGCGGAACGTGCTGGCCCGGATTGAGAAGATCTGATCCACCGGGGCGCCGGCACCCGGCACCCGGCAAGGTCCACCCCGGTGAAGTGACCGTGGCGTGGACGCGGCAAGAGCCGGGCAAGAGCGATGCGCGTCGTCGTTACCGGCAGTTGGGTCGGTTCCAGGATGGAGGATGACCGGGCGTCCGCTGGCTTCGGGCATCGGGCGCGATGATGCCTGCGCCCTGAGGCGCAGGCATCATCGGAGCCGCCGATCGGAGGCGGCGGCCAGGGCCCTATCGACCGGGCACCGGCCGACGCGGCTGCCGAGCATTCCCGAGGCGTACTCGATCGGGTGGGCCACCACAGCGCCAGGCAGGCTGGTCGCCTTGGTGAACTTGCCAAGCGGGAGGTTCGTGCGCCCGTAGGTCTCGACGCCGAGGAGGGCCGTCGCCGTGTACAAGGCGGCGCCGACCGAAGCCACGATCACCCGGCCGCCAGTCTCTCGGATGATCGGTGTTCCGCTCAGGAAGGCGACCGCCAGCAGACAGGAAGCGGTCGACACCAGGGCGAGCGTGAGGAACATCCCAGGTTCTTGGCCACGGAGACGGAGGCGGCGATGCCGGTCAGGAGTCCGTGCATCACGAACCACATGCCGAAGGCCGGGAAGTAGGTGGCCGAGCCCACCGGCCGTTGAGAAGCCGAGCAGGCCCATCGGCCGGTTAATTCATCGCAGTGACACCTCCCCACCGCGGCCTCACTGCCCGGAGCCCGGCTGGCCTATGTCACCAATGTCGCCTCGCCCCAGGCACCACGACACCGGTCGCACGACTTGATGCATTGAGCATGCTGCTACAACCCGATGGGCCGCCGGCATGAACGCCAGGGATGGCGGGTAGCTGACCACCGACACGGCCAGCGTCGGGCAAGGGCCCGGCAGAGGAGGGACGAGATGGCGGACCGCCGGGTGGCAGTGGTGACCGGGGCCAGCGCCGGGGTGGGCCGCGCCGTCGCCATCGGGCTCGCCGGCGAGGGCTTCGACGTGGCCCTGGTCGCCCGGGGCCAGGCGGGCCTGGAGGCGGCGGCCGCGGACGTCGAGTCGGCCGGCGGGCGGGCGGTGGTGGTGCCGACCGACGTCTCGGACTACGACCAGGTGGCGGCGGCGGCGGAGTCGGCGGAGGGCGAGCTGGGGCCGGTCGACGTCTGGGTCAACGACGCCATGACGACCATCTTCGCCCCCATCTGGGACGTCGAGCCGCCCGACTTCCGGAGGGCGCTAGAGGTCACCTTCCTCGGCCAGGTGTGGGGGACCAAGGTCGCGCTGTCGCGGATGATGCCGAGGGACCGCGGGACGATCGTCAACGTCGGCTCCGCCCTGGCCTTCGTCGGCATCCCGCTGCAGTCGGCGTACTGCTCGTCCAAGTTCGCCTGCCGGGGCTACTTCGAGTCGGTGCGGGCAGAGCTGCTCCACTGCGGCTCCGACGTCCGGCTTTCCATGGTGCACCTGCCCGGGGTCAACACCACGCAATTCAACTGGTGCAAGAGCGTCTTCGACCGGCACCCCCAGCCGGTGCCGCCCATCTACCAACCCGAGGTGGCCGCCCGGGCCATCGTCGAGGTGGCCCTCGACGGCCGCCGGGCCAAGGTCCTCGGCTCGTGGAACAAGGTGCTGGTGGCGGCGGCCCGCGCCTTCCCCGGCTTCGCCAACCAGTACGCGGCGCTCGGCGCCTGGGGATCGCAGCTCAGCGACCTGCCGGCCGATCCCGATCGCCCGTCCAACCTGTGGGAGCCGGTCGACGGGACCCACGACCAGGGAGCGCACGGGATCTTCGACGACAAGGCGCGCGGCGTGCGGGACCGCAGCTTCCTGGAGGGCCTCCCCGACAACGCCCGCAAGCTGGCCGCCGCCGCCGCCCGTACCGCCCGCGAGAAGGCCCGGCGATACCGGGCGGTCGCCTGAGGTGGCCGGTCCGGGTCAGGGCACCCGGTAGCGCCCATGTCCGGGCGCCGGAGCTCGGGACCGCCGGTGCCGGCGCCCCGTCGAAGCCATGCACTCGACCCGGATACGTGGTCAAAGAAGTGCTCGAGGTGGCGGAGGTGCACGGCCCCGCCACCGAGAGGATGCCGGTGATGTCGCCGCAGCGGGTGTCGTCGGCCTGAAGGCAGTCGATGCCGCCGCCCACCACCACCTCGGCCAGCTTTGGCCCCGACAGGTCGGGCACCGGCGTCTCGCCATAGGTGTACCCGAGGGCGGCGCACCCGTGCCGCAGCCGCCCCACGGCTCAAGCGTTCCCTGCTGACCCGGAGGGCAAACAGCCTCCTCGTTTCGCCGCGCCGGACCGAGGGTAACCCGGGGTTGCCGGAACGAACGGCGAAGGGACGACCCTCCCGGGCCGGGGCACCGGCCCCCGGGGTAGCGCACGGCCAAAGGAGGAGATCCGATGACGAGCGACGGCCGTTCGCCGGCCCGCCGGGCGGCGGCAGCAGCGCCCCGATGGGCGGTCGAGATCGCCGCCTGGACGGCGATGACGTGGGGCATCTGGTTGGTGTCGCTGTCGGCCGTCTCGACCGAGGAGCTGATCGTCGGGGGCGGGTGCGCCGTCGGATGTGGCGTCGTCTGCGCCGTCATCCGCCGTCTGGTCGGTGGCCGGTGGCGCCCGGCGGCGCGCACGTTCCTGCCGGCGGTGCTGGTGCCGGTGGCCGTGGTCGCCGACGCCACCGCTGTCCTGGCCGCACCGTGGCGTCCGCGCCGCTGGCTCCGCGCCGGACGGTCGCACCGGCGGGGGCAGGACGGCACCGGCGGGCATCTCGTGACCGTCGACATCGGTGCCCGGGGGCCCTCGCCGGCCGCCGCCGGCCGCCGGGCGATCGCCACCCTGGTCGTGTCGGCCAGCCCGGGCAGCGTGGTGGTGGACGCCGACCCCGAGACGGGCGAGCTCGTCGCCCACGTCTTCTGCTCGGTCGGCCCGTCGCTCCTGGCCCGGTTCGCCCGCCCGTGACCGGCTTCCAGATCTGCCTCCTCGTGCTGGTGGTGGCGGCGCTCGGGCCCGGGCTGGTGCTGGCCGGTACCGGCGGGGCCCCGCGCCGGCTCGTGGGGGCATCCCTCGTCGCCTCGACTGCCACCGTCGTGTTCCTCGTCATGGCCCAGGTGGCCGGCCAGCAGTACGAGCTCATCCTGCCCCTGGTGATGGTGGGCCTGTCCTTCGCCGGCGTCCTTGTCTTCACCCGGCTGCTGGCCAGCCGGACAGGCTGACCGGGCGGTGGCGCACGCGGCGGCGCTGGCGCTGGTCGGGCTGGGCACGGCGGTGACCGCCCTGGCGGCGCTGGGCGCACTGGCCGTCGACGGCGACGACCTGACGCGGTGCCACTTCCTGTCCCCGGCGACGTCGCTCGGCGGGCCCCTGGTCTGCCTGGGTCTGTGCGTGGAGCAGGGCTGGGGCCTCGCCACCGGCGAAGTCCTGGTCATCGGGGCACTGATGGTCGTGACCGGACCGGCGCTCAGCGCGGCCGTCGGCCGCCTCGTCGCCCAGCAGAGCGGGGCCATCCGCACGGAACCCCCGGAATGATCCCGCTCGTCGTGGCCGCCCTGGCGCTGGTGGCCCTCGGCGGGACCGTCACGGTCTTCACCATGGACCCGGCCCGCCAGGCGGTGACGCTGTCGGCCTTCGGGGTGACGCTGGCCGTGCTCTTCGTGCTGCTGGCGGCCCCCGACGTCGCCTTGAGCCAGATCGGCGTGGAGTCGGCGATCGTGCCCCTCATCGTCATGCTGGCGGTGGCCAAGATCCGGTCCGACCGGTGACGCGCCGGGCGAGGTCGCTCGTGTTCCTCGCCGGCGGGGCCGGGGTGGCCTGCCTGCTCGTCTTCGCCTTCATTCGCATGCCGTCCTTCGGCAGCACCTTCCATCCGTACCGGGACCTGGCGATCCGGGCCGCCGTGGCCCACGCCACGGCGAACGTGGTGGCCAGCGTCAACTTCGACCAGCGGGGGCTGGACACCTTCGTCGAGGAGTCGATCCTCCTGGCCAGCGTCCTGGCCGTCGCCACCCTCCTCCGCCCCCAGGAGGGCGAGACCGAGCGGCGTCCCCTGGCCGGCGGCCGGGTACTCGACGCCACCGTCCTGATCGGCCTCGTGGTCCTGGGCGTGACCCTGGTCGTCGGCCTGGACGTGATCGCCCACGGCCATCTCACCCCCGGCGGCGGCTTTCAAGGAGGCGTCGTGGTCGGCACCGGCATCCACCTCCTCTACGTGGCCGGCACCTACCGCATGCTCGAACGGGTGCGGCCGGTGCGGCCCTTCGAGTGGCTGGAGGCGACCGGCGCCGGTGCATTCGCCTGCATCGGCATCGCCGGCGTCCTGGCCGGAACGGGGTTCCTCGAGGAGATCCTGCCCGCCGGGCCCTTCGGGACCCTGTTCTCGGCCGGCACGGTGCCCCTCCTGAACGGGGCTGTCGGGGTCGAGGTGGCCTCGGGGGTGGTGGTCCTCCTGTCCAGCTTCCTCCGCCAGGCCGTCGTCATCCGCGGCGAGGGCGGCGACCGGAAGAAGAGCGGCGGCCGAGGCGCCGGCGCCGGAGGCTCGCCGTGACCGTCTACGTCTACGCCATCGCCGGCTGGCTGATGCTGGTCGGGGCCTACGGCATCGTGCGCAGCAAGAACCTGGTCCACGCCGTGGTCTGCCTGTCGGTCGCCCAGGCCGGCACCTACGTCCTGCTGCTGGCCGTCGGCTTCCAGCGGGCGGCGGCCCCGCCCGTGTTCGGGTCGCCACCGACCCGCCCCTCGCTGGACGTGGTCGACCCCGTGGTGCAGGCCATGACGCTGACCGACGTGGTGGTCTCGGCCGTGGTCACCGCCCTCCTCCTCGCCCTGGCCGTCCAGATCCACAAGCGGCGGGGCAGCGTCGACCCCGACGAGCTCAACGCCATCGAAGGCTGAGGGTGGCGGCATTCGACCACGGGGTCGCCCTGCTGCCCCCCGTCGCAGTGGCGGTGGCCGTCCTCGGTGCCTGCGCGCTCCTGGCCCTGGGCCGGGTGCTCCCCAGGCCAGCCACCGACGCCGCCGCCATCGGGGTCACCGCCGCCGTCGTCGCCCTCCTCGGCTGGATATTCGCCGCCTCCACCTCGGGCCGGATCGTCACCTGGTCGGCGCACTGGCAGCCCCAGCACGGCCACAGCGTCGGGATCGTGCTGGTGAGCGACCCGGTGGGCGCCGGCATCGCCCTGGTGGCGGCGAGCCTCATGCTGCTGGCCCTGGTGTTCAGCGCCGGCTACATCACGTCCGTCCAGGCCCACTACCACGGGTTGATGCTCCTGTTCCTGGCCGGGATGGTGGGGCTGTCTCTGACCGGGGACCTGTTCGACATGTTCTGCTTCTTCGAGCTGATGGGCGCGGCCGCCTACGGGTTGACCGGCATGAAGGTGGAGGACGAGTCGGCCCTGCAGGGCGCGCTCAACTTCGGCATCGTCAACAGCCTCGGCGCCTACCTGACGCTCATGGGGATCGGGCTCCTCTATGCCAGGACGGGCGACCTCGGGCTGCCCCAGCTCGGGACGGCTCTCGCCCACCATCGCCCCGACGCCCTGGTGGTCGCCGCCTTCGTCCTGGTCCTCACCGGCTTCCTGGTCAAGGCGGCGATGGTGCCCTTCCACTTCTGGCTGGCCGACGCCCACGCGGTGGCACCGGCCCCGGTGTGCGTCCTCTTCTCCGGCGTGATGGTCCCGCTGGGGGTGTACTGCGCCTTCCGGATCTACTGGGTGGTGTTCGCGGCCGCGCTGCCGGCCGGCGACATCCGGCGGACGTTCGTCGTGCTGGGGGCGGCGACCGCCGTCCTGGGTGCGGTGATGGCGCTCAGCCAGCGCCACGTCAAGCGCCTCCTGGCGTACTCGACGATCGCCCACGTGGGGCTCTTCCTGGTCGCCCTGGGCTGCCTCACCGAGGCGTCCACGGCCGGCGCCATCCTCTACGTGGCCGGTCATGCCGCCGTCAAGGCCGCCCTCTTCCTGGTTGCCGGCGTCCTGCTCGCCCTCTTCGGCAACGTCGACGAGATCGACCTCTACGGGGCGGCGCGGGGCCATCCGTACCTGGCCGGGCTGTTCGTGGTGGGGGGCCTGGCCCTGGCCGGGCTCCCCCCGTTCGGGATCGGCCTGGGCAAGGCGATGAGCGAGGAGGCCGGCCTGTCGGCCGGGTACCCGTGGGTGCCGGCGCTCTTCGTCGCCACCTCGGCGCTGACCGGGGGGGCCGTCCTCCGGGTCGCCGGCCGCGTGTTCTTCGGGCTGGGCCCGCTCCCGGAGTCGTCGGACCCGGACCGCTCCAGCGGCAAGGAGGAGGACCCGGGGCGGCCGATGACGAGGGTGCCGTGGACCATGGCCGCCCCCATCGTGGCGTTGCTGGCCATCGGTCTCGTCATGGGGCTGCTGCCGGGCGCCCGCAGCGCGGCCAACCGGGCGGCCGCCTTCTTCGTCGACGGCGTCGGCTACGCCGCCGCCGCCCTCCACCGGACGCCGGGGGCGGTGACTGCCGCCGCCGCCCCCAACTGGACCGGGATGGGCCTCGGGCTCGGGTTCGTCTCGGCCGCCGCCGGCCTGGCCGTGGCCGCCGCCGGCCTGTGGGGCCGGCGCGTGACCGACCGCCTGCCGGTCCTCCGCCGGGCCTCGACGGGACCGTTGCGGGTCCTCCACCGGATCCACTCGGGGCACGTGGGGGACTACGTCGCCTGGCTGTTCATGGGCGTCGCCATCCTGGCCGGCTTCGTCGGCCTGCCGGTGCGATGACCGGCGCCGGAGGGGCCGGAACCCTGGTGCCGGGGTGCAATCGGGTGACATGATGTCACGATGGCTCGACCGTCGCCCACCGAGCGCACCGAGCGCACCCGACCGGGCACCGGCGGTGCCGGGCCGGAACGCACGGGCGACCGTGCCGGGCCGAGCGGGGCCGGGGGGACGACGACGGCCCGCCGTGCCCCCCGCCTTCCCCGGGCCGACCGGCGGGCGGCGCTCCTCGACGCCGCCATCGCCATCGCCGCCGAGCACGGGGTGGCGGCCGTGTCGATGGAGACCGTGGCCGCCCGGGCCCGGGTGAGCCGGCCGCTCCTCTACAAGCACTTCGCCAACGCCGCCGAGCTCCTGGCCGCCGCCTACCGCCGGGAGATGGCCGCCCTCGAGGACGAGGTGGCCGCCGCCGTCGACCAGGCCGCCGACCTGGAGAGCGCGGCGCGCGCCCTGGTCGGGGCGGTGATCGACGAGGCCGAGCGGCGGGGAGCCCTCCTGACCCGGCTCATCCGGGCCGGTGCCCGCGACACCCAGACGCGCCAGGAGCAGCGAGACCGGGAGCGCCGGACCGTCCGGTACTTCGCCAAGCTGGCCGAGCGGGAGCTGGGCCTGGCCCATCGGGACGCCGTGAGCACGGTGCGGGTGCTCATGACCGGGATCGACTCGGTCATCCACCAGTGGCACGAGCGGCCGACGGCCGAACAGCGGGCGTTCCTGGAGGACGTCTACGTCGCTGCCTTCCTGGGCGGCCTCGAGGCCACGGCCCGGCACCGGGGCGCCGTCGCCGGGCACCCCTGAGGGAGCCGGGCACCCCTGAGGAAGCCGGTCAGTCCCCCCTGAGGGAGCCGGTCACCCCTGAGGGCGCCGTCAGAGGGCGACGGTGGGCTCGGGCGCCGGTGGCGGCCCGGCCGGGGCCCGCAGGTGGGCCAGCTCCGCCTCCACCATGCGCTCGTGCTCCTCGGCGTCACGCTTGGCCGCCGCCGGCGACCACCGCCCGGTCATGAGGAAGATCGTCGGGATGAAGACGACCTCGCCGGCCACGCACACCCACCACCAGTGCTCCCACTGGGTGGGGGCGACCTTGGATGCGCTCACCACCGCCGGGCTGTGGGCGGCGAGGAACTTGAAGCCGGGCTCCTTGGCCGCCTTGCCCAAGGCGATCAGCCGGGTGACGGCTGTGCCGGCGGGCACGTGCAGCTTGGTCGAGATGTCGGTGACGGCCACCCCCAGCGACTTCGCTGTCGAGGGGTTGGCGGTGAGGGCGGCGAGGGTGGGCTTGGGCACGGCGGCGGCCGTCGCCAACTCGGGGGCGTACTGCTTGGCCAGCGCCACCACCCTGGCCCCGTAGGTCACGATCGGCGTCATCGAGGAGACCACGATCGGCAAGAGGAGGGACATGACGGTGACGACGGCCCGCAGCACCCACCCGTTGACCGCCAGGCCGGTGGCCATGAGCGCCGGGTTGCGCCGTTCGGCCGTCTCGGTGAAGGCGGCGAACCACGGGGCGTAGGCGATGGCCAGCCCCACGGCCAGGATGCTCATGACGATCACGAAGGTGGTGAAGCTGGTGTGGGGATGCGTGGTCCGGGTGAGGAAGATGATCGTCATCACGGCGGCCACCACGGCGCCGAAGACCATGAACGGCTTGCGCACCCGCAGCTTGTCGGACAGGTAGCCCACCACCACCAGCCCGCCGGCGTCGAAGGCCCAGAACCAGTCGCCCAGGGTGTTGGCCTTCTGCGTGCTGAAGCCGAAGATGCCGGCGAAGTAGATCACGAGGAAGCCGACCATGGCGTAGTAGACGAGGAGCAGGACCGCCGCCCCGAAGGCCGGGACCACCAGGTCCCACTTGATCATCTGCCGCCAGGGCTTCTTCAAGGAGGCCGCGACGTCGATGCCCTGGGCCCGCGCCTCGACCAGCATGCGGTCCCGCAGGGAGACCATGAGCTGGCCGCGCAGCCCCGGCGACAGCTCACGAAGGCCGAAGAGGGCGACGCCGAACAGCCCCAGCCCGACGATGCCGCAGATGGTGAACTGGTCCTGCCAGGAGTGCAGGTGCGTCAGCGTGTTGCTGGACACGATGGCCACCACCAGGCTGCCGCACACCGGACCGAGCGTCCAGAACCCCATGGCCGAGGCCCGGCCGAGCTGGGGCGAGTAGTCCCGCACCAGCGCCGGCGTGGCCACCAGCACCACGCCCTCCACGGCGCCGATGGCAGCGACGAGGAACATGTACCAGAAGGCCGAGGGCATGCTGGGCAGGAACAGCACCAGGATGGCCGTGATGAGCAGGCCGTAGGTGACCATGTTGGCCCGGCCCCACCGGTCGCCCGCCCCGGCCAGCAGCGAGAAGAACGCCCCGGCGATCCCGGCGAAGACGCCGACGCCGTAGACGTAGTAACGGAACGACATGCCGTAGTGGGCGAGGATTGTCGGGCTCACCGCCCCGCCGACGTACAGCTCGTAGTACAGCATGATCGTCGACAGGACGACGATGGTGAGGTACGCCACCCGCCGCCCGCGGTCCGGATAGCGGTCCAGGGACCGGCTCCACAGCCAGCTCACCGGCGAGCTTCGCCGTGCAGGCACGCCGTCGATCGTGCTCGACATCTCCACCCCCGTGGCTCGGAAGAGCCGGGCCCGGCCGCAGGGCAGGCGGTTCGTCCCCGCC
>JBOGGE010000107.1:0-18130 GCA_050743865.1 Acidimicrobiales bacterium
CCCGCCGGTCCCCGAGGAGGTGCTGGACCACGAGATCCTGGCCATCGAGCGCGCCCTCTCGGACCACGGCCCCACCGAGCGCCGCGAGCTGTCCCGGATGGTGGGGGGCGAGCTCTGGGGCCCAGGGGTGTTCGCCGAGGTGCTGCGCCGGGCGCTCGCCGAGGGCAGCATCCGCCGGCTGTCGCGCCGCATCTACGCCTCGGCGTCTGACCGGGATGGGCCCGACGGCGAGGAGGGCGCCTGACCGGCGGCGGCGGCGGCCCCCAGCTCCGGCGTCGCCGGGCCCGGCTGGCGGGACCGCCGGGCCAGGCAACTTCGCGGCCGAACGACCGATCACTCACAGGTGACGACGACACAACTGCTTCACCGCGGCGCGGGGGCAGACGGCGCGATGCGGCGGTGGGCACCGCGGCCCGCACCGCCCGTGCCGGTGGCAGGAACCGCAGGCCCGCCGGGCGAGGCGGAGCTGGCGCGGCGCCGGCGGTTCACCGACGCCATGCTCGAGACGATCGAGGTCGGGATCGTCTCCTGCGACGCCGACGGCGTCTTGGTCGTGGGCAACCGGGCCGAGCGGCAGATGTTCGCCTTGGACGCCGGCATCGACGGCCAGCCCATGAACTACCTCGACGAGCGCATCGACGTCTACGACGGCGGCCAGCGCCTCGAACCCGACGAGTACCCGCTGATGCGCGCCCTGCGGGGAGAGGACGTGTCCCGGATCGAGGTGCTGGCCGGCCCGGCCGGCGGCCCCTACCGGGAGCTCGAGGTGCGGGGCCGCCAGATCACCGGTGGTGGCGGCGAGGTCCTCGGGGCCGTCGCCGCCCTGACCGACGTCACCGCCGAACGGGTCGCCCAACGGGAGCTGGCGGCCGAGCACCGGCGGCTGGCCGAGGCCCAGCGCCTCGGGAACCTCGGCAGCTTCGAGCTCGACGTCGCCGGCGATCGCTGGACCTTCTCCGACCACCTGTGCGTGCTGTGGGGCCTGGAGCCGGGCACCGTGGACGCCACCAGGATCCACGACCTCATCGTCGAGGAGGACCGGCCGAGGATCCTGGACTGCTGGCGCTCGGCGTGCCGGGACGGCGGGATCGCCGGCACCGACGTCCGCATCACCCGGGCCGGCGACGGGGCCGAGCGGCTCATCCGGGTCAATCTCGAGGTCGAGCTCGCAGAGGACGGCCGGCCGGTGCAGGTGCGGGGCACCCACCTCGACGTCACCGACCTCGACGCGGCAGAGACGGCGGCGCAGCGGGCCAATGCCTTCTTCGGCGCCGTCATGTCGGCCACGCCCGACCACACCTTCGTCACCGACCTCTCGGACGGGCGGGTGATCTACGCCTCCCCCGGCAAGGAGGTGCTGGGACTGGCGAGCGAGGAGCTGGCCACCCTGGGGCTCGACGAGATGGTCGCCCTGGCCCATCCCGACGACCGCCAGGCACTGGAACAGGCCACGGTGGCGGCGGTTGACCTGGGCGACGGCGAGGTCGGCACGGTCCAGTACCGGGCCCGTCACGCCGACGGGCGGTGGCGGTGGCTCAGCCAGCGGATGACCCCGTTCCGCCGGGACGGGGCCGCCCGGGTGGTGGAGGTCCTGGCCGTCGTACGCGACACCACCGAGGTGGTCGAGGCTCACGAGCGCCTGGTCCACGCCGCCCGCCACGACTACCTGACCGGGCTGCCCAACCGGTCCCTCCTGGTCGAGCGGCTGGAGGCGGCCCTGCGGCAGGCCGAACGCGAGCGCCGGGAGATCGCCGTGCTCTTCTGCGACCTCGACGGCTTCAAGGAGGTCAACGACGCCGGCGGCCATGCCGCCGGCGACGCCGTGCTGGCCCAGGTGGCCCAGCGCATGGTGGCCGTCGTCAGGGACCGCGACGTCGTCGCCCGCGTGGGCGGCGACGAGTTCGTGATCATCGTCGAGCCGTGGAACCGGTCGATCGCCGGTGACGGCGACGCCCCGGCACCGGGAGCTCCGGCGCGCTGGCTGGCCCGCCACGTCGCCGATCGGGTGGTGGAGGCGCTCCGGCGCCCCTTCGTCGTGGATGGCGCCACCTTCCCGGTGACCGTCAGCATCGGGATCGCCCACGCCGACCCGGCCCGGATGTCCGGAGCGCGGCCGGCGCTGACCGCCGACCTGGTCCTCTACCGGGCCGACATGGCGATGTACCGGGCCAAGGAGCGGGGGAAGGACCAGGTCGGGGTGTTCGACCTGTGAGCCGGGCCGGTGGTCGCCCGTGCCGTCGCTCCTCGCCAGGCCCGGCGTCGGCCTGACGCGCCCGATCGGCGGTCTTCTCTCAGGCTCAATGCAGTGACGCTCCGTACGGAAGCCCGATCCGTGAGGGGGAGCGGTGGGAGGGTTCGCCGGGCACGGCCGCCGGGCGGGGCCACCGACCGGTGCCGCCGCGCCGACGTGGACCGGAGGGCGGGCGGCCCCCCTCCCGGGAGCTCGCCACCGGCACGCCGGAAGTTCCCCTGGTGCACCGCCATTTCTTCGGTGTAATATTTGCATTGCGACAATGCAGGGCCGCGCGCCACCCATGGGGATGGGGCAAGCGGGGCGTCAGAACTGCCGAAGTCGTTGATCGGGGGGTCAGTGATGGAAGACGACGGGTACGACGTGGCAGCAGCCATCCGGGCGCTGACCAGTCCCCTGGTGCTGATGGAACGGCTCGTCGAAGAGGCGCTCCACCTGGTCACGTCGGGCGACGGCGCAACCGTCTTGCTGGTCGACGGCGACCACCTCACGGCGGTGAGCGCGGCGGGGATCATGACCGACTTCTGCGGGCTCCGGTTCACCATGGCCGGCAGCCTGGCCGGGACGGCCGTGCGGACCGGCACCACCCTGAGCTGCGACGACGCCTCGACCGACCCCCGGGTCGACCGGGAGGCGACCACCGCCATCGGCTCGGACTCGGTCGTCTGCGTCCCGCTCTACTGCGCCGAGCGCCCGGTCGGCTCCTTCGTCATGACGGCCACCCGGCCCCGGGCCTTCAGCGACCACGACATCGCCACGCTGGCCAGCCTGTCGTCGTTCATCTCGGCCGCCATCACGGCCGCCTCCGACCTGGACACGGCGACCGAGGAGCTCCTCTCGGCCATCGACGGCGGCACGGCCGCCGCCCCGGACCGGCCCGGCATCTCGGCCTTCGTGGCCAACGTGCTCCACCCCGGCGTGGTGGACGACATCGAGGCGGCCAAGCGGGTCGAGGGGGTCCTCGGCGCCGGCGCCTTCACCATGGCGTACCAGCCGATCGTCGACGTCGACGACGGGACCGTGATCATCGCCGAGGCACTGGCCCGGTTCAGCCCCAAGCCCTACCGCCCTCCCGACGTGTGGTTCGCCGAGGCGTGGCGGGCCGACCTGGGGGCCGACCTCGAGCTGGCTGCGGTGGGCGCCGCCCTGACCGACCTCCGCCACCTCCCGGCCGGATGCGACCTGGCCGTGAACATCAGCCCGCCGGTGGTCACACGACCGCAGCTCCGCCACCTCCTCGAATCGGTGGATCCCCGGAGGGTGGTCGTGGAGCTGACCGAGCACGACGCCATCGAGGACTACCACCGCGTCCGCACCACACTGGCCACCCTGAGAGAGCTCGGCGTCCGCCTGGCCGTTGACGACACGGGGGCTGGTTTTGCCAGCTTGTCGCACATCATCAAGCTGGCCCCCGACCTCATCAAGCTCGACTACGAGCTGATCCACGGCATCGCCGCCGATCCGGTCCGGCGCAGCCTGGCCACCGCCATCGTCAGCTTCGCCGCCGACATCGGCGCCAGCATCGTGGCCGAGGGCATCGAGACCGCCGACGAGCTCGACGTCGTCCGGACCCTCGGGATCCCCTACGGCCAGGGCTACCTGCTCGGGAGGCCCGGGGCGATCGACGCCGTGGCCCAAGACCCTGGGGTGGCGCTGGCCGGGTAGGGGGCGGCGCAGGCCGGGGTGGGGCTGCCGACGGTCGTCTGTGCCGAATGCTGCCGCGGCCCCGGGCGCGCCCGGGCGGTCGAGTCCGGGCTGGCACGTGCTCGGGCCGGCTCCCGGCCGAAGCTCGCCGACCCCGCGGACGTCGCACGCTTGGCGGCGGCGGAGCCGGCCGTCCGGATCGTCACCCGGTCCACCCGCTGACGGGCGCGTCGGGTGCCCGCTGACGGGCGCGTCGGGTGCCCGCTGACGGGATATCGGGCGCCGGCAAGCTCGATCGGTCAGGCGGCGGCGACGAGACCGGCTGGGGTACGGGCCCGGCCGGCCGACACCCCGATCCCCTCGGCGATCGAGGAGAGGAGCAGCACCGAACTGGTTCCTTCGGCGAGATGGACCAGGGCAACCGCGGCGACGTTTGGGGCGACGCGTCCGGCGCCTCGGAGCGCGACGACCGAGCTCGCCAGCTCGAGGCGGCGGTGGGGGTCGTCCACGTGCTCGGCGACTTCCCACACTGACCGTCGAAGCGCTTGACGTCGTCGTCTTCCAACGCCGCTCTCACCCGCTCGACCGCCGGTGGCGTGATCCTCGGGAGACGGACCTGGAGGGAGAGGTCGAGCTCGGGCAGGTGGACCAGGTCGCGGTAGAGCTGGCCGAGCCGGTCGCCGTCCACGCTCTCGAGATCGTCAGCGGCCGCGTTGCCGAGCTGCCGAGCTGCCGAAGGATCCGACGCGCCGCCCCGTCGTCGGCGAGCTTCTGCGGAGAGAAGCAGCAACGCTTCGCCTCCTTCTCGCTGCCGCACGGGCAGGGTTCGTTGCGCCCGACCTTGGCCATGACCGCCTCCTTCGACGTCGTGACCCCGATGGTGGCAAAGGAGGGTGTCCGGGCGGTGGATGACTGCCGACCCGGGGAAGCAGGAGCCACCGGTCGGTCACCGTCCGGCGTGGCCCTCGTACATCCGACTCCACGGCTCTGCACGACGGCCCGGCCTATCAGCGCCATAGCGGCTTAGCGCTATAATAGCGCTATGGCTACGATCCAAATAAGGGAGATCCCCGAGGGCGCCTACGAGGTGATCCGCAGGCGTTCTCGGGCAGCGGGACGGTCCATCCAGTCCTACATGCACGAGTGGGTGGTCGACTTCGCCTCCCGGCCGACCACCGAGGAAGTGCTGGCGGCGATCGAGGGGACGTTGGCAGCGCACGGGACCCCCGGGTCGACCAGGCAGTCCATCCTGGCCGACCTCGCCGCCGAGCGGAGGTGAACGACTGCGTGCTCGACGCCTCGGCCCTGGTGCTGGCTTCGAGCGGCAAGACCGACGGCGCGTCGGCGCTGCGATCCCGCCTCGGCGGCGTGCGCCGGCACGCCCCTCACCTGATCGACGCAGACGTCGGCAACGTCCTTCGCCGGCACGAGCGTGAGGCTCGTCTCGACCCGCAGGAAGCCGTCCAGGCGCTGACGGCCGCACGTGCACTGGTCGACCACCGTTATCCCCATGCCGGGCCAATTGGAGATCTGGCCTGGACCTGGCGGCACAACCTCACCTTCTACGACTCGCTCTACGTCGCCCTGGCGGTCCTCCTGGACGTGCCGCTTTGGACGGCGGACGTCCGACTGAACACCGCACCCGGCCTCCCGTGCACGATCGAGCTCGTCTGACGCTCCCGGCTCCGTCGGTGGCGGTCGCACCGGCGCACGTCACGCACGACGCGTGCGGGCGCGGCGACGGCGTGCGGGCAGCGAGACCGGCGGCGGATCTCGCAACGCGCCTCCGGGTGCCACGCGCAGCCACGAGCTCTCGTGACCAGGGCTCAGGGAACCCTCCCGATCCGACTACGTCTCGTCCTGGGTGCCCGCAAGCGCGTGCTCGATCAGCCGGGACGCAAACCGCGGCAATGGATCCTCCGGGTAGTAGCTCTCGTACAGCGCCATGGCGGCATCGACGGTGGTAAGGCCCGCGGTGCGGAGAAGAAATGCGATGTCAGGGCCGTCCAGGCTCGGCCTGCTTGCACGGATCTTCATCGCCAGCAGGGTCTCGACCGACGCCGCATCAATTTCGACCTCCCCCCGTCGGAGGATCGGGACTGGCGAGGGATCATCCTTGACCGGTGAGATGAAGGCAGACGCCGCAGCGTTCAACCAGTCCGCCGGGAGCTCGAGCTGGCGGGCGACCTTCTCGGCGACTTGCACGATCGCGTCGAGAGGAACCAGCGAGGCGTCGACATCGCGCGTCGCGTCCCGCCCACCGTGTGCCAGGGTGATGGCTGCACCCCCCACGATGTAGATGCGGCTGCGGACCCCGGCAGAGACGAGCAGGTCGGCAAGCCGCTCGAGCACCACCATCAGGCGATCCTTGGTGAGGAGAACGTCAGGCACGATTCAGTTCCTCGGCGACAACGAGCACGCCGTGGCGGCGATACGCCGGAGGCGATTCGGCGATCGCCGCCTCGCGCAGGTCGTCGATCCCTGAGACGAGCCATTCCTCCGTGGCGCGCCATGGCTCGGCCACCCAGGACGGTGCCGACACCCCGACCCTCGACATCGCTCTGTCGACGACGGAGGCGAGCAGCGCGTCGTAGCGCTGGTCCCCGACGGACGGGGGTGCCTCGTCGACGAGCTCGATGAGACGGGCTGGCGTCACCGCGTGCAGGTCGTCGGCGAGGACGAACGCGATCCGAAGCGCCCGGGCTTCGGATCCTCGAGCGAGCTCCTCACTGACCGTCCGGGCGGCTTCGACGGCGCTCAGGCGGTGATCGACGAGGCGGGCCTCGACACCCACCTCCACGCCGATCGCGTCGAGCAGGCGGCCGAGGTGGGCGAGGCTCGGCTGGACCCTGCCCGACTCGATCCGCGCAACCTCAGGCTGGGCAACGCCGGCACGCCGCGCCAGGGCGCGCTGGCTCAACCCCGCCTTCCTGCGGTTCTCCCGGAGAAGATCCGCTGCGAGGTGGTCCCAGACGGTGGTCACGAGTCGTATGATAACAGATTTGTATTCAGAAGGTCCCGAGAAGTGCACGTCTGTCGCTTGCCCATCACCCCGATCACGACGTCTCGTGGCTGCGGATCTATCCCTTCACTCGGCATGGTCTATCCGGTGGGCCGGTATATCGGCGCCGACGAGCTGTTCCCGATCTCCGGCCCCTTCCCCGACGACATGATCGGTCGCCGGCGAGAAGTGGAGAGCCTCCTGCTACTCCTTGGCCAGGTACTGCACCGCTTCGTGGCCGGTCCGCGCCGCCAGGGCAAGACCACGGTGTGCCTGGCGGTGGCGGCCCGGCTCAGGAGGGACGGCTTCCACGTCGTCCACGCAGACCTGTTCATGCTGCCGACCCTGGAGCGGTTCGCCGAAGCGCTCGTCGAGCAAGTGTGGGCCAACCGCTCGCCGCCCCGCCGGGTGGTCCGTGGGCTGGGGCACGGTGGTCGGGCGACGGTATCGGCGGTCGGGGCGGCGGCGACCGTACGCCTGCGGACCGCGGGACCCCCGCCGCTACTTCGAGGACGCCGTCCGGCTGCTCCAACGGATCTGTGACCACGACGGTCGTCGGCCCCTGCTGTTCCTCGACGAGCTCGGAGAGCTCGCCGCCGCCAGGCATCCATTCGGCGACCCCGGCGAGGTCATGAACCTCCTGCGGTCGGTCCTCCAGGACTCTGCGTCCGTGACCTGCCTGTTCGCCGGGAGCGTTCAGCACATGATGCGCGACCTGCTGGCGGCCGAGCACCGTGCCTTCTACCAGTGGGGCTCCTGGTTCGAGCTGGAGCTCATCGAGCCCGAGACATGGAGGCAAGGCATCGAACGGCGGGCCCGCCGGGCGGGAGTGACCTTCGAGCCGGTCGCCCTCGCTCGCCTGGTGGAGCTGGGGGAGGGCCAGGCCCGCACGACGATGGTCCTCGCCCAGCAGGCGTACGTCGCCGCATTCTCCGAGGGACGTGACGAGATCGACGTCGCCACGGAGCAGATCCGCCTCGTCGGACGCCGAGCCCTCGATGTGCGGCGCACATCGCTTCGGGCGAGCCCCCCTACGGGACGGGGGCCCCCGACGCCGCCAAGCGGGCCATCGACGGTCTCAGCTCGGACGGGCTGGTCGAGCGGCGGGGAACGGTCGGCCGGAGTGGGTGGGTGGTCCCCGACCCCCTGCTCCGCCGGTTCCTGGCTGGGATGGGGTGACCGGGTACGCAAGCCCGGCTGGACTCCGGGTTCCGTGGGGAGCTGCGGGTTCCGTGGGGAGCTCCGGGGGGAGGGCTCGAACCTCCATCCACGGCTCCAAAGGCCGCTGTTCTGCCATTGAACTACCCCGGAACAGCTCGGGAGGCCTGGTCCAGCCGCGCCGACCCGCCAATTCAACCAGGTGCGGCGGGACCCGGCGGCGGTAGGCGTGACACAGGGGGCCTGACGGCCGGACCGTGCGGGGTCCGCCGGCGGGCCCGCCAGCCGACGAGAACGAGATGGGTACGAGACGAGCCCGATAAGAAGTGGCGAAGACCTGGCCTCCGGCCCCGCCCGGGGGCGCCGACCGCCGGTAGTCTGCGCGCACGCCCACACCGGCGCCGGCACCCGCACCCTCCCTGGTCCGGGCGTCCCCCAGGCGGTGCGGGACGGGGACGGGGACGGAGCAGGAGCGGGGACGGAGACGAAGGAGGCAAACGTCCGGTGCGGATCCTCGTCGTAGAGGACGACCCGGCGGTGAGCGCGGCGCTCGACCGCGCCCTGCGGCTGGAGGGCTACGAGGTGGAGGTCGAGGCCGACGGCAAGGCCGCCCTCTTCCGGCTGGCCCCGTCCGCCCCCGACGCCGTGATCCTCGACCTCGGGCTCCCGAGCCTGGACGGGATCGAGGTCTGCCGCCGGATGCGGGCGGCCGGCGACGACACGCCGGTCCTCATGCTGACCGCCCGCGACGCCGTCGACGACCGGGTCCAGGGGCTGGACGCCGGGGCCGACGACTACCTGGTCAAGCCGTTCGCCCTGGCCGAGCTCCTGGCCCGGCTGCGTGCCCTCCTGCGGCGACGGGGCGACGGCGACGGGGAGGTGCTGCGGTACGCCGACCTGGCCCTCGACCTCGGCAGCCGGGAGGCCCACCGGGGCCGGCGGACGTTCACCCTCACCCGGATCGAGTTCGACCTGCTCGAGCTGTTCCTGCGCCACCCCCGCCAGGTCCTCACCCGCGAGGTGCTCCTGGACCGGGTGTGGGGCTACACCTTCGACTCGGGCACCAACTCGCTGGCTGTGTACGTCGGCTACCTCCGGCGCAAGACCGAGGAGGGCGGCGAGGCCCGGCTCCTGCACACGGTGCGCGGGGTCGGCTACGTGCTGCGGGACCGGTGACCTTCCGCTCACGCCTGGTGGTGGCGGCGGCGGTGGCGGTGGTGATCGCCGTCCTCGGCGCCTGCGCCGCCGCCTACGTCGCCTCGCGCGACTCGCTGGTCGGCTCGATCGACGGCACCCTGCGGACAACGGCGCGGACGTCGCTCGAGCGGACGGGGCAGCTCAGCATCCACACGAACGCCCCCGGCCTCGACTTCCAGTTCGTCACCCCCGGCGGCACCGTCCTCACGGCCGGGGGCGCCACCCGCCCGCCGGTGACCTCCAAGGTCAGGGCCGTCGCCGCCGGCCGGGCCCCCGGCTACTTCGACACAGTCACACTGGGCGGCGTCTCCTTCCGGGAGCTGGTCGTCTACGCCGGGACAGTCCCCTTCACCACAGGGTTCGGCGCCACATACCGGGTCGAACGGGTCGCCCTCCAGCTCGTCCTCCCGCTCTCCAGCGTGGACCAGCAGCTGGCCCACCTGCGCCTGGTGCTGGCCGGGGTGGCCGCTGCCGGCGTCGCCGTGGCGGCGATGCTGGCCTGGCTGGTGGGGCGCACGGCGCTGGTCCCCCTCAACGACCTGACGGGGGCGGTGGAGGAGGTGGCCGCCACCACCGACATGTCCCGGCGCCTCGACCCCGGGGGCCCCGACGAGCTGGGGAGGCTGCGCCGCGCCTTCAACCACCTGCTGGCCGCCCTCGAGCGCTCGCAGCAGTCCCAGCGCCAGCTGGTGGTCGACGCCGGTCACGAGCTGCGGACCCCGCTCACCAGCCTCCGGACCAATTTGGAGCTGGTCCGCCGGATGGACGAGCTGCCGTCCGGCGAGCGGACGGTCCTGGTGGACGACCTGCTCACCCAGATGGGCGAGCTGACCCAGCTCGTCGCCGACCTGTCCGAGCTGGCCCGGGGCGACGGGCACCGCCGGGAGCCGGTCCTCTTCCGCCTCGACCAGCTGGTGGAGGAGGCCGTGGCGGCGGCGACCACCCACGGCCGGGTCCGGGAGGTCGGCTACCGGCTGGCGGTGGCGGCGGAGCCGGCGTGGCTGCGCGGCCAACCCGACCGGGTGGCCCGGGCCGTGGGCAACCTCTTGGACAACGCCCTCAAATGGAGCCCCGACGGCGGGCTGGTCGACGTGACGTGCGCCGGTGGCGCGGTGACCGTCCGGGACCGCGGGCCCGGCATCCCGCCCGAGGACCTTCCGCACATCTTCGACCGCTTCTACCGGTCGTCGGCCGCCCGGCGGCTGCCCGGATCGGGGCTGGGCCTGGCCATCGTGGCCCAGGTGGCCGAGGCCGAGGGGGGCACGGTGACGGCCGGGCCGGCCCTCGACGGCGGCGGGGGAGCGGTGCTCCGCCTCCAGCTCCCCGTGGTGGGCCCCCCGGTCGGCGGTCCCGACGCCGAGCTCGGCGACGGGCTCGACGACGACGGGCCCTACGAGCCGCCCGGCGACGAGAAGCCGCAACTTGCGTGATCAGTCCCGGGGAGGTCGGTACCGGCCGAAGCCGAGCGACAGGGCGACGTCGGCCTGGTCCCCGTCGAGCGTGAGGATCTCGACGGTGTCACCGCTGGCGGCGGCGAGAAGTCGTGCCGCCGCCAGGTGCAGGGCGTCCAGCGTGCGAACCGGCGCTTCGAGCACCATCGAGCGGGCCATGCAGATCGTCTCGCCGTTCACGGGGACGACGCCGATGGGTCCGTCATCTGCGGTGTAGGCACCGTGCAGTTCCAGGACGCGGTCGACGCCGGCCTGGTCGATCCGGCCATCGCGCCGTGCCCGGGCGAGAAGGCTCGCCACCTCGACGTCGGCGAGCTCGCAGGCCACGACCGGATCGTCGCCGTGGAGCACGACATCGGTGACCCACGCACCGTCCGGCTCCTCGCCGAGGTAGGCGCTCCCGAGGGCGCTGGTGTCGACGAAGAGGATCACCGCCCGCCACGCTCGTCCCGCGCCTCTCTGACCACCCGGGCCGCGTAGCCGGGCGGGGTGCGCGCTGCGGCATCGGCGCGCATCTCCCATCCCGACCGCCCACCCCGGCGGCCCCGCTCGGCGAGCCGGCCGTCGGCGACGGCGGCCGCCTTCCACATCTGGCGGGTGGACGGTCCGGGCCCCCGAGCGGTCACGGCCACCCGGAGCAGGCGGTTCACGAAGGCGTTGACCGACTGCCCGGTCCGCTGGGCCTGACGGCGTACGGCATCCGCCAGCTCGTCGTCCACCCTCGTGATCAGCTGCCGCACCTTCCCGATGATATCACTCTTAGAGATTCGCTATCACTTGACCCGTCGCTCAGGAAGGCCGCTGTTTCGCCCGTTCTCACCGAGCCGCAACGTGGCCCTTATCTTCGGCCGGCAGGATGGGAACGACCCCGGAACGCCCGGAAGCTGGCGCACCGGGACGACAAGAGGAGGTGCCGTGCCGACCCGCTCAGCCATCGAGGGATGCCGGACCGTGGCCCGTGGCCGTGGTCTCGTCGGCTCCGGTCGCCGCGCCCTGCGCCGCATCGTCGGCGCGGCGGCACCGGTTTTGGTCCCGGTACCGGTCACGATGCCGGACGCTTCGAGGGTCGCCCTGGCCCGCCGGCGGGCGGAACGGGCCGATCATCCCGCCGGGCAAGCCGGCGGGCTGTGGTGCCGTTGGTGAGGGAGCGGCACCTCCCCCTGCGCCGATGACTGTCGGTCGCCGGCGGCCCTCCGCACGGCCCGACGGCGACGATGGAACCGGTCCCAGCCGAGCGAGGACGGCTCGATGCCGAGGACGGTGGCCAGGGCACGCTCGGCACGCTCGACCGTCTCGGGCGTCGCCGTTCCGACCTGTTGATGGAACCGGCCACGGGCGACCGCCCTGATCCCCGGGCACACGGCCACGCTGGGCCGGTCGACGCCCTCCGCCGTGGTGACCTGGGGCCGGAGCGGCGAGCGCGATCGAGAGCTCGACACGGGCACGACGAGAAGCTCCTCCTCGACCCCCGCCAGCAGGTCGTCCACCGAGACCACGACCGCAGGGCGGTTCTTCGCCGGCTCCCCGGCCCACAGGTCGCCCGAGGGACGGGCCGCCATCCCCCGGGGCCATCGATCTCCCGGGTCGGCGACAGGGTCGACCCCGGGTAGGAGCGGCGCCGGCAGCCAACTGGCGTGCTGGGCCGGTCAGCTCCCGCCCCAGCCCGCCCGGCGGGCGACGGCCACCGCCGAGAGCTGTGAATTGACGTCGAGCTTTGTCAGGATGGCCCGGATCTGGGAGCGCACCGTGCCGGCACTGACGAAGGCGTCGTCCGCCATCGTCGCCACCGACCTGCCGTCCATCAAGCCCCGGAGGACGGCGGACTCCCGGGTGGTCAGCCGAGCCAGGTTCCCCTCTCGCCGCCGGTGTGCCTCCAGCTCGGTTCGCAGGCGGGCCCGCTCCTCGTCCGCCATCAGCGGGAGGCGGGCGACGGCGTCGGCCACCGCCACCACCAGCTCGTCGAGCGACCGGCCCTTGGAGACGAACCCCGCCGCCCCGGCCTCCATGCAGGCGGCCACCCGGGCCGGCTCCGTGGTGCCGCTCACCACCACCACCGCCGCCCCCGTCCGGGCCAGGGGCTCGACCAGCGACGAGCCGTCCCAGATCGGCGGGCCGAGGTTCACGTCGAGGAGGACGGCGTCGGGCTTCAGCCGCCGGGCGGCCGCCACCACCTCCTCCCTGCTGCCAATCGGAGCCACCTCAACCTCGTAGCCCTCGCCGGCCAGGCAGATCCGGAGGCTCTCGGCCAGGAGCGAGTGGTCCTCGACGAGGAGGACCCGGGCCGGCGCCGACGGCGCCCCGGGCGGGGGCGACGCCACGGCGACGGCGGCGTCGGCTGTCGCGCTCACGCCGCCTCGAATGGATCCGAGCCCCGAGCGCGCGAGATCCCGGCCGGCGCGGCCAGCGCCGGTACGAGGGCGCCGGCACGCCGGGGAACGGGCGCCGGTCGACCGACGCCGGGTGCCACCACGGCCGCCACGTCCCTCCCGATCGCTGGCGGCTCCCCCTCGGGAGCCAGCCCCGCCGGCAGACGGGCGACGAAGGCGGCGCCGACCCCGGCGCCGTCGGCGTCACGGCGGAGGACGAGCGAGCCGCCCTGGCCCTCCATGAGCCGCCGGGCGGCGAACAGGCCGAGCCCGCTCCCCGGCACCCCGGCCGACTCCGAGCCCCGGCCGCCGCGGGTGAAGATGAGGTCGCGCTCGTCGTCACGCACGCCCCGGCCCCGGTCCTCCACGGTGACGGTGACGGCCCGGTCCTGCTGGGCCACGGCGACGGTCACCGGGCTGGCCGGCGCGTACCGCCGGGCGTTGTCGAGGAGCGTCTCGACCACCCGGGCCACGTCGTCGGGGTTCCCGAAGGCCCAGCAGTCCCGGTCGGGGGCGTCCACCTGCGCCCGGACCCCGAACGCCGACGCCGCCGTGACCACCCGTGCCGCAAGCTCTGCGACCTCGAAGTCGGTCGAGAGCGCCGCCCTGCCGTCCTCGTGGGTGGTCCTGCCCATGAGGCCGACCAAGCGGTCCATCTCGGCGTCGACTGCCACCTCGAGACTGGACCTCGACGTCTCGTCCAGCCGCTCGCGGTAGCGGGTGAGGGCCGTGACCGCCGCCTGCACCGCCAGGAGGGCGGCCCGGGCGTCGTGGGTGCGCTCCTCCTCCAATGCCTGGTAGCGCTCGAGCTTCCTGATCATCGAGCGGAGCCGGAACGTGCTCGCCCCCTGCTCCGAGAGGTTGGCCAGGAGCCCGTAGGCGGCGGCGGCGCCGAGCAGGAGGCCGGCCGTCATGGCCAGGGCGGTGGCGTCGAGCGAGAAGGGCACCGGGAAGTAGACGGCGACGATCCCGGCCGCCGAGGCCAGGCCGAGGACGAGGTACGGAGCGCTGGTAAGGGTGGCCGAGGCCCTCTTTCCCTGGCGGCCCCTGGCCAGGACCACCACGCCCGTCCCCAGCCAGGCCAGGCCGGCCACGCTCGCCGCCGACACCGTGAGGACGTGGTGAGCGCCGAACGGCAGCGTCCGGTAGGCGACGTAGGCCCCGAGGCAGAGGGCGGCGAGGGCGGCGAGGGCGGCGGCGACCGATCGGGCCGGCCGCAGCCGGGAGTCCACCGCCGGCGAGAAGGCGCTCCGGGCGGCGAAGTAGGCGGCGACCAGCGCCACCAGGCTGTGGGCCAGCCAGGCGGCGGCCGTCCGGCTGGCAAAGTTGAGCCCCAGCGCCCCGAGACCCTCGGCCAGCGGGGCGACGAAGAAGCCGTAGATGAGGGCCGAGATCCCGAGCAGGCAGGCCCGCCCGTCCCCGGTGAGGTGCCAGCGCAGGAGAAGGAGCAGCCCACCCTGGGCGAAGAAGATGGCGCACACGATGGTCGCCACGCTGGAGGCCTGGGCCGACCGGCCGCCCAGCACCACCGCCACCCCCGACGGGACCGCCAACCCGTACACCAGCACCGCCAGGGCGACCACGATCAGGAGGCGCCGGCCCGGCTCCTGGACGACCCGTGGCATTCGCTGGCGGCGGTCGGGGCCGACGTAGGCATCACCAGGTGCCGTCACTGATCGCCCGCCGCTCCCGATTCCCCTGCCGCCACGCCGACGACCCACCCCGTCGCCGGCGACCATCGCCACGCCCGCGCCGACATCGGGGGCTGGCGCCTCGTCCACCGCCGGCATCCGTGCCGTCAACGCGTCCGCTTCCGCTGTCGGGAGGTCCACCGACATCCGCCTCCGCCGCCCTCCTGGGGCCCAACCCCGTTCGTGGGCTGGGGAAACTCTAGATGCCCGGGGCGGGGGGAGCAAGTGGGTTGCGTGCGCCAGGCAAGATGCCTGCCGCCGGGCCGGATCGTGCCCCCAGGCGCCGCTTCCCCCGAAATTTCTGCAATTTTGAAGATGCGGTGCTCCGGGAGTCGGCATACAACGTCAGTGGCGGTTCTCGTCGCACCTGCGGCAGGCACCGTCGACGACGGGTGGTCGTCAGGTCGCGGCGGAAGCCGGGTGACGAAGCGGCACCCGACACCAGGCAACCACGCGCCCACCGGCCAGGGAAAAGGAATCCAGCCGGCGGGCCGACTCAGGAAAGGAACCTGAACCAATGAACAGGCTACCTCGTCGACTCGCCCTCTGGGGCGGGGCGGCGGCCATCGCCGGGGGCGGATTCGCCTTCATGGCGTCGAACTCGGTTGCGGCCACCGGTGCGGGTGAGGGCTCCGGCACCGTCACCGGCTACACGGTCAGCAACGTGAACTACAACACAGGCAACGGAGCGACATGCGGCGGCACAACAGGCTGCTACATCACGACCATCACGTTCACACTCGCCAGTAAGAACACGACACCTGCAACTCAGGCGTACACGAAATCCCCGAATTACATTCGAGCAATCTTCACGAATACAAAGAACAGTTACATCGGCGGGGCAACAAGGTGCACACTCGTTGGAGCATGGACGACAGGGCACGCCAGCGTAAAGTGCACGGTCTCGAGCAACCCACCACGGGTCCGTGTCGCGACAATCTACCATCTGGACGTGACGGCAACTCAGTAGCGCCGCGTCCAATTGCAGTGAAGCAGTAACCGGTCGGATCGGCCGGGGTGGGAACCGCCGACAGTTCGGGTTCGGTTCCCACTCCGGCATGGTCCGTCCGCTCCATCGATTACAGAGCCGATCGGGAAAGGGCCCGCACGATGAAGCGATCACGTCGAGGCATTGCGGTCGCCGTCATCGGCGCATTGGCTCTTGCCGGGTCCGCCTACATGGCGAGCAACGTGGTGGCGTCGAGCGGTGCCGGCGAAGGAAACGTTCCTGTCGTGCACACACCTGGCAACCCGATGAAAATCTCCCCGATCTCCGGCTTCACAGCCCCGTAGTCTCGGCATGACGATCATCGACCTCCCGAGGCCTCGAGCGGACGGCGAACCCGGGGAGAAGGCACTTGCCCGGGCAGACGTCGGCAAGCCTCGGCGCCGTCTGCCCAGGCCACTCCGCAAGCTGATGCTCGTCGCGGTCATCGCCGCGCTGCTCATCCCGACCGGGATGCTGCCCCAGCAGCTGGGCGGGTCGATGTCTTACGCGATCACCGACGGCGTGAGCATGTTGCCGACCTACCACGCCGGCGACTTGGTGGTCATCCGCCGAGAGCCTGCCTACCACCTCGGCGAGGTCGCCGCCTTCCACAACCAGCAGCTCCATGTGATCGTCCTCCACCGCATCGTCGCCATCCGCGGCAACCGTTACGTGTTCAAGGGCGACAACAACAGCTGGGTGACATCGTACGAGCCGACCAAGGCCCAGATTGTTGGCGCTGAATGGCTCCACCTGGCCGGTGCAGGGAAAGTGCTCCTCGACCTGCGCACGCCGATCGTCGCCGCCGTCCTGCTCGGACTGCTCTGGCTGTTCTCGTTCTGGCCTCGGTCGGCGTCCAGGCGCCGGCGGAGGAGGCATCGTCATGGTGCGTGACGGCCAAGCGGTGCGAGCGAACCGGGCCGTCGGCGGCGGGAAGCTCGATGCCGTCCTAGTGATGGCTCTGGTGGCACTGTGTGCGGCCGTCGTCGCCGGGCTGGCCTGGACCCGGCCCACCACCACCACCTCGGTCGTCGCCTACCAGCAGTCCGGGCGGCTGTCGTACAGCGCGCCGACGGCGGCGACATCCATCTACGGGGCGGCCGGCCTCTCGACGGGCCAGCCGATCTACCTCAGGGAAGTGCCGAACGTCCAGGTTAGCTACGCCTATCGCCTTGCGTCGAGCGCACCGACCGAAGTGTCCGGCACCGAGCAGCTCGTTGTCCACATGAGCAACGGAGTCGGCATCAGCCGCACGATCCCCCTGCAGCCCGTGACCCAATTCCACGGTAGTGGGTTCGCCGCAACCGGCACGCTTCCCGTCTCGGCGCTCAAGACACTGGCCAGCGCCTTTGCGCAGGCCAGTGGCAGCGTCGATCAAAGCGAGACGTACACAGTGGCGATCCTCCCGACGGTCCACGTCCGGGGACAGCTCGGTCATTCACCCATACGCACCGATTTCGACCCGTCGGCGAGCTTCAGGTACAGCGCGACGATGCTCGCACCGGTATCGCCTCCTGCGGAGGCAGCCACTTCTCCGTCGTCAGGAGCCCCGGACAAGCAATTCACCTTGTCCGCCGGCGGCTCGGTGAATGTCCCGGGTGGCGCGCCCAACACCCTGTTCCTCGGTCTTTCCGTGCTGGACATGCGGGTCGCCTCGCTGGTTGTGCTGGCAGCGGCGCTGGCAGCGGGTATTCTCCTCGGTCTTCCGATGCTCAAGGAGGTCACCTCCGACGACGAGCGGGTCCGCATTGCCGCCAGGCCCGGGACCTCATTGATCGAGATCGACGCATTGCCCGAGTCACCGAGCCTGGTCGTGGTGCAGCTGAGCTCCTTTTCGGGACTGGACCAGGTGGCGCGTCGCCTCGAGTGCCCGCTCCTACATCTCAATGGCGTTCGTGGCGATACCTATGCCGTGGTCGACAACGGCACCATCTACCGGTTCAGTCTGAAGTCGAGCCGTCGCCAGACGGTCGGCCGCAGGGTGTCGGGTAGCGGCGACGCTGCTCGGCATGCGGCAGCAGACCAGAGCAGTGTGGCCTCGCCAATCCAGATCTCAAGTGGGGAGGGGTAACGATGGACGACGTGGCTGAGCGGCCCGACCCGAAGGAGGGAGGCAGACGGAAGTTCTCCCCGCGGCGAGGCCTGAGCCTCGGACTGGCAGTGGCAACCATGTTCGCCCTCACCGTCGTTGCCAGCGTCACGTCGTCGGCCGTATTGACCAGCCCGGCCTTGGCTGCGACATCTTGCGTGCCGTCCACGAGCGCTTCGATCAGCTACCGCGTCGTCGTCACACCGGCACCAGCCCAACCCACATCGTTCTCGATAATCTCTGGAGTCGTCGTCAGTGGCCTGAGCGCCGGCTGTGACACAGAGACAGCGAGAC
>JBOGGE010000108.1:0-10451 GCA_050743865.1 Acidimicrobiales bacterium
CCCTCTCGAACCTCGACGCCGCCCTGCGGGTGCAGACGCGGGCCGACATCGTGGCCCTCCAGGGACGGCTGGCGTCCACCATGCTCTACGTCACCCACGACCAGGTCGAGGCCATGACCATGGGCCATCGCATCGCCGTGATGCTGCGCGGCGTGCTCCAGCAGGTGGCGGCGCCCGAGGAGCTCTACCGTCGGCCGGCCAACACGTTCGTCGCCGGCTTCTTGGGAAGCCCGGGCATGAACCTGGTGGGCGGCGCCGTCCGCCCCGGGCCGGACGAGGGGGCCACCGTGGCCGTCCCCGGGGGCACGATCGAGCTCGGGGGCGAGCCCGCACGGCTGGCGGCCCACGCCTCGTCGCTGGTCGTCGGCATCCGGCCCGAGGGGCTGGCAGTGAGCCCGCAGGGCACGGTCGGCGCCAGGGTGCTGATCGTCGAGCTGCTCGGCGCCGAGGTCCACGTCATCTGCGAGCTGGCCGACGGCACCCGTGTGGTCGTGCGCCAGGAAGCCGGGCGCCCCCGGCCGGCCAACGGCGAGCCCGTCCGCCTGTCGATCGACGGGAGCGCCGTGCACCTCTTCGACGCCGAGGCCGGCCGCCGGCTCGAGACCGCTTCGTGACCGCCGGGCACGTGACGCGTCGCTCCCGGCGGATCCGGGAGGCGGCCCTCGGCTACCTCATGCTGGTCCCGGCGCTCTTCGTCTTCGGGCTGTTCGTCTTCTACCCGTTCGCCCAGAACTTCCGGCTGGCCCTTTACCAGACCCCCCCCTTTCCCGGGCTCCCCAGCCGGTACGTCGGGCTGCACCAGGTGACCCAGGTGCTGACGTCGAGTGGGTTCCTCCAGAGCCTGGAGTCCACGCTGGTCTTCGTGGCCATGGTGGTGCCGGCCGGGCTCCTGCTCGGCCTGGTCCTGGCGGTGGCCGCCCATCGCCAGCTCCGGGGAATGGCCGTGTACCGCGTCATCTTCTCCTCCACCGTCGCCACCTCGGTGGCCGTGGCGGCGCTGGTCTTCGGCACCCTCATGGACCCGGTGGTCGGCCTGCTCCCGTGGCTGGGCCTCGACCCGAAGCCGCCGATCCTCTCCAACCCGACCTGGGCCCTGCCGGCCGTGGCCCTGATGGCGGTGTGGCAGTTCCTCGGGCTGTCCTTCATCGTCATGTCGGCCGGTCTCAGCTCGATCCCCGAGGAAGTGCTCGAGGCGGCAAGGGTCGACGGGGCGTCGGACTGGACCGTCTTCTGGCGGGTCACCGTCCCGCTGCTCTCCCCCACCCTCTTCTTCGGCGTGGTGGTGGCCACCATCTACGCCTTCCAGACGTTCGGTCAGATCGACATCCTGGTCGGCCCGGCGAACGCCGCCTACGAGCACGTGAACGTCCTCGTCTACGACGTGCTCAACACCATCCAGGTCAACCGGACACCCGGCGGGGCCGCCGTCCTCTCCATCGCCCTCTTCCTCATCACCCTGGGCTTTACGTCGCTCCAGCTGCGGTTCGTCGAACGGCGGGTCCACTATGCCCGGTGAGCGGGCGCGCCGCCGCCGCCGGACCGCCCGCCTGGTGGTGCGCTACGTGCTGCTCACGGTGGGCGCTGTCGTCGTCCTCCTGCCGCTGTACCTGACGGTGGTGAACTCGCTGCTCGAGCCGAGCCAGCTCGCCCACCAGCCGCCGCCGTTCTTCCCCGGCCATCCGCAGTGGCACACCTACCCGACGGCCTGGGGCCAGGGCCACCTCGGGGTGTACCTGCGGAACTCCGCCATCCAGACCGCCGTCATCGTGTCCGGCCAGATGGTGACCTCGGTGCTGGCCGCCTATGCATTCGCCTTCCTGCGGTTCCCGTTCCGGCGGCCACTGTTCATCGTGTTCCTGGCGACGCTCATGATCCCGTTCGAGGTGACCCTGGTCACCAACATCTCCACCGTCAGTGCCCTCGGGTGGTACAACTCGTTCGCCGGGCTCACCGTGCCGTTCCTGGCCACCGGCTTCGGCACCTTCCTCCTGCGCCAGGCGTTCCTCGGCGTCCCCCGCGATCTCCAGGAAGCGGCCGCCCTCGACGGCTACGGTCACTGGCGGTTCCTCCTCCGGGTGGCGGTCCCCCTCGCCCGCCCGGCGCTGGCGGCGCTGGCCGTGTTCTCGTTCCTGACGGCGTGGAACCAGTACCTGTGGCCACTCGTGGTGACCGGCGACGACAACAGCATCCGCACCGTGCAGATCGGGCTGAAGCTGCTCCAGGGCACTCAGCTCCAGCTGATCAACGTGAGCCTGGCCGGCACCCTCATCGCCGCCGCACCGCTCTTCCTGCTCCTCGTCGTGTTCCAAAAGCAACTGGTCCGCAGCCTGACCGCCGGCGCCGTCAAGTAAGAGCCGAGCCCTTGACGGAGCGACATGGCTTCCCGGCGGCCCGGCGAGATGGCAGGCTGGCCTCATGAGCGACCGCCGCCGGCACCGGGCCAGGGCCCGACCCCTACCCATCCCCCTCGCCCGGGCCGGCGTCGCCACCGTGGCCGCGCTCAGCGCGCTGGCCGCCATGGGAGCCTCGCCGGCGGTGGGAGCCTCGCCGGTCGGGGCGGCGACCCGCATGGCAGCCAAGGCCACCGCCTGCGACCTCCCCGCCCTCGCCCACCACTCCGGTACGGTCGACATCGACTTCTGGGAGTCGATGGTGCAGGCCAATGGGACGACGCTCACGACACTGACGGACAAGTTCAACGCGTCCCAGACCAAGGTCCACGTCAACCTGGTGCAGCAGAAGAGCTACACAACAACCTGGACAAAGTACCAAGCCGGCCTGTCCAACGGGCAGCTCCCCGACGTCGTCCAGCTCACACGGATCGACCTGCAGGGGATGGTCGACTCCCGGTCGGTCCTGCCGGCCCAGGCGTGCATGAAGGCCGCCCACTACAAGACGTCGGACTTCATCCCCCGGGTGCTCGCCGCCTACAAGGTGAACGGGGTTGAGGTCGGCATGCCCTTCGCCCTGTCGACGCCGGTCCTCATCTACAACAAGCTGGCGTTCACCGCCGCCGGTATCTCGGCTCCTCCCGCCACACTCCACCAGATGGTGGCCGACGCCGCCGTCCTGAAGGCCCACGGGAGTGGCATGGGGCTGAAGCTCGACCCGTGGCACCTGGAGACCTGGCTGGCCACCGCCAACCAGCTGTTCGTCAACAACGGCAACGGCCAGCACGGCCGGGCCACCAAGGCCGCCTTCGACACCGCCACCGGTCGCAAGATCTGGGCCGAGCTGGCGCCGATGGTGCGGAGCGGCGACGCCACGACCAACCTGGCCCAGGGCACGGGCCAGTACGACAACCTCCTGGGCATCGGGGCCGGAAAGTACGCCATGAGCATCACAACCTCGGCCGTCCTCGGCACCGTCACCGCCCTGCTGGCCTCCGGGAATTACCCCAACGTGCAGCTGGGGGTGGCACCGTTCCCGGTGTACAGCACCAAGAAGAAGGGCGGGATCGAACCCGGCGGCTCGGCCCTCTACATCTCCAACCGGGTGCCCACGCTCGACCAGGCCGCCGCCTGGGACTACATCGCCTTCCTGGACAGCACCGCGTCGCAGGCCACGTGGGCGGCCGGGACCGGGTACATCCCCATCCGCAAGTCCGCCACCAAGACCCCGACGGTGCAGGGCCTGTGGCAGTCCAACCCGGGGTACAAGGTGTCCTATGCCCAGATGGTCGACGGCGGGAGCTCCGCCGCCACGGCCGGCGCCGTCATCGGGCCCTACCCCCAGGTGCGCCAGGCCGAGCTGGCCGGCGAGGAGGCGATGTTCCAGCAGGGGGTGTCCCCGGCCAAGGCCATCTCGTCGACCGCCGCCAAGGTCGGCCAGATCCTGGCCCAGTACAACCGGCGTGTCGGAGGGTCCTGATGCGGGTCGTCGCCCTCGGTGGCGGCCACGGGACGGCGGTCACCCTGCGGGCGGCGCGCCGCTATGCCGGCGAGGTGACGGCCGTGGTGTCGGTGGCCGACGACGGCGGATCGACCGGGCGGCTGCGGGAGCAGCTGGACGTGGTCGCCCTGGGCGACATGCGCAAGTGCCTGGTGGCCCTGGCCGACGAGGGCTCGGCGCTGGCCCGGGCGTTCGAGCACCGGTTCACCGACGGGGATCTGGCCGGACATGCCCTGGGCAACCTCGTCCTGGCCGGGTTGGTGGCTGCCACCGGCGACCTGGTGGACGGGGTGGACGAGGCGGCGGCGCTCCTCCGGTGCTCGGGCCGTGTCCTGCCGGCCACCGCCGAGAGGGTGGTCCTCACCGCGGTGGGCGACGGCGGCGAGGTGAACGGGCAGGTGGCGGTGTCCCAGGCCGGCCGCATCCGCCGGGTGTCGCTGGTGCCGTCGGCCCCCGTCCCGCCGGCCGACGCCGTCACCGCGCTGGGGAAGGCCGACCAGGTGGTCATCGGCCCGGGCTCCCTGTTCACCAGCGTGCTGGCCGCCGCCGCCGTCCCGGGCATCGCCGGAGCAGTGGCCACGTCCCCGGCCCAGCGGGTCTACGTCTGCAACCTGCGGCCCCAGACACCGGAGACGGCCGGCTACGACGTCGCCGACCACGTGGCGGCCCTCAGGGCGCACGGGGTGACGGTCGACGTGGTGCTCTACGACTCCACCGCCGGGATGCCGGCGGGATCGCCCGGGGCCCCACTGGTCGACCGGCCGCTGGCCGGGCCCAACGGCCTGGTCCACGATCCGGCGCGACTTGCCCGGGCCCTGTCGGACCTGCTGCCATGAGCAACCGGCCGGGGTCACACCACGAGGAGCAGACGACATGACGGTACGGGTCGGCATCAACGGCTTCGGGAGGATCGGCCGCAGCTTCCTCCGGGCCGCGCTCGACCAGGAGGCGGATCTCGAGGTGGTGGCGGTGAACGACCTGACCTCGCCCGAGGTCAACGCCCACCTGCTGCGGTACGACTCCACCCAGGGACGCCTGGGGGCACCGGTGCACGTCGACCGCGCCGACCTGGTGGTCGCCGACCGTCGGATCAAGGTCTTGGCCCAGCCGGAACCGACCGACCTGCCGTGGGGGGACCTGGGGGTCGAGGTGGTGGTGGAGTCGACCGGCCGGTTCACCTCCCGGTCGGCCGCCGCCGGCCACCTGAAGGGCGGCGCCACCAGGGTGGTCATCTCGGCGCCGTCGGGCGACGCCGACGCAACCTTCGTGGTCGGCGTCAACGACGGGGACTTCGATCCTGACCGCCACGTCGTGGTGTCGAACGTCTCGTGCACGACGAACTGCTTCGCGCCGATGGTGAAGGTCCTGGACGAAGCCTTTGGCATCGCCGGCGGGCTCATGACGACGGTGCACGCCTACACCAACGACCAGAACCTGCTGGACCTGGCCCACCGGGATCTGCGGCGGGCCCGGGCCGCCGCCATCAACATCGTGCCGACCTCGACCGGCGCCGCCAAGGCGACCACCCTCGTGATCGACGCCATGAAGGGGCGCATCGACGGGGTGGCCCTCCGGGTGCCGGTGCCCGTCGGCTCGATCACCGACTTCACCGCCGTGGTGGAAGGGGATCTCGACGCCGCCACGGTGAACCGGGCATTCGCCGCCGCCGCCGGCGCCCCACCCCTGGACCGGATCCTGGTCTACAGCGAGGAGCCGCTGGTGTCGTCGGACGTCATCGGCAGCCCGGCTTCGTGCACCTTCGACGCCGGGCTGACCATGGTCCAACCGTTGGGTGGCCGCCGCACGCTGGTCAAGGTCCAGGGCTGGTACGACAACGAGTGGGGCTACTCGAACCGGCTGGTCGACCTGGTGATGGTGGTTGGCGGCGAGGGTCAGCAGCGGTGAGCGCCGCCGCCCGGGCCCTGCCGACGCAGCGTCCCGGGGAGCCTCCCGGCCCGTCCCGTCAGGGCCCGTCCCGTCAGGGCCCGTCCCGTCCCGGCCCGCTGCGGGGCCTCCCGCTGCTCGAGGACCTGCCCCCCGTCGACGGCAAGCGGGTGCTCGTCCGGGTGGACTTCAACGTCCCGCTGGAGGAGGGCGGCGACGGCGAGCCCGAGGTGGACGACGACTTCCGGATCCGCCGGGCACTGCCGGCGCTGCGCTGGCTGCTCGAGGGCGGCGCCCGGGTGACGGCCTGCAGCCACCTGGGACGGCCGCCGGGTGCTCCGGACCCCCGCTGGACGATGGCCCCGGTGCGCCAGCGCCTCAACGAGCTGTGCCCGGGGGTCACCCTCATGGAGAACCTCCGCTTCTCCCCCGGCGAGGAGGCCAACGACCCCTCCTTCGTCACCGCCCTCGTCGACGGCCAGGACGCCTACGTCAACGAGGCGTTCGGGGTCACCCATCGGGCCCACGCCTCCGTCGTCGGTCCGCCCGGGCGCCTGCCCAGCGCCGCCGGCCGGTGCCTGGCCAGAGAGGTGGCGATCCTGGGCGGGTTGCTCGAGGAGCCGGCACGCCCGTTCGTGGCCGTGGTCGGCGGGGCCAAGGTGGCCGACAAGCTGGGCGTGCTGCGGGCCCTGGCCGCCAAGGTCGACGTGCTGGCCATCGGCGGGGCCATGGCCTTCACCTTCCTCCTGGCCGGCGGCCACCGGGTGGGCGCCTCCCTGGTCGACGAGCGCCGGCTGGAGGACTGCCGGAAGTTGCTGGCCAGCGGCGTCCGGGTGCTCCTGCCGGCCGACGTGGTGGCCCTCGAGCCCGGGGGCGCCGCCGGGGCCGCCCCCTGCGGCCGCACCGAGGTGATGGGGACGGACCTCCCCGACGGCTGGCGGGGCCTCGACATCGGCCCGGCCACGGCCGAGAAGTTCGCCCAGGCAATCGCCGGCGCCGGCACCGTGCTGTGGAACGGGCCGCTCGGGGTGGCCGAGGACGAGCGCTTCGCCGGAGGCACCCGCCGGGTGGCCGAGGCCGTCGCCCGCTGCCCCGGCTTCACCGTGGTCGGCGGCGGGGACAGCGCCAACGCCCTGGACCACCTGGGCCTGGCCGACCGGGTGGACTTCCTGTCGACCGGTGGCGGCGCGTCGCTCCAATACGTAGAGGACGGCGATCTCCCCGGATTGGCTGCGCTGCGTGCTGCTTCCAACTCGCCGGCAGCCTCCATCCCTTCCCCGTGACCGCCTCCCCGCCATCCGGCGCCGCACGCCGGCCGCTCGTCAGCGGCAACTGGAAGATGCACCACGACCACATCGAAGCGCTGCATGCCGTCCGCGACCTCGGGCTCCGCCTGGACCCCGCCGACGTGGAGCGCGTCGACGTGTCGGTCCACCCGCCGTTCACCGACCTGCGCACCGTGCAGACGGTGGTCGAGGGCAACGGCACCCCGGTGGCCCTGGGCGCCCAGCACTGCTCCCCGCACGACCAGGGGGCCTACACCGGCGAGGTGAGCCCGCAGATGCTGGCCCGCCTGGGGGTGCGCTACGTGATCGTCGGCCACTCCGAGCGCCGCCGGCTCTTCGGGATGGACGACGCGGCCGTGGCGGCGACGGTGCAGGCCGTGCTCCGCCACAAGATGGTGCCCATCTGCTGCGTCGGCGAGACCGGGGACGAACGCGACGCCGGGCACACCGAGGCCGTCCTCGATGGCCAGCTCCGGGGAGCGCTGGCCGGGCTGCCCCCCGACCGGGTGGCCACCATGGTGGTCGCCTACGAGCCGGTGTGGGCCATCGGCACCGGGGCGGCGGCGACGACCGTCGATGCCGAGGACGCCTGCTCGTTCCTGCGCACTGTCGTCGCCGACCTGGCCGGCGACGGGGCGGCGTCCGGCGTCCGGGTGCAGTACGGTGGCTCGGTCGACGGTGAGAACGCCGCCGGGTACGTGGCCGAGCCCGACGTCGACGGCCTGCTGGTCGGGGGGGCCAGCCTCCAGGCGGCGTCCTTCGTCGACATCGTCCGGGGTGTCGCCGCCCTGCCCTCTCGCCGCCGGTGAGCCCCGCGACAGCGTCCTCGCTACCGCGCCGGCCCGGGGGCCTGGTACCGTTCCTGCGCCTCTCCGGGATGGCCGCGGTGGCCGCCGGGGGCGGCCGAGACCCCTTGTCGAAGGAGGGATCCTCGTGCTGACGTGGATCTACATCGTGATCGAGACCTTGTCGGCCATCGCCCTCGTCTTCCTCATCCTCATGCACAGCGGGAAGGGCGGCGGGCTGTCCGACATGTTCGGCGGGAGCGTGGGCGCCGCCGCCCAGGGCTCGACGGTGGTCGAGCGCAACCTGGACCGGATCACCGTCACGGTGGCCGTCGTGTTCACGCTCGCCACGCTCACGCTCGACCTCCGGATGCAGTGACCCGGCTGGCCCGCCGCCCGGGCCTCGGTCGCCGGGCGGCTTGGACCGGCCTGCTCGCCCTGGCCCTGCTGGCGGCGGCCTGCGGCGACGCCTCCGCCCCGGGGACAGCCGCCGGTGGCGCCGCCGGTGGCGCTGGCGGCGGCGCCGACGCCACCTCGACCACCATCCCGTGGGTCGTGGGGACCGGTGGCACCCTGACGGTGGGGATCGACCGGGCGCCGACCGGCTGCAATCCGGGCACGGCCGCCGGCGACACGTGGGCCGACCGCCTGGTGCTGGCCCCGGTGCTCCCCGGCGCCTTCACCGTCAACGGCAAGGACCAGCCGGTCTACGACTCGGCCGTCATCAACCAGGCCGAGCTCCAGAGCACCAATCCACAGACGGTCGTGTACACCCTCAACCCGAAGGCCGTGTGGTCGGACGGGCGGCCCATCACCGCCGCCGACTTCGTCTACACCTGGCAGCGCCAGCGGGGCGTGCAGGGCCCGCTGGGGGCAGCCACGACGGGCGGCGGCGCGCCCGGCACCCCGGGGGCGGCAGTGTCGGCCGGGCTTCTTGGCCCGGCGGGGACGGACTCGGCCGTTCCCACAACGCTGCCCGGAGCCACAGGGACCACAGGCACCCTCATGGGCTACCGGCAGATCAAGTCGGTGAAGCCATCAGGCCACGGGCGCACGGTGACCGTGGTGTTCACGACGCCCTACGCCGACTGGCAGTCGCTCTTCGACGACCTCCTGCCGGCCCACGTCATGGAGAAGGTCGGTTGGGACCCGGCCTGCACCACGGTCGACCCCACGGTGGACCTTTCGGGCGGGCCGTACATGATCAGCCGGGTGGTCCCCGGGCACGAGGTCGTGCTGTCGAAGAACCCGCGCTGGTGGGAGCAGCCACCCAACCTCGACCGCATCGTGATCAAGACGGCCAGCGGCCCGGCCCAGCTCGCCGGCTGGCTGGCCAACGGCACGGTGCAGGTGGCCCTGCCGAGCGGCTTCGACCAGCAGTTCCTCGAACGCGTGACCGGCTCCCCGTCGATCGAGAGCCAGGGATCGCCGTCGACGACACTGCTCCAGCTCGAGCTGTCCACCACCTCGCCCATCACCTCCACCCTGGCCGTCCGCCAGGCCGTGGCCCACGCCGTCAACCGCCAGCAGATGGTCGACCAGGTGGCCGGCTGGGCCGACACCTCGATCGTCCCGGCGGCCAGCCACCTCTACTCCCAGGGCCAGGACGGGTATCCCTCGCCCCGCCAACTGCCCCTCCAGATCGCCGGGCAGGTCGGCTCGACGACGACCACCCTGCCGACCACCCCCACGCCGTCCCAGCCGTTCCCCGTCGGCGCCGACCTGGCGACGACCGACCGCCTCCTGGCCCAGGCCGGCGACCTGCGCGGCATCGACGGCACCTGGCAGCTGCCGGGTGGCGAGCCGTTCGTCCTCCGGGTCGCCGTCGACGCCGGGGACCCCTGGGCGGCCGAGGCGGCCACCATCCTGGTCCACCAGCTGGCCGATGCCGGGATCGGCGCCACCGTGACCGACACCCCTACCGCCACCGCCGCCGGCGCCGCCCTGACCTCGGGGACGGCCGACGCCGCGCTCCTGCCCCTGCACGCCACCCCGTACACGACCACAGCCATCGCCTGGTACACCGAGCTGCTCGGGATGCCCGGCCAGGGGGGGTCCCAGGACTGGACGGGCTTCGACGGCCCGACGCTCGACCACCTGCTGGTCAAGGCCTCCCAACAGCTCAACCCGGTGATCGCCGGCCCGCTCTACACCCAGGCCGACATGCTGCTGTGGGAGCAGATGGTGGCGTTGCCGCTCTTCACCGAGCCGACCGTCGTCGCCTGGTCCAGCGCCGTCGGCGGGGTGGACCCCGGAGCCGACGGTCCCAACCTGCTCACCACCGTCGCCACATGGGGGTTCAGGGTGCCGCCCACCAGCCCGCGGGCTAAGGCCAATCAGCCCCCGGTCGACCAGCCGTAGCGGGGCTGCCAGGACGAACGGGCGCGCTAGCATCGACCCTCTCGTCGGAGTGGCGGAATAGGCAGACGCGCCAGCTTGAGGGGCTGGTGCCCGCAAGGGCGTGGGGGTTCAAGTCCCCCCTCCGACACGGAATCGAACAGATGTTCGCCTCGGCGGGGCGTGCGTTACCTGCTATCTCAAAACCTTGGTTTTTGACACCTCCGCCCAAGCGAGCCTCTGTCCCGGTAGCCGATCGGCAACTGGC
>JBOGGE010000109.1:0-1956 GCA_050743865.1 Acidimicrobiales bacterium
CATGGGAGCGGTCGTCGCCGTCGGTCTCTACGCCTTGGGCGGGGCGCAACCTGTCGCACCGGCGCTCGAGACCTGGTTCGGCGGCAAAGAGCCGGGATGGGACTCGCCGCCACTCCTCGCCCGGCTCCGCCGGCTCTCCTCTGAACCCAACGGTCAGGTGGCGATCGAGAGCCCGGCGCCGAACGAGCCCCAGGCAGTGAGCGTCATCCCCGGACAGCCCGAGGCTGGCCTGGCCGTGAGCGCGCTGAGCGGCGCAGGGATCGTGGGCCGACGCCGTCCCGACGACCGCGATGCAGCTTGAGCGAACGGGGCGGGAATGACCAGAGGGCAACGAGCGGCTGCGAACTCGGCTGTGGTCCATGGGAGAGAGGCACATCATGAAGATCCACCGCACCTACCGGGATAGCGACACGCTCGGGACCGAGATCCGAGAACACGGGGGCGGCTGGCAGCCGGGCACCTTCCGCTCGGCACCGGGCTACGACCCGCCGTTCAGCGGGGAATGGGGGCCCGGCACGCTCGAAGCTACGGCGCCCAACCCCGCGATCAGGTCCCTCCGTTCCAGCCGGTGTCGGTCCGCGACGTCTCTTTGCCAGAGCAGCACAACATCGGCGCCGTGCATGGTTACGCACGCCAGTTCATGCGGAGCACCGCGCACGAAGAGCCGGCGCGCGGAGGCGTCGCCCTGGCGCACAAGAACGGGGACCACCCCAATGCCTGGCTCTGATTCGACGACCGAGACGATGCGAACCGTGTGCTTCCGTGAATACGGCGAGCCCGCTTTGGTGCTGCACCTGGAGACGGTGCCGATGCCGATGCCGGGGACCGGCCGGATCCGCGTCCTCGTCCACGCCTGCGGGCTCGCCCCGGCCGATTGGGCGCTGTGTCGGGGCCTGTTCCCTGGCGAGCTGCCACGAGGCATCGGCATCGACGTGGCCGGTGCAGTCGACGCCGTCGGCGACGGCGTCACCGACGTGGGTATCGGCGACCTCGTGCTCGGAACCGCCGACTGGGCCGGGGGCCCGAGCGCAGGTGCGTCCGAGCACGCCGTCATGGACCGCTGGGTCCTCGTCCCCGCCGGCCTCGACCTCGGCCGCGCTGCCGATGGCGGTCGACACCGCCTACCAGCACCTCAGCTGGCTCGGGCTCGACCCCGAAAAGACGATCCTGGTCCACGGAGCCGGGAGCACCGTCGGTTACGCCGCCGTGCAGATCGCGCTCCACCGTGGCCTCCGGGTGATCGCCACGGCTGGAGCGACCTACGTCCGCCACCTGCGCGAGCTTGGCGCCACCGTCACTTCGTACGGGGACGGCATGGTCGAACGGGTGAGGGCGATCAGCGACGCTCCCGTCGACCTGGTCCTCGATACCGCCCCGGTCGGCGGCGCGCTCCCCGCGCTCGTGGAGATCGCCGGGGGGGACCCCAGACGGGTGCTCACGGTCTCCGACTTCGCCGCTGCCGAACAGCTCGGCGCTCGCGACACCTTCCACGAAGACCGGGCCCAACGGGTCGACGGGCTCGCCGAGTTCGCTCGGCTCGCCGCCGGCGGCGGGTTCACGGTACCGATCGCCCGGACGTTCCCCCTCGAGGGCTGGAGGACAGCGCTCGAGGTCAGCCAGACGAACCGCGCCCACGGCAAGCTCATCCTCCTCACCGGGACCCCGGAGCCAGTGCCTGATGATTGAAATCCGCACGCCGGTCAGGTCGCAGAGCTATGCGCTCGACACGACTCCTGCGCTGATCGGCGACATCGGTGCAGATACCTCGCCCTACCTCGTTGCCTCATGCCTCATGTTGACCGTGTGGCTCCCGCACCCATCGTGTGGATCGATCAGCTGAAGTAGTGGCCGCGTTCGATGTCCTCGATGAGGCCCGGGTGGACGGGCTTCCATCCCAGGAGCTCCTGGGTGATGGCGCTGGAGGCGGACATGTCGGTGCTGAGAAGGGGTGCCAGC
>JBOGGE010000110.1:0-9095 GCA_050743865.1 Acidimicrobiales bacterium
TCGCTCATCCTGGCCGGCGGCAGCACGTTGAGCCAGATGGGCTTCGCCGTGTCGTTCGGGATCGTCGTGGCCGCCTGCGTCCTGGCCATGTTCCTCACCCCGGCCATCACGGCCATGATCGGGCACCGCGCCTGGTGGCCGGGCCACCAGGCGGACCGGGGCCCGTCCGGGCCGCAGCTTCCGGGCCAACCGGTGCTGGCCGGGACGGCCCGCGGGTCGTCCGAGCAGGGCTAGGACCTCCTCCGGCCGGCCGGCTCAGGACGCCCGGACCCCTTGGCCGGGGGGTGCGCCCCGGCCGGGAGGTATGCCTTGGCCCACGGGGTGCAAGCGAGAGGGGCGGCCGGCAGCCGGCACCACCATCTGCACCGACTGGACCCGGTCGCACGCCCGGACCAGGGTCAGCGCGCTCGGCAACGGATCGGTGCCGACGCCGGCCGGGAGCCGACCGCCGTCGAAGGTGTCCCCGATCGACGCCACCAGCCGGGCCCGATCGAGGAGCGGCCGGTCACCGGCCACGGAACCGTCCTGGCGCACGATGGCGCCGACCCTCTGGTTCTCGACCGTGCCCTCGATCCGGGCAAAGCAGGCGGAGGAAGGCGTGGGGACCGAGGGACCGGACGACCTCAGGGTGCCCCTGAGGACGCGGAGCACGAGGCGCCGGCCACGGGCCGCCACCGCCGCCACGCCCGCCCCCAGGCCCGCCTCGACCAGGGCCTCGAGAGCCTGCCACGTCCGTCGGTCCGGGTTCTCGACCATGACCGGCTCCTTTCATAGCGTCCGTTGCCGACATCCGGCGCTGAAATTGCCGATCTCGTCCAGGGCCCGGGGCCCGCAGCCGACGAGTGAAGTGGCGGTCGGTCTGGGTGCACCCGACCGATCATGGCCCGCCGCCGATGCCGACCATGGCCCCGGCGGGCGCCATCTCGAGAATTGTAGTCCCGCTTGTCGCCGGCGCCAACGGCCAATGTCGTGTCCCGGGGCGGCATACCCCCGCCCCAGGAGGATGGCGCGGCGCACAGCGCCGGGCGCTCGGCGCTCAGCCCTGGCCCGCCAGGCGACGAGCCGCGCTGGCGGCGGGCACCGTGAACAGACGGCGGGCGCCCTGCTCCAAATTGAGCGCGGCCCGGGCTGCGTGCGCGCCACAGGCCCCATGGGTCCCGCCGCCGGGATGGGCCGAGGACGAGGCCAGGTACAGGCCCCTGATCGGCGTCGTGGGATGGCCGAGCCCGGGCGTGGGCCGGAACATGAGCTGCTGGTGCAGGGCGGCGGTGCCCCCGTTGATGGCCCCGCCGACCAGGCTCGCGTCGTGAGCCTGGAGATCCGGTGGAGCCAGGATGTGCCGGACCACGATGCGCTGGCGGAAGCCGGGCGCAAATCGCTCGATCTGGGCCTCGATCCGGGCGGCGAACGCCTCCTTCTCGTGTTCGTCCCAGCGCCCGGCGATGCCGCCGTCCCCCGAATCTCCCCGCACCTCACGGGGCACGTGCGAGTAGCCCCACACGACCTCCGTGCCGGCCGGGGACCGGGAGCGGTCGGCCGTGGTCATCTGGCCCACCAGCACGAAGGGACGCGCCGGGACCCGTCCTCTGGCCAGGTCGGCACCGTACGCAGTCATCTCGTCCAGGTCCTCGGACACGTGGACGGTACCCGCCTGGCGGGCCCCCTCGGCCGTCCACGGGATCCCCCCCTTGAGGACCCAGTCGACCTTCACGGTGGCGTCGTCCCATTCGAACCTGCTCATGTCGTCCCGCAGGCGGGCCGGCAACTGGTCCCAGCCCACCAGCCCCCCGTAGAGGATCGGGGCAGCCACGTCGGCCAGCACCGCCCGCCGCGCCTTCACGACCTCGCCGCCGGAAGTGACCACGCCCACCGCCCGGCCCCGGCGGATGACGATCGAGCGCACCCCTGACCGGCAGCGGATCCGGCCGCCCCCGCTCTCCAGGCGTCGAACCAACGACTCGGCCAGCTTTCCCGCACCTCCCCTCGGCACCGGGAACCCGACCTGCTGGCCGAGCATGGCCAGCAGCCAACCGTAGATCGAGCTGGCGGCGGACTCGGGCGTGAGGTCGGTGTGGAGCGCACAGCCGGCGATCAGCAACGAGCCGGGCCCGCGGAGCTCCTCGGCGGCCAGGTGCCGGACCGGCAGGAGCGAGAAGCGGGCGAAGCGCAGCCCACCGGCGAGCCCCAGGCGCCCGGCCAGCCTGGCTCCGGATCGGAGCGGGGGGAACGGGTCCATCACGACTCGGACCAGGTGATGGCCGATCTCGTCCCAAAGTCCGCAGAGCCGGCGCCAGGCATCACCGTCGCCCTGCCCGAGGGCATCCAGGCCGGCGGCCGTCTCCTCGGGCTCACGCGAGATGACGGCGGCCCGCCCGTCGAGCAGGGGATGGGCCAGCACGCTTGGGGCATGGCACCACTCGAGGCCATGGTCCTCCAGGTGGAGGCCTTGGATGTGGGGTGAGGCGACCGCCAGCGGGTAGAAGGCGCTGCAGACGTCGGCGACGTAGCCGGGCCCCAGGTAGTCGGCGCTGGCCACCGCCCCACCGGGCGTGTCCTGCTCCTCGCACACCACCACGTCCCAGCCGGCGTCGGCCAGGAGGTTGGCGGCCACCAGGCCGTTGTGACCGGCACCGACCACGACGGCGTCAGCCAGGTCAGCCACCGCCGACGCCTCGATGGGATCCTCGTTCGATCAGGGCAGCCACGTGGGCAAGATACCCAGACGGCCCGGCCATCCGACCTCCGGGACGCTCAGGACGTGATCGGTGCTCGAAACGCGCCGCGGCGGGGCTTGACCGGGCGCATGAGGAACTCGGGTCGTCGCAGCCCCGAGGCACTTGGTCCCGGCCGGGTCAGAGCCAGCCACTGGTGGAAGACCTGGCGGGAGCGGACGGTGTCGACGACGACATCTCCGTACTGATCGCCGGGATGGGCAGGCTCGATGCGGACCTTCTGGTGCCAGCAGTGCGCACCCGACAGGGGATCGGGGTGCACGGCGAACGCGAGGTTCTGGTGGACTCCGGGGTCGGACCAGTCGATGCGGGAGCTGTCAGGGTCGGTGCTGACGAACGGGGCGATGCCCTGCTTGTACCGCAGCCGCCAGGTGCCATTGCCGTCGTGGCTCAGGTCGACCAGCCCCATCGCCCACCGGGATCCGGTGCTCTCGCTGGTTCGCCAACGGCCCATGTGATGCGACAGGCCGGCCACGCCCGGCCGGATGGCCTCGGTGGCCCAGGCGTGCGCCACCAGGTGCCCGATCTCGGTGGTGACCCGCACCAGGTCCCCCGTGGCGATCCCCAGCCGAGCGGCGTCCGTCGTGTTGACCCACAGCGGGTGGGTGTTGCTCAACTCGGTGAGGTACTTCGCGTTGCCGGTACGGGTGTGGACCAGGGTGGGGATCCGAAACGTCGGCAGCAGCACGAGCTCACCTGCGTCCTGATCGATGCTGGCCCGGGCGACGTGGGAGGGGATGTAGCCGGGCGTGGCTTGGTCGGGCCAGCCGAACTCCGCCATCGATTCGCTGTAGAGCTCCAGTCGCCGCGACGGGGTCGGCCAGCCGAAGGTGGCGGTCCCGTCGTCGTGGACCAGGCCGATCGATCCAGCCTCGCCGACCAGGGGCGGAGTGGAGTCAAGGGTGACCGGCTTGCGCAGCACCCCACGCTCGTCCGCCACCGCACCAGCGGCCGCCTCGGCGGTCACGGGCCGCTCGTCGACTCGATAGACATCGTGGGAGATCTCGAAAGCGCCGAACTTGCGCATGTACTCCAGCGGTGCCAGGCCCCGAGCGGCGGCCGCCTCCGGCAGCCCAGGCACCTCGTTCTCGAAGATCCACCGGTAGTACTCGTCCACCGTGACCTTCTGGCCCGGTCGGTAGGGAGATTCGAAATACCTCCGGATGCCCAGTGAGCCGTCGGGGTCGATGCGCCAGGACAACTCGAACCAGAATTCGTTCTCCTCCCACACCTGGCCAGGGTTCGCATCGCGAGTGTCGGACACGTGCATCCCCAGTCGTTCCATCGCCACGCGGCGGACGGGCTGGCGGAACGCGATCCAGGTGCCGGCGTACTGCTCGTAGGAGTGGGTGTCGTGGCGTTCCGGACCGTGGCCCATCGGTAGCACGTAGTCGGCGAACGCCGCCGTCTCCGACCATGACGGGGTCAACGCGACGTGGCAACCGACCAATGACTGATCGCACAGTGCCCGGATCCAGCTGAACCCGTCGGGGTTGGTCCACACCGGGTTGTACACGCGAGAGAAGTACACGTCCAGCTTGCCGCGACCTTCGGCCAGCAGGTGGGGCAGCAGCATCGACATCTCGTTCGTGCTCACCGGGTACTCGGCCGGCCAGGAGAGGTCGTTCCAGGTGTCGGGCCCCTCGGGCATGCAGGCGGCGGCCGGGACGATCTTGTCCCAGCCGTTCGGGCTGGTCCCGCCCTCGGTGCCCACGCTGCCGGTGAGCACGTTGAGGAAGAACAAGCAGCGGGCGACCTGCCAGCCGCCGAGGTTGCCGGCGGTGGCCGCACGCCACACATGGGCGGCGAGCCGCGTGCCAGCCGAGGCGACGGTCTCGGCCAGCTCGCCGATCTGCTCGACCGGCACCTGGGCCTCGGTCGCCGCCAGCTCGAAGGTGTAGCGGGCGTAGTCGCCGGTCAGTTCCTGCACGAACACGTCGAAGTCGTCACCGGGCAGCTCCGGGTGCAGCCGGGCCATGTAGGTCGGCCAGTTCACCCATCGGCGCAAATAGGCCCGGTCGAATTGCCCGGTGCGCAGCAGGTAGGAGGCAACGGCAAGCAGGATCGCCGCCTCGCTCCCCGGCCACGGCGCGATCCACAAGTCGGCGTGAGCGGCGGTGTTCGACAGCCTCGGGTCCAGCACGACCAGCTTCGCGTTGCCGCCAACCTTCCCTTCCATGATCCGCTGCGCGTGGGGGTTGAAGTAATGCCCGCTCTCGAGATGACTTGAAATGAGGAGTATGACCTTGGCGTTCGCGTAATCAGGAGATGGCCGGTCATAGCCCGCCCACAACCCGTAGCCGAACCGAGCGCCGGCGGAGCAGATGTTGGTGTGGCTGTTGTGCCCGTCCACGCCCCACGCGGCCAGGACACGCTCGGCGAACCCGTCCTCCCCTGGCCGGCCCACGTGGTACATGATCTCGTTGCGACGGCCGTCGACGATCGCGCCGCGAATGCGCGCCGCGATGTCGTCGAGCGCTTCGTCCCAACGAATGCGCCTCCACCTGCCGCTGCCGCGCTCGCCGTCGCGCTTGAGCGGATAGAGGATCCGCTCCGGGTCGTTGACCTGGTTGATCGTGGCTGGCCCCTTCGCGCAGGTGCGTCCCCGCGAGCCCGGGTGGGCCGGATTGCCCTCGAACTTCTTGATGCTCAGATCGCTCTTGTCGACGTACGCCAACAGCCCGCACGCCGACTCGCAGTTGAAGCACGTCGTCGGCACGAGCATGTACTCGTGCGGCACCTTTCTGGGATGGGCCCGGGCGTCGTAGGCGACATGGTGGTCCCAGGTCTCCCAAGGTGGGAAGTTGCGCAGTCCCTCGTGGTGCCGATCCCCCGGCAGGATCATTGTCGCATCCCGATCACGCTCCGGCCCTTCCGTCACCGGTCCACCCCCATCCATTCACCACAGACGCTCCGCGTACCTTCGTAGTGAGTCATGAAAGGGGCACGTCCTGCCCGGCCCAGACGAACACGGTCTCGTAGGCGAGCACGGACACCTGGACCAGCAACCCGGCGACGACCATGGCCGGCGTCACGCCGCCACCGTCCCAGCCAAGTGCCGCCGCCAGGACCAGGGAGATCACGGTCGGGGCGACGGCACCCGCCCAGAACAGCCGGGCGTAGCGGCCACGCGCGATGATGCGGGTCGCCACCTGTGCGTGGCGGGTGCCATGCCGGCCCGCGTGCTCGATGACCAGCACCACGAGGTGCATGGCGGCTGCGGCGACCAGGACGCGCACGACGAGCGCCACCGTCTCGACCGGGCTCCCGGCGATGGCCGCCAGGACCAGCAGCACCCCAGCCCCGGCCATGGTCGCCTGAACCAGTAGGTGCCAGAACAGCAGCGGCGACTGCCAGAGATCGCGACCTTTGGCCTGTCCGAACAAGAGCCCGGTGTAGCCGGCGGCGATCGCCCCGATGAAGATCGCCAGCCAGGCCAGGACGTCCCGGAACCCGCCACCGATCCCAGGGAGCACGGTGAGCAGCCAGACCAGCGCCACGGCGGAGAGCCCGGTGAGGGCGTAGGCGCCCCACACCAGCCACGAGCTGAGATTGGACTTGAGAAAGATGTACAGGAACCGCTCAGGTCGCTTCAAGTCCCACACCAACAGGATGCCCGTGATCGCCGCCAGCCCGAGGGCGGTCGCCGGTACCACCGCTTGGCTGACGCCCAGCGACATCGCCAGCAACTGGACCACGCCGGCGAGGGCGAGCACGCCGGCCGCAACCCCCTTGGTCCAGGTGTAGCCGATGACCCGCCACCCCCACGGACGGTCGTGGGCGGTGTTCAGCGTGGTGCGCGCTTCGGTCGCCGTTGACGCCAGGTCGACGGCAGCACGCAGCCGCTGGGTGTCCGGCCGCGCCCAAAGGTAGGTCTTGTCGACCGGGGCGGCCAGCGGATCCAACACCGCCTGATCGGCGCCCAGGTAGAACACGTTCGGCTCGGTGTTGTGCTCCGGCCCCCGCACCGCCGTCACGTTCGACCCGATCAGGCGTGCGATCCCCGACTCTTCGTCATCGAGATCCCCGACCCAGATGGAATGCGTCGGGCACACGCTCACGCATGCCGGTTCCAGCCCGGCATCCACCCGGTGGGCGCAAAAGTTGCACTTCGCCGCCGTATGCGTGTCCGCATCGATATAGAGCGCGTCGTACGGACAGGCCTGCATGCAGCTCTTACAGCCGATGCAATCGTCGGCATTGAAGTCGACGATGCCGTCCGGCCGCTTGAACAACGCTCCCGTCGGACATATCTTGATGCACGGCGCGTTGGTGCAGTGATTACAGCGCATGACCCCGAACGAACGGGTACTATTTGGGAACGTGCCGCTGTCGACATATTTCACCCAGGTGCGGAACTGCCCCACCGGCACTTCGTGCTCGGTCTTGCATGCGACCGTACACGCGTGACAGCCGATGCACGTACGCTGATCGATCGCGAACCCATACCTCACCCTTCCATCCTCAACCGTCGTACGGTCGGCAGCTAGACGGCAAACCCTTATCGGCACATAGCTGGCAGTTATGACAGGGCTGACGACAAAGCCGCCCCAACTCCCCGACCTTCCCTCCCTTCAATTGCTGGTCGACATCGGCGTCATGGGCAGCCTCGGGCGCGCCGCCCATCGGGCCGGCATCAGCCAGCCAGCAGCCAGCAAGCGGCTCAGCCGCCTGGAGCGGGAGCTGCAGCTGTCGCTGGTGCACCGGTCCGCATCCGGCTCGCAGCTGACCGGCGAAGGTCAGGCCGTCGCCGGGTGGGCTCAGCAGGTGCTCGACTCCGTCGGCCACCTGCAGGCTGCCGCCGGCTCGCTCCGCGCCGGGGGCGAGGCCGATCTGCGGGTCGCGGCCAGCGTGACGATCGCCGGGCACCTCATCCCGCGATGGCTGTGCGAGACCCGGGCGGCGCACCCGGAGCTGCACATCGGCCTGCAGGTGGCCAATTCCAGGCAGGTGCAGGGACTGGTCCTTGACGGCCATGCCGACGTCGGGTTCGTCGAAGGCCCCCACGTCGACCCCCGGTTGTGCACCCGTCCCGTCACCACGGACCGACTTGCGGTGGTGGTCGCCCCCGGCCACCCGTGGGCCAGCCGGCGCCTGCCCCTGCAACGCGCCGAGCTGGCCCGCACGCCGCTCGTCGTCCGCGAGCACGGGTCGGGAACGCGACTCACCCTCGAAGAGGCTCTCGGCGGAGAACGCGCCGAGCCACTCTTGGAGCTCGGGTCGAACGAGGCGGTCAAGTGCGCCGTGGCCGCCGGGGCCGGACCGGCCGTGCTGAGCGAGCTGGCCATCCACGCCGAGGTTGCCACGGGCTACCTCGTGGAGCTCCCGGTGGCCGGGCTGGCGTTGACGCGAGAGCTGGCGGCGGTATGGCGGCGAGGGACTCGGCTCAGCGAGCCGAGCAAATGGCTGCTTGCGGCTGCTTACTCGGCACCCAGCGCGCCGTCGCACTGAGCAGCCGCTGCGACAGCCGGTGGAACGGGCCAGCCTCACCGCCAACCGGAGCACGTGAGCGAGACGCCACCACGAGCCTCAGGCCGGCTGTTGATCGGCCACGGAGGTCGGCACGCCGCCTCCCACGCCTGTCGACGGCACTGCCGATGTCACGGTGCAGCGGTTCTCGCAACGCCCCAGACCTTCGATCTCGGTCACCAGCACCTCGTCCGGCTGCAGATGGCGCGGCGGGCTCATTCGCTCCCCCACGCCCCCCGGCGTACCGGTCAGGATGACGTCACCGGGACGGAGCGGCCCGATGCGGCTGGCATAGGCCACCAGGGCCACCGGGTCGAACACCAGGCTTGACGTCCGCGCCGCTTGGACCAGGTCCCCATTGACGTGGCAGGTGACGGCGAGATCGTGCCCGTGTCCCACCTCATCACCGGTGACGAGCATCGGACCCAGCGGAGTGCTGCGATAGAAGGCCTTGCCCTGGAGCCACTGGAGGGTCCGGCGTTGCCAGTCCCGCATGGTCACGTCATTGCTCACGGTGAACCCGGCAATTGCCCCCCGCGCCTCCTCCTCGGTGGCGCGATGCACCGTCCTGCCCACCACGACCGCCAGCTCCGCCTCCCAATCGGCAAACGTGCTGTCGGTGGGCAGCATCAGCTCGTCGGCAGGACCGATCAGGCAGTCCGACCATTTGGCGAACAGCGTGGGGAACAACGGAAGCTCTCGCCCCGTCTCCAGGATGTGCTCCCGGTAGTTGAGCCCAACGCACACGACCTTCGCCGGCTGCACGACGACTGGCGCCAGTTCGGCCTCGGCCAGAGGAACCGCCGTACCGAGCTCGCTGCCCAGGCGCCCATCCCGCTCGGCGTGAGCGAGCATCGCCCCGACGTCTGGCTCGTCGAAGAGCACCAGTTCCTC
>JBOGGE010000111.1:0-6648 GCA_050743865.1 Acidimicrobiales bacterium
CCGGCACTCCGGCACTCCGGCACTCCGGCACTCCGGCACGCCGCCGGATCGTGCGACGGTGGAGGCAGCCAGAGCGTGCTAGTACGTCGACGTGGACGGTACAGCCGAGCTGCCCGCCGCCAGCGGAGGAGAGGCGGGCACCTCGTCCGACGCCACCGCTCGCTACGCGCTCAGGGTGTGGCAGTACAAGCAAGGGGAGATGGTCTCCCTGATGATCCACCTGGGCGACCGCCTCGGTCTCTACGTGGCGATGGCCGGCGCCGGGCCCCTGACGGCGGCGGCGCTGGCGGTCCGCACCGGGTTGCACGAGCGCTGGGTCCTGGAATGGCTCCGGGGCCAGGGCGCGGCCGGGCTCCTGGCCACGACCGACGGTGAGACTTTCGAGCTCGGTCCCGACGCCTCGCACGTCCTCGCCGACGCCGAGAGCCTGTGGTTCGCGGCAGGCGCGTTCGGCGGGTCGGCAACCGTGCCCGGGGTTGTCGACCGGCTGGCGGACGCCTTCCGCACCGGGAGCGGCCTTTCCTATGACGAGCTTGGCCCGTCTGCCGCCCACCATGTCGAGCGCACGCTCGGACCGTGGTGCCGGCTGGCGCTCGTCCCGCGGATCCTGCCGGCGATGGGAGGCGTGCTGGAGCACCTGAACGCAGGCGCACGGGTGGCCGACGTCGGCTGTGGCGCTGGCGTTGCCCTGCTGGCCATGGCCGAGGCGTTCCCCCGCTCGCACTTCGACGGGTTCGACATCTCCCGCCACGCCATCGAGCGGGCCCGCTCCAAGATCGGCGAAGCCGGCCTGACCAACGTCGACCTCCACGTGGCCGAGGCGGCGGAGCTTCCGGCCACTCCGCCGTACGACCTGGTCCTGACGCTCGACTGCCTGCACGACATGCCTGGGCCGGCCGAGGCCATCACCGCCATCAAGCGAGCGCTGGCCGATGGGGGAACCTGGTTGATCAAGGACATCCGCTGCGGCCCCCGTTGGGAGGACAACCTTCGCAATCCTCTCCTGGCCATGATGTACGCCACCTCGGTCGCCACCTGCATGTCGTCCGGTCTCTCCGAGCCCGGAGGCGCCGGTCTCGGCACGCTCGGCTTCGATCGCCGGCTGGCCGAGATGATGTGCCGCCAGGCTGGGTTCACCCGGTTCACCGTCCACGATTTCGACGATCCCGCCAACCTCTACTACGAGGTGAGGCCGTAGGGACCCGGCGCCTCCTGCGGTTCGTCCTCGTGCGTCATCCGGTCGATGTTGTCGGCGGGTGCACGAGCAGCCCGGTCGCCACCGCCAGGTCGGCCTCGATCACCGGGGTCAACCAGGTGGCGTAGGTGGCGGTGATGTGGTTGTCGTCCCGGTAGACGACCATGTTCTCGACCATGACGGCACACACGGCGCCGGCGCAGAACCACGGGTCGGTGTCGACGTAGCCGCCCCCGGCCGCGGTGACGACCGACTGCTCCTGGGTGATGCCCGGGACGTTGTAGTGCGGGGCGGCGCGGGGGATGAGGCAGGCGGTGGCGTTGCCCAGGTGCGTGGCCAGGCAGTCGGGGACCGATTGGAACGGGTAGGGCACGTCGCCCAGGACGACGACCCGGGCGCCCGTCTCCTTGAGGGTGGTGACCATCCGGGCGAGGCCCTGCATCCAGGCCGGACCGTCCACGACGACGTGGTCGTTTGTGATGCCGTACTCCCGGGAGAAGCCGAGAACCACCAGCGCCGGGTGCAGGGCCCGGATCCTGGCCAGCTCGGCCTGCCGCCACCGTGTGCACTGGGTGTACCACTCGTCGAGATCCGGGCTGAAGACGTGGACGTCCAGGGGCGGGCAGGTCGCCTTGGCCGCCGCCACCAGGCGCCAGCCCTGCTGGTCGGCCACGGCGTCGAGGGCGGGGAACCACATGAGGGAATGGGAGTCCCCGAAGAGCACCATGGTCCGGTCCGACGCCGTGTCGCCGTAGTCGCACGGGTTCACGCTCACCTCGGTGAAATCGTCGAAACATCCGTCGACGAAGGGGGCCGCCTCGTCGGTGCTGGCGCTTGTCAGGGATGGATCGGCGTTGGCCGGCACCTGGCGGGTCGTCACCGATCGAGCCACCGCCGCCTGCACCTGGGCGGTCAGGGTGCTCGCCTCCCGCTGGGCCGCCGCCAGCGGGTCGGGCGGCGGTGGGGTGGACCGTGGCCGCAGGTGGCCGCTGGCGAGGGCTTCGTGTCGGGCGTGACCGGATCCGACGGCAGCGGGCAGGGTGGCGACGGCGGCGGCGATGCTGGCCACCGCCACCACGCTGGTCACGCCGGCCAGGATCAGCCCCCGACCGGGCCCGGCCAGCCATCGCGCCCGGCGCATCGGATCCTCGACGACGAGGGTCGTGAGAACGGAGAGCACGAGGCTGGCTGCCACTGCTGCCATGCGGCCGCCGAGGGTCAGCGGGTGGCCGACGACGGCCGGAGCCAGCACCAGCACCGGCCAGTGCCAGAGGTACCAGGTGTACGAGATGCGGCCGATGGCCTGGAAGGGCGCCAGGTCGAGGAGGAGCTGTGGGCCGGCGGCACGCCGCACGCAACCCGAGGCCACGACGGCTGCGGCGCCGGCGACGGGGACGATGGCAGCCGTGCCCGGGAACGGAGTGGCCGAGGTGAAGGCCACCACGGACCAGCCGATGGCGCCCAGCCCGGCCCAGCCGATCAGGGCGGCCGCGGCTCGTGGCAACCGTTCGAGACGGGGGGCCGCCAGGGCGAGGGCGCCGCCGGCGGCCAGTTCCCACGCCCGGCTGGGCAGGGAGAAGAAGGCCCACGGCTGGTCAGCCCGGGTCAACCACAGCGAGAAGCCGAGCGACGCCGCCCCCACGATCCACAGCGCCACCGCCGGCCCCCGCCGGGAGGCGTGGCTGCCCCGCCAGGCCAGGGCGGCGGCGGCCATCAGCGCCGGCCAGACGAGGTAGAACTGCTCTTCCACGCCGAGCGACCAGTAATGGAGGAACGGCGAGGCCGAGGCGCCGGCGCTCAGGTAGCTGGTGGACTCGATGGCGAACCGGTAGTTGGCGACGTAGAGGGCCGACGCCAGCCCGTCCCGGAAGGCGTCCTGGGCCCGGTGCGGGGGGAGCAGCACGGCGGACGCGGCCACCGTGGCCAGGACGACGAGCACGGCCGACGGCAGGAGGCGACGGGCCCGCCGGGCGTAGAAGGCGGCCAGGCCGATCGCCCCCCGTTCGCCCAGCTCGGCCAGCAGGAGCCCGGTGATGAGGTACCCGGAGATGACGAAGAAGGCGTCGACGCCGACGTAGCCGCCGCCCATCCGGGGCACGGCGGCGTGGTACCCGACCACGGCCAGGATGGCGACCGCCCGGAGCCCCTGGATGTCCCGGCGGAACCGTCGCCCCCGGGGCCGGCGGATCGCCGGGCCCCGTGCGCTCTCCCTCTGGCCCCCCTCGACGCTCGTGAACGGTCATGGTACGGCGGCGCCCGGGTCGCGCCGGGCACCCCGGCCTACGATGGCGGCATCGACGGCACGGGAAGGGCAGGAACGGGAACGACGGGAGAGGGGTCGAGCTCTACCGAGCACTCGGTTGGGGCGGCGCCGACCCGTTCGCCGGTCCGGTCCCGGTCCCCGGTCCGTTCCCCGTCCCCGGTCCGTTCCCCGTCCCCGGTCCGTTCCCGGTCCCCCGCCCGGTCCCGGTCCCCGGCGGCCCTGGCTGACGTCCGGGTCCTGGAGATCGCCAATTGGGTGGCGGGGCCGAGCGCCGGGGCCCTACTGGCCGACCTGGGCGCCGACGTCGTCAAGGTCGAGCCGCTGTCGGGGGACGCCATGCGGGGCAAGCTCCGGCAGCCGAACCGCCGGGCCGCCCCGGCTGCTCTGGTCGCCGCCGACGTCCCGTTCCATCTCGACAACCGCGGCAAACGTTCGGTCGCCGTCGACCTGGCTCACGACCGGGGGAGCGCGCTGGTGCGGCGCCTGGCGTCCGGGGTGGACGTGCTGTTGACCAACCTCCTCCCCGGGCGGCTCGCCCGGTACGGCCTGGGGCCCGACCAGCTCACGGCGGCCGATCCCCGCCTCGTGTACGCCGTCGTCACCGCCCATGGAACGGCGGGGGAGGCGGCCGACCGGACCGGGTTCGACCTGACCACCTTCTTCGGGCGCGGCGCGTTGATGAGCCTGGTGGGCGAGCCCGACGAGCCACCTCCGGCCTTCCGGCCCGGCCAGGGCGACCACCCGACGGGACTGGCCCTGCTCGCCGGCATCCTGGCCGCCCTCCGTGTCCGGGACCGGACGGGGAGGGGCCAGGTGGTCGAGACGTCGCTCCTTCGCACGGCGGCGTGGACCATCGGCTGCGACGTGGCCGTCACCCTGGTCGACCGGGTCCAGCCGCGCAAGCGGGGCCGGGCCGAGCCGATCAGCCCGCTCAACACCAGGTACCGGTGCGGCGACGGGGTGTGGATCAGCCTTTCCGCCCAGGACCAGGGGCTGTGGTCCCGTTTCTGCCGGTCGGTCGGGCGGCCCGACCTGGCCGACGACGCTCGGTACGCCACGTCGGCCGGCAGGTTCGAGCACGCCACCTTCTTGGTCGGCGAGCTGGACGTAGTGTTCGCCGCCCGCCCGGCGGCCGGGTGGACCGGTCCGCTCGACGACTCCGGCATCATCTGGGCGGCGGTGGCCGAGCTGCCCGACCTGGTCGCCGATCCCCAGGCCCGGGCCAACGGAATGTTCGCCGAGGTGGACGACCCAGTTGCCGGTCCGTTCGAGACGCTGGCCGCGCCGTTCACCCTCTCGGGGACGCCGGCCGTCGTGCGCGGTCCGGCCCCGACGATCGGCCGGGACACCCGGGACGTGCTCGGCGCCCTCGGCGTGACCGGTGCCGAGATCGATGACCTGGTGCGAGCGGGCGTGGTCGCCGAGACGGGGGAGCCGGCGTCGCCCAACGGCGATTGACGGCCCGCCCGGACGCTCGTCCTAACGGTCAGCTGCCTCCCCGATGGCCGTCTCGGGGTGAGGCGTCGTCAACCTCCGAGTGGTGGGGGGCGTGGCCGTTGCCCGGCTCGCCGGCCGGTCCCGCCCACGGGCGGACCCGAAGATGGGGCAGCGCCCCGGGATGGCGGTCCCGGATGAATTGGACGAGCCGCTCGCGGACCTCGCACTGCAGCTCCCAGGACCGCGAGCTGTCGGCCGAGCTCATGAGTGCCCGGAGCTGCATCGTCTCGGTGCCCAGTGTCGTGACCTGGAGCACGCCGACCTTGCCGTCCCAGTGGGGCGACGAGGCGAGGATGTCCTCGAACTGGTGCCGCAGCGCGTCGACCGGCGCGCTGTAGTCCACCTGCACGAACACCCATCCCAGGATGTCGGCCGTCGAGCGCGTCCAGTTCTCGAATGGTTGCTCGACGAAGTAGGAGATGGGCAGCACCAGCCGGCGCAGGTCCCACACCCGCACCACCACGTAGGTGAGGGCGATCTCCTCGACCCTCCCCCATTGCCCCTCCACCACGACCACGTCGTCGACCCGGATCGGCTGGCTGAGGGCGATCTGGATGCCGGCCACCACGTTGGTCGCGGTGGGCCGGGCGGCGATGCCGGCCACGACCCCGAGGACGCCGGCCGAGGCCAGCAGGCCGGCGCCGGCGGCTCGCACCTCGGGGATGCTGAGCAGCACGATGGCCAGGGCGACCACCGCCACCACCGCCACCGCCACCCTGCGGAGGACCTGGATCTGCGTGGCGATGCGGCGCGATCGGAGGTTGTCGGCCACGTCCATCTGGTAGCGGGCGAGGATCACGTCGTCGAGGACGTAGGTGCTGCCGACGACCAGCCAGGCCACCGAGGCCACCAGGAGCACCCCGACGAGGTGGACGAGGATGGTGCCGACCGGGTCGGCCAGGCCGATGGCGCCGAGCGCCACCTCGAGCCCGACGAGCGGCAACACCACGCGCCCAGGGAGCTCGACGTGGGCCACCAACGAGTGCTCGGCAGAGGCCCGGTGCCCGGCGACGGCGCGGCGGAGCACGCTGAAGAGGAGCAGGTGCACCACGAGGCCGGCGACGACTGCGCCAGCGAGGATCCCGGCGGTCTCGAGCGGGTTCACCGCCGGAGGCCGCGCACGGAGCGCGAGAGCCCGGGAGCCATCCTGTCGAGACGTGCTACCCGGGCGCCGACGCCGGCAAACGTGGGGAGGCCGGCGACGACGGCGCCAGCCAGGATCCCGGCGGTCTCGAGCGCGCCGGTCTTTCGCCGGCCGGCCCGACGCGCGAAGCTGGGCGCACGGGAGCTCGGACGGACCGGGCTGAGAGGGCGCTCACCGCGCGCCGACCGTCGAACCTGCTCCGGGTAATGCCGGCGAAGGGAGGATGCCGTGGAACCGCGCTCGCCGTCGACGCCACCCCACCAAGAGGACCGTCCCCACCAAGAGGACCGTCCCCAGCCCGGGACCCCGCGCCGTCGCGGCCGGCACAAGATCTATGTCGAGGGGACGACGCCCGGGATCCGGGTGCCGTTCACCGAGGTGGTGCTCGGGCCGACGCCCGATGCCGGCGGCGGCTCGACCCCCAACCCGCCGGTACGGCTCTACGACACCTCGGGGCCGGGATGCGCGCCGGGGGAGGGCCTGCCGCCGCTCCGCCGCCCGTGGGTGGTCGGTCGCGGCGACGTCGCCGATGTGGCGGCGCGGCCCGCC
>JBOGGE010000112.1:0-13631 GCA_050743865.1 Acidimicrobiales bacterium
CGCCGCCGCCGGTCGAATAACCCGAGCCGAGCACCCCGCCCGAACCATTGAGGTAGCCGAACTGGCCGTAGCCGCGCGCCCACAGATTGCCCGTCGTCCCCGTCGTCCCCGCCGCCGACCATCGGGCGAGTCTGGCCCAGGGCACGATGACTGTCAAGCTACTTGATATTGCTCGAGCCGGGCCCGGGCCGGACGGAGGACGGGGAGCGGGCGGCGGCATCCTGGGCCGCCGGCCGGCGCTGTGCGATGATCTCCGGGTGAACGCGGCGCCGAGCCGACCGGACAGCGCGAAGGCGGCGGGGGTGGCAACCGGGCCGGGGGAGGTGAGGGCGGCGGGGTGATGCCCGCCCGTTCGTTGCGCCTCGCACCCGAGCCGTCGGCGGCGGGGAAGGCCCGGCAGTGGGCGGCGGCTGCCCTCGGCGGGTGGCCGGAGAGCGCCGTCGAGACGGTCCAGCTCCTCCTGTCCGAAGTCGTGACCAACGCCGTCCTCCACGCCGCCACCACGGTCGACCTCCGGCTCGTACCCGAGCGCGGCGGGGTGCGGCTCGAGGTGGCCGACGGGGCCGCCGCCGCGCCGATCCTGAAGCATTACGGGCCCGACGCCGACACGGGGCGCGGGCTGCACCTCCTCACCCACCTGGCCGACGGCTGGGGTGTCCTCCGCTCGCAGGACGGCAAGGTGGTCTGGTTCGTGGTTGGGGCGGCGGCCGGCGGGGCGGCGGCCGGCGGGGCGGCGGCGGCTCGTGGCGAAGCCGGTGGCGGGGGCCACGATGCGGCGGCCGACGGCGGGGTTCCGCCGGTGAGGCCCGGGTTGGTGGAGATCCATATCCACGGCCTACCTGTGGCCGTGTACCTCGAGGCCGAGCAGCACAACGACGCCGTCATGCGCGAGTTCGCCCTGATCGTGGAGTCGAGCGGGCGGGACGCCGAGCGCCATCAGGTGCCCCGGCGCCTGTTGAGGCTGGCCGACGAGCTCCGCACCACCTTCAGCACCGCCACCACAGGGCTCCGGGCCCAGGTCGAGCGGGCGGTCGAGCGGGGCGAGACGTCGGTGGACCTGGTGCTCGCCGTCCCGACCACCGGTTGGGAGATGCTGCTCCACATGGCCGATCGGTTCGACGAGGCCGACAGCTACTGCGAGGCGGGCGCCCTCCTGACGCTGGCCTCTTCACCGACCCTGCGACGGTTCCGGCGGTGGTACGCCCGGCAGGTGATCGCCCAGCTGGCCGGCGGGCCGCCAGCGTCCTGGCCCGGCTGATCGCCGCCGACGGCCGGGACGCCACCGGTCACGCCATCGGCAAAGATGGATGGTGGTGCGCCGCTACGTCCTCACCATCACCTGCCCGGACCGGGTCGGCATCGTGGCCGCCGCCTCGAGCTTCATCGCCGACCACGGCGGCTGGGTGCTCGAGGCGGCCCAGCACGGCGACCTCTCGACCGGGCGTTTCTTCCTGCGCATCGAGATGATCGCCGAGTCGTTGCCGTTCGGCCCCGGCGAGCTGTCCGATCGGTTCGCCCCGGTGGCCGACGAGCTGTCGATGACGTACCGGGTCACCGACACCGACGTGCGCAAGCGGGTCGTGGTGCTGGTCAGCAGGGAGGAGCACTGCCTGGCCGACCTCCTGTACCGGTGGCGCAGCAACGACCTGGCGTGCGACATGGCCGGGGTGATCTCGAACCACGAGACGCTGCGTGACGTGGTCGAGTGGCATGGCATCGCCTTCCACCACGTGCCGGTGGACCCGCACGACAAGGGCCCCGCCTTCGCACGGATCGGGCAGCTGGTCGACGATGCCGGTGCCGACGTGGTCGTCCTGGCGCGGTTCATGCAGATCCTCCCGCCCGAGCTGTGCGCCCGCTACGCCGGGCAGATGATCAACATCCACCACAGCTTCCTGCCGTCGTTCGCCGGCGCCAAGCCGTACCACCAGGCGTTCGAGCGTGGGGTGAAGCTGATCGGGGCGACGTGCCACTACGTGACGGCCGACCTCGACCAGGGTCCGATCATCGAGCAGGACACCCGTCGCATCGACCACACCGACTCGGTCGAGGAGCTGGTTCGGGTGGGACGGGACGTCGAGCGCACCGTGCTGGCCCGGGGGCTCCGGTGGCACCTGGAGGACCGGGTGCTCGTGAACGGCGTCCGTACCGTGGTCTTCACCTGATCGGCCCGCTGCGCCCGCGGTCACCGGCCCGGCGCGGCAGCCGTCGTCGGCGGTGGCCCGGAGCCCTCGGCCGGACCCGTCGGCCGCCACCAGGCCGTCGCCACCTGCTCGGGCCCTTGCCGGTCACAACCCCGACCTACCTTTCGGAGCGTCGGAGCGTCGGAGCGTCGGAGCGTCGGAGCGGGTCCGGGACGGGTGGTCGGGACGAACGGGAGCGGAGGGCCGGTGGCCGGTCGAGGGAAGGCAGCAGTCCGGATGGCCAGAGGGGCGGTTGCGGGGCTGGTCGTCGCCTCGTCCCTGGCCGCGATCGGCGCCACCGCCCCGGCGGCGGCGATCGCGGGCGGCTCGGCCGTGGCTCCAGGCGGCGTCCCTGCGCCCCTGACGGATGAGGGACCCGGCGCCGCGGTCGCCATGGCCTCCACCGCCGGGGGCTACTGGATCGCCCGTTCCGACGGTGCCGTCTTGAACTTCGGAAGCGCCGGCAACTTCGGGTCAATGGCCGGAAGCCTGCTCGAGCGGCCCGTTGTCGGGATCGTGCCCACCACGGACGGGCAGGGTTACTGGCTGGTGGCGACCGACGGTGGCATCTTCAGCTTCGGGGATGCCTCGTTCTACGGGTCGACCGGCGGCATCCACCTGAACGAGCCGATCGTCGGGATGGCGGCGACCTCCGACGGTCGCGGCTACTGGCTTGTCGCCGCCGACGGCGGCGTTTTCGCCTTCGGCGATGCTCGCTTCGACGGGTCCATGGGTGCGGTACCGCTGAACCGACCGGTTGTCGGCATGGCCGGCGACGCGGCCACCGGGGGCTACTGGTTGGTGGCCGCCGACGGCGGCATCTTCGCCTTCGACGCGCCCTTCTTGGGGTCCACCGGCAGCCAGGCGCTGAACGAGCCCATCGTCGGCATGGCGCCGGCGCCGGACGGCTCCGGCTACCGTTTCGTGGCCGCCGACGGCGGCGTGTTCAGCTTCGGGCTGCCGTTCCGGGGGTCGATGGGCGGCCAGGTGCTCGCCGAGCCGATCACCGGGATGGCCGCCGGCACCTCCGGCTACTGGCTGGTGGCCGCCGACGGCGGCATCTTCAGCTTCGACGCACCGTTCTTCGGAAGCGGTGCGCCGGCGGCGCCGGCCTCCACTCCGGCGCTGGTCTACACCGGCATCGGGTGGAGCCAGGGCGGATTGGAGGGGGTGACGCCTGCTCCGGGCACGTGCCGGTACCGTACCGCCGCCGACGGCTATGCACTGCCGGATCCGGGCTGCACGCCCGGCGCCGTGGACACGGCGGTGACCCAGGCCGACATCGGCTCCACCATCTGCCGGTCCGGGTACACGTCGTCGGTCCGTCCTCCCGAGTCGCTGACCGAGCCGGCGAAGTACCGGTCCATGGCTGCCTACGGATCGCCGGGATCGGTGTCCGAGTACGAGCTCGACCATCTCGTGCCCCTCGAGCTCGGTGGGTCGAGCGACGTACGCAACCTGTGGGCCGAGCCCGACGCCGGCTCCCCGTCGCAGTTCGACTCGACCGACGGGTTCGGGATCAACGCCAAGGACGGGGTCGAGGACCGCCTTCGGTCGGCGGTGTGCTCCGGGCAGTCGACGCTGGCCGCCGCCCAGCAGGCGATCGCCACCGACTGGACGACCGCAGAGAGCGTGCTCCATCTCGCTCCTTGAGCAGCCCGGTGAAGGGATCGGTCGACACCAGCTCGTCGACGACCAGGGCGACGTGCGGATTGGTGCCGAGGTTGTCGAATTTCCGGCTGGCACCCATGTCGAGCCCGTCGACGTCGATCGTTCCCCCCGCCGCGTTGTAGGTGAAGCCGACCGGGTTGTTCCGGGGGGCGCCGTCGGGGTCAACGGTGGTCAACCGGCCCAGGCGGGAGGAGGCGAGCTCGGCGAGCTCGGTGTCGGTGAACGGTGCGTCGTCCGTGAGCGTCATGGTCAGACCTCGGCCGGTCTTGAGGTCGCCGGCCCGGCGTTCAGCCGCCGGCCAGGGCGCGGTGGGCGGCACCGGTGGACCTGATCAGCCGGTGCCCGAGCGCCGCCACCGCCAGCCAGAGGGCGGCGACCGCTCCCAGGAGGACGATGCCGGCCGGCCGGGAGAAGGGGCCGACCAATTCGAGGCCGACGGCGGCACCGATGGAGCACAGGTAGGCGAGCCAGCACCACAGCGCCAGGCGGCGGTCCGGGTGGCCGGGCGGGAGGCAGTCGCGCAGTGCCTGGTAGGGGCACCACAGGTCGGCGACCGGGATGAACCAGAAGGCGACGCCCCATGCCGGGGTGTGGCGGGCCGGCAGGCCGAGCCATCGGGCGGCCGAGGCGGCCCGGTGCTGCCACACCAGGAAGAGCACGTCGACCGCCACCTGCACCAGCCCGGCCAGCTCGCCGACGGTGGCCGGGGTCGCCGGCAGTGTCGGGACGGGGGGCGCCACGCTGCGGGTCTGGGCGGCGTCCCAGGCGAGACGGAACCAGTGGATGAGGGAGGCGTAGGCGTCGGCGTAGGCCAGGAACATGGCGCCGGACAGCACGGCGGTGATCGCCGCCACCGCCGGAAGCCATCTGGCCAGGGAGCTGAGGCGCCGCTCGGCGTCGACCAGCGGCCCGGCCACACCCGGCCACCCCCCGGTGGCTCCGGCCGGCGACACCCACTGCCACCCCGTCCTCGGGTCCCAGCGCCAGCGTGCCCCGGCCGGTGTCGGCCGACCCTGCCCACCCGGTAGCCGACCCTGCCCGGCCGGTGTCGGCCGACCCTGCCCACCCGGTGGCCGACCCTGCCCACCCGGTGGCCGACCCGGGTCGCCGGGCGGGGCCGGCGAGGGGAGGGCGGCGCCCGCCGGAGCCGCCGCGGTATGCCCCGTCCAGCCGACGCCGTCCCACCATCGTGCCCCGCCGCCGGCCGGATCCGGGTACCACCCGGCCGGTGGGGCGTGGCGACGACCGGAGCGGACCAGGTCGCCGGCGTCCCCGCTCACCGTGGGGCCCGCCGTCCCGCCGGCCGCTGCCGTACCGGCACCGGGCTCGGCACCGCGGGGATCTCCACCCGATGCTTCTATCACCGCTACCGTGTCGCCGTGCGCGTCCGGGTCTTCGTCGAGCCCCAACAGGGGGCCAGCTACGACCAGCTCCTGGCGGTGGCCAGGGTGGCCGAGGAGTGCGGCTACGACGGCTTCTTCCGCTCCGACCACTTCGTGGCCATGGGGGGCGACGGCCTTCCGGGCCCGACCGACGCCTGGGTGACGCTCGCCGGGCTCGCCCGCCAGACGAGCCGCCTGCGGCTCGGGACCCTTCTCACGTCGGCCACCTTCCGGCTCCCGGGCCTCCTGGCCGTCACCGTGGCCCAGGTTGACGCCATGAGCGGTGGACGGGTGGAGCTCGGCTTGGGTGCCGGCTGGTTCGACCGCGAGCACCGCGCCTACGGGGTGCCGTTCCCCGACATGGGCGAACGGTTCGAGCGACTCGAGGAGCAGCTGCAGATCGTCACCGGGCTGTGGACCACCCCGGCCGGCGAGCGCTTCTCGTACTCGGGGCGCCACTACCGACTGGAGGACAGCCCGGCGCTGCCGAAGCCGGTCCAGTCGCCTCGGCCGCCGCTCATCGTCGGCGGGGCCGGAAAGGTGCGGACCCCGCGCCTGGCCGCCCGCTACGCCGACGAGCTGAACGTGCCGTTCCACCCGGTGGCCGAGACGGCCGACCGCTACCGGCGGGCCGAGGCCGCCTGCGAGTCGGCCGGCCGCGACCCCGCCACCCTCCGCCTGTCGGCGGCCCAGGTCGTCTGCTGCGGGATGGACGAGGCGGAGGTGGCACGGCGGGCGTCGGCCATCGGTCGTCCGGTCGACCAGCTGCGGGCCGACGGCGCCGCCGGGACGCCGGACGAGGTCGCCCAGCGCTGCCTCGACCTGGGGCGGGCCGGGGCCACCACGATGTACCTCCAGGTGCTCGACCTCTCCGACCTCGACCACCTCCGCCTGATCGCCGCCGAGGTGCTCCCGGCCCTCGACTGACCAGGAGACCGGTCGGCCGGGCGGCGGCACTACCCTCCTGGCCGGTGGACGTCGTCGACATCTTGATCGTCCTGGTCCTCGTGGCCGCCGCCGCCCACGGCCTGCGGCTGGGGGCACTGGTCCAGGTGCTGTCGTTCGGCGGGTTCCTGGCCGGCCTCACGGTGGGGGCCCTGGTGGCCAACGCGGTGGCGCCGTCCCTGCACTCGGCCAACCTGCGGGCGGCCGTGGCGCTGGTCCTCGTCATCGGGCTCGGCATCGTCGTCGGGGTGGCCGGCCGGGTGGTGGGCGGCATCGGCACGGCGGCGATGCGCCGGCGGCGGCTGGCCGGCGTCGGGCTCGGGATCTTCGACAGCGCGGCGGGGCTCGCCGTGGCCGTGGTGGCCGCCCTGGTCAGCATCTGGTTGGTGACCAACGAGCTGGCCCAGACCCGGTACGCGACGCTGAGCGGCGCCGTCCAGGAGTCCCACATCGTCCGGGCCGTCGACGCCGTCATGCCGCCGCTCCCGGACTTCTTCTCCCGCATCCAGTCCCTGCTCGACAGCTCGGGCTTCCCCCCGGTGTTCTCACAGCTCGAGCCCCGGCTGGCCAAGGCGCCCCCGCCCACCAGCGGCCAGGCGCAGCGCCTGGCCGCCCCGGCGATGGCGTCGACGGTCAAGGTCCTCGGCCAGGCCTGCGGCTACCTGCAGGAGGGATCGGGCTTCGTGGCCGCCCCGTCCACGGTCGTCACCAACGCCCACGTGGTGGCCGGGGAGCCGTCCACCACGGTGGTGGTGGCCGGGACCAGCTACGTCGCCACCGTGGTCCTGTTCACACCGACATTCGACCTGGCGGTGCTGCGGACCGACGCCCCGCTGGGGCCGCCGCTGGCCATCGACCCCGGCACGGTCGCCCACGGGACCGCCGCCGCCATCGTCGGCTACCCGGAGAACGGCTCCCTCGCCGTGGGGCCGGCCGCCGTCGACGGCGCCATCACCGCCCAGGGGCGCAACATCTACAACCAGGGAACAGTGACCCGGCAGGTGTACCAGATCGACGCCAAGGTGCAGCCGGGCAACTCGGGGGGCCCCCTGGTGGCCGCCGGCGGAAAGGTCATCGGGGTCGTCTTCTCCCGGTCCACCGCCTACCCCGACGTGGGCTACGCCCTGACCTCGCCCGGGGTCCTGTCCCGGGTGGACCAGGCGGCCTCCCGGTCGGCACCGGCGCCGACCGGATCCTGCACCAGCGGCTGACCGACCATGCGCCGGCCAGCGGTCGGCGACGTGGGCCGCCGCGCCGAGGCGGGCGCCGCCGGGGCGGCCAACCAGGATCTCGACTGCCCCGCCGGTCGCCAGTCGGGTAAGAATGGCCCGGATGCCGCTCCCGATCGAGGACTACGCGGTGATCGGCGACCTGCACACGGCGGCGCTGGTCGGCCGGGACGGCTCCATCGACTGGCTGTGCCTGCCGCGCTTCGACTCGGAGGCCTGCTTCGCCCGCCTGCTCGGCGGCGAGGCCAACGGCTACTGGAAGATCGCCCCGGCCGGGCCCGACGGGACCGTGACGGCGGTGCGGCGCTGGTACCGGCCGGGGACGCTCGTCCTCGAGACCGAGATGGACACGGCCGACGGGACCGTGCGCGTCACCGACTGCATGCCCGTCCGGGAGGGCAACCCCCAGGTCGTCCGGCTGGTCCAGGGGGTGCGGGGGCGGGTCGCCATGCGGATGCAGATGGCGTTGCGTTTCGGGTACGGCGACACCGTGCCGTGGGTCACCCGCGACGACCACATGCTCACCGCCACCGCCGGGCCCGACTCGGTGGCCCTGTGGACCCGGGCCGACACCCACGGCGAGGACCTGACCACCGTGTCCGAGGTGACGGTCGGCGAGGGCGAGCAGCTCTCCTACATCCTGGCCTGGTACCCGTCGCACGCCGCCCCGCCGGCACCGGTCGACCCGTGGTACTGCATCGCCACCACCGACACCTGGTGGCAGACGTGGTCGGCCGCCTGCAGCTACCGGGGCGACTACGCCGACGCCGTGCTGCGCTCGCTCATCACCCTGAAGGCCCTGACCTACGAGCCGACCGGGGGCATCGTCGCCGCCACCACCACGTCGCTCCCCGAGTCGCTGGGGGGCAACCGCAACTGGGACTACCGCTACTGCTGGCTCCGGGACGCCACCTTGACCCTCGAGGCGCTCATGCGCGGCGGCTACCACGCCGAGGCCATGGCCTGGCGCGACTGGCTGCTGCGGGCGGCGGCCGGCGACGTGACCAAGCTCCAGATCATGTACGGGCCGAGCGGCGAGCGCCGGCTCGACGAGTGGGAGGCCGGCTGGCTGCCCGGCTACGAGGGGGCGACGCCGGTGCGGATCGGCAACGCCGCCTCCGGCCAGTTCCAGCTCGACGTGTACGGCGAGGTCATGTCGGCGCTCTATTCGGCCGGCCACATGGACGGCGTGCACAGCCGGGCCATCTGGGATCTCCAGACCAAGCTGGTGGAGTTCCTGGAGCACGGCTGGAAGGAGCCCGACGACGGCATCTGGGAGGTCCGGGGGCCGCGCCGTCACTTCACCCACTCCAAGGTGATGGCCTGGGTGGCCGTCGATCGGGCGGTGCGGACCATGGCCGACTGGCCGGCCCTGCCCGGCCCGGCCGAGAAGTGGCGGGCCCTGCGCGACGAGATCCACAAGGAGGTCTGCGAGAAGGGGTTCAACACCGACAAGCAGGCGTTCACTCAGTACTACGGCTGCGACCAGCTGGATGCCAGCATCCTGATGATGCCGCTCGTCGGTTTCCTGCCGGCCAAGGACCCCCGGGTCGTGAGCACGGTGGAGGCGATCGAGCGGGAACTGGTCGACGGCGGGTTCGTGCTGCGCTACCGGACCGACGACAAGGGGGCGGTGGACGGGCTCACCGGCCGGGAGGGGGCCTTCCTGGCCTGCTCCTTCTGGCTCGTCGACTGCCTGCACATGATCGGGCGGGTGGACGACGCCCGGGCGATGTTCGAGCGGCTGCTCTCCCTGCGCAACGACGTGGGCCTCCTCTCCGAGGAGTACGACCCCGTCGCCGGCCGCCTGGTGGGCAACTTCCCCCAGGCCTTCTCCCACGTGTCGCTGGTCAACAGCGCCTGCCGGATGACCGGCCAGGAGCCGCTGTCGCCGGGCCAGGCCCAGGTGGCCAAGCGGCTCCAGCGCCTGCTCAACCAGAGCCTGGGCGGGCCGATGGGCGGCGCCCACAAGGGCATCGGGTCGTGGCGGGCGGCCGGGCTCAGCCGGGTCGGCCGGTCGCGGGGCTGGGTGCCGTCGCTGGGCGGGCGCCGGGGTGCCGGGGACCCGGACGGGGTGGCCAGGGACGCCGGCGGGGCCGGCGGCGGCGGGGCGGCGGGAGGCGAGCTCCGGCCCGGCGAGGAGCGGCGCTCGGGTGTGGAGCGGCGCTCGGGGGCGGTCACGGGCAGTGCGGGGGCGGTCACGGGCAGTGCGGAGGCGGGGGCGGGGGCAACGGGCGGGCCAGAGAAGAAGGAGGAGCTCAAAGGGTGAAAGCGCTGACCGTCGTTCCGATGCAGAAGGGGTCGGCCGAGCTGTCGGACGTGGACGAGCCGCCGGAGGCCGACGGGCCGGTCCTGGTCGACACGATCGCCGTCGGCATCTGCGGCACGGACATCGAGATCCTGTCCGGCGCCTACGGCTGGTCCCCGCCCGGGCGGGAGCGCCTGGTGCTGGGGCACGAGTCGCTGGGGCGGGTGCAGGAGGCTCCAGCCGGCGGGCAGTTCGCCGCCGGCGACCTGGTGGTCGGCATCGTGCGGCGCCCCGACCCGGTGCCGTGCGCCAACTGCGCCGTCGGCGAGTGGGACTTCTGCCGCAACGGCCGCTACACGGAGCGGGGGATCAAGGAGCACGACGGGTACCTCTCCGAGCACTACCGGATCACGCCCGACTTCCTGGTCAAGCTGGACCCCTCCCTGGGGCTGCTCGGCGTGCTGCTCGAGCCGACCAGCGTGGTGGCCAAGGCGTGGGAGCAGGTCGACCGGATCGGCGGCCGGGCCCACTGGGCCCCGGAGACGGCGGTGATCACCGGGGCCGGCCCGATCGGCCTCCTGGCCGCGCTGATCGGGGTGCAGAAGGGCCTCGAGGTGCACGTCATCGACCGGATGACCCAAGGGGTCAAGCCGGACCTGGTGAAGGACCTCGGCGCCCACTACCACACCGGCACCATCGAGGATGCCTGCCCGCGTCCCGACGTGGTGGTCGAGTGCACCGGGGTGTCGTCGCTGGTGCTCGACGCCATGGAGCAGGTCGGCTCCGGTGGGGTGGTCTGCCTGACCGGGGTGTCCTCGGGCGGGCGCACCGTGTCGGTCGACGAGGGCGCCCTCAACCGCACCATGGTCCTGGCCAACGAGGCGGTGGTGGGATCGGTCAACGCCAACCGCCGCCACTACGAGGCGGCCGCCGCCGCACTGGCCCAGGCCGACCGCGGCTGGCTGGGGCGCGTCGTGAGCCGGAAGGTGCCACTCGCAAGTTGGCAGGAGGCGCTCACCCGCCAGCCCGACGATGTGAAGGTCGTGGTCGAGGTGGCGCCGGCATGAGGCGGTGAGCGGACCGGGACCTGGACCGGGTCGGGGAGCCGAGCCCGAGCCGGGCGCGGGCGCGGTAGCCGAGCCGCGCGAGAGCGAGGGGGAGGGGGAGGGCGCGGTAGCGGGCGCGGAGTCGACGGAGATTGCCCCCGGCCCCGGCGAGATTGCCCCCGGCGTGATCGAGATCGACACGCTACTCGGCGGCTGGCGGAAGATAACGGCCGGCTATCTGGTCACCGGTCCCGCCCCGGTCCTGGTCGAGACGGGCAGCCAGTCGTCGGTGCCGGTACTGCTGGCGGCCCTCGAGGGGCTCGGGATCGGCCCGGCCGACCTGGCCGGCGTGGTGGTGACCCACATCCACCTCGACCACGCCGGGGGGGTGGGCGACGTGGCCCGGGCCTTCCCGTCCGCCACCGTCTACGTCCACGAGAAGGGCGCCCGGCACCTGGCCGACCCGGCCCGGCTGGTGTCCTCGGCCGCCCGGGTCTACGGCCCCTACCTCGACTCCCTCTACGGCCGCCTCGACCCGACGCCGCCCGAGCGCATCCACGTGCTCGGCGATGGTGAGGAGATCCGCGTCGGGCCCGACCGGGTGCTGACCGGCGTCGACTCGCCCGGCCACGCCAAGCACCACGTGGGCCTGCACGACTCGACCACCGGCATCCTGTTCGCCGGTGACGCGGTGGGGGTGAAGCTGCCCGACGCCGGCGTGCTGCGGCCGGCCACCCCCCCACCCGACTTCGACCTCGACCTGGCGCTCCGTTCCCTCGGCCGGTTCGCCGAACGGCGCCCGACCGGCCTGGCCCTGGCCCACTACGGGCTGCTGGGCGATCCCCTGGCTCTCTTGGCCGAGGCGGAGGAGACGCTGCGGGGGTGGGCGGCCACGGCCGAGCAGGCGTGGAAGGACGGCCGGGACATCGCCGCCGCCCTCGAAGCACGCTTCGCGCCCGACCTCACCGGTGTGGCCCCCGAGCGCCGGGAGAAGCTCGAGGTCCTGAACGGCTTCCACTCCAACGCCGCCGGCTTCCAGCGCTGGCTCGAGCAGGGCCACCGCACGTCGGGCCCGGGCCCGGGGACGGCCGAGCCCGGCTGAGACCGGCGCGTCAGGGTGGCCGCGTCCCGTCGCCTCACCTCGGCGCGGCGGCCCGCATCGGTGGTGAGCGGGAGGGACGGGTCCTGTCGCCCGGTTCGGGCAGGACGGGTCCTGTCGCTCCCGGGTCCCTCCCGTCGGGGCCCCCCGGCGGTGCTACGCACCTCCGGAACCCCGCCCGGACCCTCCCGCACGCGCCACCCGTCCCGCACCGCGGTCCGGGGTCGGGCGGGACGGTCGTGGGCGAGCCGGCCGGGATCAGGCGCCGGCTGCCGCCGGGTCAGTCGACACGGAGGCGCTGGCGCAGGTCGTCCTGGCGCTCCTCGAACTCGTCCAGCGAGATGCGCCCGTCGGCCAGGTCCTCGTGCAGCCGGGCGAACTGCGCCAGCAGCGCTTCCTGGTCCTCGGCGGGCGCCGGCGCGCCGCCGGGCTCGGCTTCGGCCCGATCCGCCCGCCGGGCGACCCGGTCCTCCTGCTTCGCCTTGGCCTTGGCCCGCTTGGCCTGGTCCCGCTGGAGCTTGCCAAAGGTGGTTCGGGGGCGTGCCATCGCGCCACTCCTTCCGTGTAGGTGGTGCGGCGGGCCGTCCCCTCAGGAGCGGCACGCCGTCGGCGACGGAGCGGCGGCGATCAGAGGATCCGTACGTTGCGCGCTTCGTCGCCCTTTCGACCTTGTCCGATCTCGAACTCGACCTGCTGGCCGGCCTCGAGGGTGCGGAAGCCCGAGCCCTCGACGTTCGAGTAGTGGACGAACACGTCCTCGCCGTCGGGGCGGGACAGAAAACCGTAGCCCTTCTCGTTGTTGAAGAACTTCACGGTACCGGTAGGCATGTTGCCTCTGCTTTCTCCCCGGCGCCGCCGTCGGCGGTCACCGGATGCTCTCTCGCCCGCAGTGATCCTGCGGGTCCTGCCTTCTCCTACCGCCGTGCCGCCCGGCACGAGCCGGGGATGGGCGGGAGGGCCTGGGGCGCGCCGTGCCCGTTGGGCGGGCGGGGGCGCAACCGAAACCGGGAGTGATTGGGGGAACGGAGCTCCTGTCGAGGGTGGACCAGCCCAACTCGAACCGGAACTCGAATCAGACCCTGCCGGCGGATGCCGACCACCGGGCGGCTCCTGCCGGCCTGGTGCGCCGACGAGATTAGCAGCCGACCCGCCGATCCCGCCCGTCGGCCCGGCCGGGCGGTCTCGATCGGGGCTGCGCAGCACGGTAAGCAGGTCGCTGGGCACGGTGGGTGGCGGGCCGCCTAATCGGCGCCGTAGAAGCCGGCGTCACCGAAGGCGAACACCCCGCCGTCGGCCCCCACCATCCAGTAGCCGCCGCCGTCAGAGGTGGCAGCCATTCCCACCACGTCGGCGACGTGCACCCCGAGGCCGGGCAGCGACCCGTGATAGCCGGCGTCCCCGAAGGCGAACACCCCGCCGTCGGCCCCCACCATCCAGTAGCCGCCGCCGTCGGAAGTGGGGATCATTCCGACGATGGGAGCCGACGTTTGGCCCTTGTCAGCGGCGCCGTGGAAGGTGGCGTCCCCGTGTACGGAGACGGCGCCCGTCTTGTCGACGAGGTAGTACCCGCCGCCGTCGATCGAGGATGCGATGGCGGACACCGGGGCCGGGAGCGGAGAGATCGGACCCGACCCCGGTGGGTACCGGACGCCATAGCAGCTCCAGTCGGCTCCGGTGGCGTACATCTCGGAGAAGCCTTGGCCGTACCCGGCGACGATCGGCTGCTGCGGCAGGTAGTCCTGCGACGGCCCCGTCCCCGATGTGTCGGTCACCGTGGTCACCGTGCCGCCGGACTGCGCGTAGACGCTGTTCTGTGCCAGTTCGGCGG
>JBOGGE010000113.1:0-8927 GCA_050743865.1 Acidimicrobiales bacterium
TCCACTTTCACACCATCGTCTCCCTCGTCCCGCCCACCCCTCTCGGCCTTCTCGGAGCCCGGTGGGCGGTCCGCCATGTCTGTGAGCGCTGCCACCAGGTCGTCCCCGCCGCCCAGCTCGTCGCCCACGCCGAGGGCCACCAGGACCAGGCGGCGGGGGAACCGGGCCCGGACACCCGGTGACACCCGGCATGACCGGCCGCTCAGGGGAGGAGCGTGAACGCAGCGGTGTGGGCCGGCCGCACGACGCTGAAGTCCCGGTGGTCGAGGGTGGCCAGCTCGGTCACCCGGAGGCATTCGGCCACGGCCACGACGGTGGCGTCAACGACACCGAGACCGAGGTCGGCGTAGGGGCGCACGAGCGCCGCCGCTCGGTCGTAGTCGACCGCAACGAGCGGCTCGACGGCCAGCGTGCCGGCGGCCACCGACTCGAGCAGGTGCGCCTCGCTGTCCACCGAGACGAAGCGGGCGAGGAGCCAACACGCCTCGACCACCACGCTGGCGGGCACGATCAGCTCGTCGCCGTGCCGGGCGAAGACCTCGACGCAGGCCGAGTGGTGGGCGTCGTCGGCGTCGGCGGCTCCGACGAGCACGCCGGTGTCGCAGACGATCACTCGCGGGGCAGGGAATCGAGCAGCTCTTCGGCCCGCTCGGAGAGATCGTGGCGGCCGCTGTGCCCCGAGGCGACGAAGGAAGGGCGCCGGCGGGTCGGCGCTCGAAGGTGGAGCTCGAGCACCTCGGCCACGAGCTCTTCGGCAGAGGCGCCGCGCGCTCGCGCCGCTTCTTTCAAGCGGTCGGCCACTTCGTCAGGGATCACGACCGTGAGCTCGGTCACGGCGCGAGCGTAGCGGCCCCGCCCGGCATCGCCGGTCTCGTCGTCCCGCACCGTTCAGCAGGGTGGGCGGCCCGGTGGACGGCCTGGAGCTTGGCCAGCGACACCTTCGTGGAGAGCATGGTCGTCTCGAGCTTGCGGTGCCGAGCAGCTCGGCCACGTGGATACGTCCGCACAACGACCGGCCCGGTACGGCACCCAGTCACCGGCGGCGGCGCGGCGCACACCCATCGCCGCAATGCTCCACCCCAAGAAAGCCGAATCCAGGGCTCCCCAATCTCTCGCCCGCCGCGCCCGCCCGGGCTCAGCGCCCCGGCGGGTACACCACTGCCTCCGATTTTTTAGGGCACGTAGTGGGCACGCCGACCGGGTTCCACGTCACTAGAGTTCCCTGTCAGGCCCCTGACCAGGACTTCCTCGGTGGTCGGGACCGGCGTCGATCCGGTGACCTCGCGCTTTTCAGGCGCGCGCTCTGCCAACTGAGCTACCCGACCGCGGTTCGAGGTGAGCTCCGGCGAGAACCGGCGCGTCCTCGAGGTGGTTGGCGGACCTGACGGGATTTGAACCCGCGGCCTCCGGCTTGACAGGCCGGCGTGCACTCCTAGCTGCACCACAGGTCCCTGGGCTGTACCGCTCACCCGCTCGGCCGATCATCGGAGCGTCCGCACCGACCGAGGGGCGAACGGCCACTATACGGCACCGCCGGTCTGCCCGGCCCTGCGGTCGAGCCGCACCGCGACGCAGCGGGCGTTCCGGTCCGTACGGCCGGCCGGTCCGGTGCCCCCAACGGGATTCGAACCCGTGCTACCGCCTTGAAAGGGCGGCGTCCTGGGCCGCTAGACGATGGGGGCGGAGCCCGGCGGGCCACCGCAGGATCGGCCGCCTCCCGACAGACCCACCGGTGTCGACGACGGCCCGTCCTGCGCCGAGGAACGCTACCAGGTGGTCTCCGGATCCCCGGCCCCAGCTCCGGCCAACTCCCCGGCCCCGGCCCCGGCTCCGGCCAACTCCCCGACACCGGCCCCGGCCAGATCCCCAGCCCCAGCCCCGGCCAACTCCCCGGCGCGGCCCGCCCGCGCCGCCCGCACCGGCCACGCTGCCCGGCCTGTCGCCGCCGGCACGCCGGCCTCGGCCCGGTGGTGGGTCAGCGACAGGAAGAGCTCCAGCACGGCGATCACGAGGACGGCCGCTCCCAGCTCGTGCACCTCGACCACCACCGCCGGCAGGTGGGTGAAGTACTGCACATAACCGACGGCGGCCTGCCCCGCCAGCACGACGACCAGGAGCCGGGACGAACGGCGCACGCGCTCGGGGACGTCCATGGAGTGGAGGGCGACGGCCAACGCCAGGGCCACGCCGACCAGCAGCAGGGCCAGGCTCGAGTGGAGCTCGGCCATATCGCGCAGGGCCACCGGGATCCGGCGGGCCACCAGCTGCCCCTGCGCACCGCCGGCGTCGGGGGCGGCACCGGTGGTGGCCGAGCCGGCCAGCATGACCACGGTGAGGAGGAGGACCAGGCCCCGCCCCAGGTGGAGCATCGGCCGGGGCACGAGCAGGCGGCCCGAGCCCGTCCCGTACTCACGCCGGGCCCGGTGGGCCAGGATCACGGCCACAGCCAGCAGCCCCAGCGTGGTCATGAAGTGGAGCATGACCAGGTAGGGGTTGAGCTTGGTGTACACGACGATCCCGCCCACGACCGCCTCGGCCAGGATGCCGGCCACCAGCCCGGCCGAGAGCCAGACCAGGTCGCGCCGGAACGGCCGGCGCCGCACGGCGGCGAGGAAGGTCGCCGCCACCAGGACCACCAGGGCCACCGTGACCATGCGGTTCCCGAACTCGATCACCGCGTGGTACTGCACGGCCGGGGTGAGGTGGCCCCGCGAGCAGGTGGGCCAGTCCGAGCAGCCGAGCCCCGAGCCGGTGAGCCGGACGGCGCCGCCGGTGAGGACCAGCAGGGACACCAGCACGAGCGAGGCGACGGCCAGGCCGTCGAAGGCGCGGGCGCCGATGGTCGGCAGGCTGCGGGCCCGTTCGGGCAGTCGGGAGAGCACCGGCGGCCATGGTACCGGCAGGGGGGCGGCATCTCCTGGGCGGCGGCTGGTCTCCCCACCCCGGCGGCATCTCCTGGGCGGTGCCTGGTCTCCCTACCGGGGCGGCTGGTCTCCCCACCCCGGCGGCGCCTCCGGCCCGGTGCCTGGTCTCCCCACCGGGGCGGCCCTAGGCTCTCGGGCCGATGGCTCCCCTGGCTCCGGCCACCGGCGTGCCCGACGCCGGCAACACCCGCCCCGACACCCCAGCCGGCAAGCCGCTGCGCGTCCGGCTGGCCGCCTACCTCGCCCTCACCAAGCCCAGGATCATCGAGCTGCTGCTGGTGACCACCCTGCCCACCATGGTCGTGGCCCGCCGGGGCCTGCCCGCCCTGGGGCTGGTGCTGGCCACCCTGGCCGGTGGGGCGCTCGCCGCCGGCGGGGCCAACGCCACCAACATGTTCATCGACCGCGACATCGACCAGGTCATGCACCGGACCCGCAAGCGCCCGCTGGTCACCGGGGCCGTCACCCCCCGGGCGGCGCTGACCTTCGCCGTCGGGCTCGAGGTGGCGGCCTTCTGCGAGCTGTGGGCGTTCGTGAACCTGCTCTCGGCCGTCCTGGCCGTGTCGGCGACCGCCTTCTACGTCTTCGTCTACACGCTGTGGCTGAAGCGCCGGTCGTCCCAGAACATCGTCATCGGTGGCGCCGCCGGGGCGGTGCCCGTGCTGGTGGGGTGGGCGGCGGTGACCGGGTCGCTGGGCTGGGCCCCCGTGGTGCTCTTCGCCATCATCTTCGTCTGGACGCCCCCCCACTTCTGGGCGCTGGCCGTGCGCTACGCCGACGACTACCGGAGCGCCGAGGTGCCCATGCTCCCGGTGGTGGCCTCCCTGCGGCGGACGGCCCGGGAGATCGTGCTCTACACCGCCCTCCTGGTGGCGGTGTCGCTGGTCTTCGCCGCCGTCGGGAGCATGGGCCCGATCTACACCGCCACCGCCGCCGCCACCGGGCTCGTCTACCTGGCCATGTCGTGCCGCCTGTGGGGCCGGGCGCGCTCGGGCCGGGCCACCGGCGGCGACGCCATGCGGCTCTTCGGCTACTCCATCACCTACCTGACCGTGCTCTTCGTGGCCATGGCCGGCGACGTCCTCGTCCGAGCCCGCTGACGTGGAGCCGGACGGCCAACCGGAGCCCGCTCCCGCGCCACGCCGTGCCCGGCCGGTGTTCCTCCTCATCGGCGTGGTGTTGGCGGCCATCCTCGCCGTCGCCCTCTTCACCACCGTGGGAGCCGGCAACGGCCCCGGGCACCCCGTCGCCGGCAGCGCCATGCCGGACTTCACCCTGCCCCGCCTGGGCGGCCCGGGCCGGGTGGGGGTGCCGGTCGACGGCGGCGGCGGTGGGCACCCGGCGGTGGTGCTGTTCTTCGCCAGCTGGTGCACGCCGTGCCAGGCCGAGATCCCGGCGCTGGCCGCCGCCTACCACCACCAGCAGTCCGTCCACAGCCGCCTGGCCAGGGTGGCACTGGTCGGGGTGGACGGCAGCGACCCCACGGCCAGCGCCCTCACGTTCGTCCACCACAGTGGGGTCACCTTCCCGGTCGGGGCCGACCGCACCTACCAGGTGACGTCGGGGGACTTCTCCTTCGCCGGCCTGCCGGAGGCGGTGATGGTCGAGGGGGACGGGACGATCGCCGACATCCACTTCGGCGCCCTGTCTCGTGCCCAACTCGTCCGCTGGCAGCAGCGCCTGCTGGCCGGCAGCTGAGGGCGCCTCACTCCCAGCGGAAAGTGGCGGCCGCCGCCGACAGCGCCGCCGCGGCCCACACCGCCAGCACCAGCCACGACTCGACCGGCACGCCCCCGCCGCCGAGCGTGCCGTGGAGACCCTGCGACAGCGCCGCCGCCGGCAGCGCCCTGGCCACGGCGGCCAGCCCGGCCGGGAGCTTGGACAGGGGCACCACCATGCCGCCGAGGAGGAGCAGGACCAGGTAGAGGCCGTTGGCAGCGGCCAGGTTGACCTCGGCCCGCAGCACCCCGGCGAAGAACAGCCCCAGGCCGCCGAAGGCCACGGTGGCCAGCAGCGCCACCCCGAGGGCCTCCCCGGCCGCCACCCCGCCACCTCCGTGCCCGCCCAGGTGCCAGCCGAGGCCGACCCCGACCGGGACCAGCACGGCCGCCTGGACCACCTCCACCAGCACCACCGTGGCGATCTTGGCCCCCAGCAGGCGGGGCCGGCCGAGGGGGGTGGCGCCCAGGCGCTTCAGCACGCCGTACCCGCGCTCGAAGCCGGTAGCGATCGAGAGGGACACCATGGCCGTCGACATCACGGCCAGGGCCAGGATCCCGGGCACGAAGAAGGCGGCCGGTGTGGCGCCGCCGACCAACCCGATATGGACCGTCGAGAAGAACAGGAGGAAGACCACCGGGATGCCCACCGTGAGGAGCAGGGTCTCGCCGCGGCGCAGGGTCATGTACGTCTCGGCCCCCACCTGGGCGGCAAAGGGCCTCACCGCCGTCGCCGGCCGGCGGCCGGCGGCTCCGGCGCCGGCTCGGTGGCGGGACCGGCCGCCACCGCCGAGAGGTAGGCGTCCTCCAGCGACCGGCCGGCTTGCAGGTCGGTGAGGGTGGCGTCCCGCTGGGCCAGCCACCCGGCCAGGGTGGCGGTCAGGCTGGGCGAGGCCCCGGCCGACACCCGGTAGCGGCCGGGGCCCTCCTCGGTGACGGCCGCTCCCAGGGCCGTCCCCAGGGCGGCGACGTCGAGGCCGGCGGGAGCGCCGAAGGTGACCTCCGCTGCGCCGCCGGCGCCCGCCGCCAGCTCGGCCGGGGAGCCCTCGGCCACCTTCTTCCCGTGGCGGACGATGACCACCCGGTCGGCCAGCTTCTCGGCCTCCCCCAGCTCGTGGGTGGTGAGCAGCACGCACACCCCGCTCGCCTTCAGGCCGGCGATCACCCGGCGCACCTCCAGGCGGCCCTCGGGGTCCACGCCGGCCGTGGGCTCGTCCAGGCAGACGACCTCGGGCCGGCCGACCAGGGCCAGGGCCAGCGACAGCCGGGCCTGCTCGCCGCCCGACAGGTGGCGCCAGGGGGTGGACGCCACCGGCGTCAGCGACACCAGCTCCAGCAGGCGCTCGGGGTCGTCGGGGCGGTCGTAGTAGGAGGCGAAGAGGCGCAGGGCCCGGCGCGGCCCCAGCATCGGGTAGACCCCGCCCCGCTGGAGCATGACCCCGAGGCGCCCCACCACCGCCCGGTGGTCGGCCACCGGGTCGAGGCCGAGCACCCGGACCCGGCCGCCGGCCGGCCGCCGGTAGCCCTCGAGGCACTCGACGGTGGACGTCTTGCCGGCGCCGTTGGGGCCGAGCAGGCACACGATCTCGCCGGCGGCGACGGCCAGCGACAGCCCGTCGACCGCCACCCGCCGGCCATAACGCACGACCAGCTCGTCCACGAGGAGCGCGGGCGGCGGCGCGGAGCCGGTGGTCACGGGGTGTCACGCTACCGTTGGCGCCGGAATGATCGACATCCGCCTCGTGCGCGAACGACCGGGCCTGGTGCGGGACGGGCTGGCCCGGCGCGGGGTCGACCCGGCGGAGGTCGACCGCCTGGCCGGGCTGGACCGGGACCACCGGGTGGCGGTGGCCCGCAGCGAGCAGCTCCGCTCCTCGGTCAAGGCGCTGTCGCGCCGGGTGGCCGACGCCCGCCGGGCCGGCGACGTGGCGGCGGCCGACCGGCTGGCGGCCGAGAGCCGGGACCTGGGGGACGGGCAGCGAGCCGCCGCCGAGGAGGAGGGCGGCCTGGGGCGGGCGGTGCGCCAGGCCCTGCTGGCCCTGCCCAACCTGCCGGCGGACGAGGCGCCCGACGGTGCCGGCCCGGCCGACAACGCCGTCGTCTCGCAGTGGTGGCCCGGCTGCGACCGGGGCGCCCCCGAGCCCGAGCCCGAGCCGCACCAGCAGGTGCCGCACTGGGACGTCGGCGAGGAGCTCGGCATCTTGGACATGGCCCGGGGGGCGAGCCTGGCCGGGTCGATGTTCCCCCTCTTCCGCGGGGCCGGGGCCCGCCTGTGCCGGGCCCTCACCTCGTGGGCGCTCGACCACCACACCGACGCCTACCAGGAGATCCGCCCCCCGACGCTGGTGCTGACCGAGACGATGACCTCGACCGGGCACCTGCCCAAGTTCGCCGACGAGGCGTACCGGGTGGAGCGGGACGGCCTGTGGGCCATCCCCACCGCCGAGGTCCCGCTCACCTCCATGCGCCGGGGGGAGATCCTGGCCGAGGACGACCTGCCGGTGCGCCTGACGGCGGCGACCCAGTGCTTCCGCCGGGAAGCGGGCGCCGCCGGCCGGGAGACCCGCGGGCTCCTGCGCGTGCACGAGTTCGAGAAGGTGGAGCTCTTCGCCTACGCCACCCCCGACCAGGCGCCGGCGGTCCACGCCGACATCCTGCGCCGCGCCGAGGGCCTGCTCGAAGAGCTCGGCCTCCCCTACCGGGTGGTCGACCTGTGCGCCGGCGACCTCGGGGCGTCGTCGGCCCGGACGTTCGACCTGGAGGTCCGGGCGCCGGGCAGCGACCGGTGGCTGGAGGTGTCGTCGGTGAGCTGGTTCGGCGACTACCAGGCCCGCCGGGCCAACGTGCGGTACCGCCCGGCGGGCGGCGGGAGCCCGGTCCTGGTGCACACCCTGAACGGGTCGGCCCTGGCCTGGCCCCGCATCTGGGCCGCCCTGGTGGAGTGGGGCCGCCGCCCGGACGGCTCGGTCGAGCTGCCGGCCTGCCTGGGCCCCTGGCTCGGCGGCGACCTGGTGATCGCCGCACCGCCGGCCCGGGCCGCCGGCCCTCAGGCCGGGCGGGCGGCCTCGAAGCGGTAGCCCACGCCGCGGACCGTGGTGATGAGCACGGGGCGCGACGGGTCGGCTTCGATCCGGGCCCGGAGCCGCTTGACGTGGACGTCGAGGGTCTTGGTGTCGCCGAAGTAGTCGGAGCCCCAGACCCGGTCGATGAGCACGTCGCGGGTGAGCACCATGCCGGCGTTCTCGACCAGCAGCGCCAGCAGGTCGAACTCCTTCCGGCGCAGCGGCACCTCCTTGCCCCGCACGTGCACCCGGCGCCGGTCCACGTCGACCCGGACGCCGCCGGCCTCGCCCGACCAGCCGGCCACCGCCGGCGGGGATCCCGGTGGCTCCGGCGCCGCCCGGCCGGCCACCGCCGGGGACGGCGGGGAGCCGTCGTCCCCGTCGGGGGCGCTCCGCCGGAGCACGGCCCGGATGCGCGCCACCAGCTCCCGGAGACGGTACGGCTTGGTCACGTAATCGTCGGCCCCGACCTCCAACCCGACGACCATGTCGATCTCGGCGCTCCTGGCCGTCACCATGATGATCGGGACGCGGGAGCGCCGGCGGATGGCCCGGCACACGTCGATGCCCGACAGCTTGGGGAGCATGAGGTCGAGGAGCACCACGTCCGGGGACACCTCCCCGAACAGCCGGAGCGCCTCGGTGCCGTCACGGGCCACCGTGACGGCGAAGCCCTCGCGGCCGAGCCCCACCACCAGGGCGTCGACGAAGGACTCCTCGTCCTCGGCCAGGAGGACCCGGACCGACCCGTCGCCGGCCCCCGGGACCGGCGGCGCCGTCGTCACGAGGCCGGCACTCCCTCGGGCTGCAACGGCAGCACCAGGGTGAAGGTCGACCCCTCGCCCTCACGCGACTCGACCTCGACCCAGCCCTGGTGGTTGTTGGCCACGTGGCGCACGATGGACAGGCCGAGGCCGGTGCCACCGGTGTCCCGGCTGCGCCCGTGGTCGACCCGGTAGAAGCGCTCGAAGATCCGGTCCAGGTCGCGGGCCGGGATGCCGACGCCGCGGTCGACGACCGAGATCCGGACCGTCTGGCGCGGCGCATGGGCCGGCACCGTCGCCCTCCCGGCGCCCGGGGAGCTGACCGCCTCGGCCGGCGGGCTGGCCGGTTCGGCCGGCGCCGGCTCGCCCGGGGGGCTGGCCGGTTCGGCCGGGGCCGGCTCGACACCGTTGACGTTGCCGGGCGCCGCGCCCGGCGCGTTGGCCGGCGCGGCGTGGGCC
>JBOGGE010000114.1:0-6617 GCA_050743865.1 Acidimicrobiales bacterium
GCGGCCCAACCGCCCCCGTCGCCGGCGCGGGGGATCGGGGGCCCAGAGCCGATGGCGTCGCCAGGCGTCCTGGCCGACCCAGGCGATCCCCCGGCCGGCCGCCGACACGGCGGCCATCAGGGCGTCGGCGTCGGCGTGGCCGAGAGCTGCGGCCACCTGGTCCTGCTCCTGGAGGAGGAGGCGGTCGAGCTGGCGACCGGCATTGCGGTGGAGCTCGACGCGGGCCCCGGTGAGCACCTCGGACGCCGGCGCCAGCGAGCCCAGATCGACGTAGTCGGCCAGCCGGGGAGCGGCGGCGGCGAGCGCCCGCACCACCTGGACGTCGCGCAGGCCGCCGCGGCTCTCCTTGAGGTCGGGCTCGAGCAGGAAGGCGACGTCCCCGTTGCGGACCCGCCGCTCCTCCATCTGGTCCCGCAGCGTCGCCAGCCAGGACGGTCCCAACCGGGCGCGCCACAGCTCCCGGGCCTTGGCCACGAGGGGCTCGGCCACCCGTGCGTCGCCCCATACCATCCGGGCGTCGAGGAGCCCGAGCGCCACCCGCAGGTCGGCGGCGGCCACCTCGAGCACCTCGGACGGCTGGCGAACGCTGTGGTCGAGGTGGACACCCTCGTCCCACACCGGGTACCAGATGGCGTCGGCCAGCGCCGCCACGTCCTGGTGGCCGTCGTGGACGAGGACGAGGTCGAGGTCGCTGAAGGGGCACAGCTCGGCCCGCCCGTAGCCGCCGACGGCCAGCAGGGCCAGCCGCCGCGGGTTGCCCTGGGTCGCCCGGCCGGCCAGGTCGGCCAGCCACCGGTCGGCCTCCTCGGCGTAGGCCCGGCAGAAGCGCGAACCCTGCAGGTCCGACCGGGCCAGCAGCGCCCGCCGACGCTCCCGGAGCGACGCCTCCGCCATCGGTCCGGACGGTAGCATCGGGACCCGCGACGCCCAAGCGATGGGACAGAGCGGCACGGGAGGCGGCATGGCACGCAGCGTGGAGCGGCGCCGAGGTGGGGGGCTCCGGCCCGGTCACGGGCTTGCCGTGGCGGCGGTGGCGGTGGTCGGGGTCCTGGTCGCGTTCTGGGCCCTCAGCTTCATCGCTGGCATCCTGTGGGGAGTGGTGAAGGTGGTCGTGATCGTCGCCGTGGTCGCCGGCCTGGTCCGGCTGCTGGTGCGGCACCGTCGGTGACCGCCGCCCCTGGCTGACGCCGGGCAGCCCCCCGGCCGCTCAGGCGGTGGGCAGGGTGGCCCGCAGGTGGCTCACGGCCACCGAGAACGTGCCGTTGGACGCCCGGAAGAGCGGCGCCGTGCTCCCGACCAGCTGGAGCTGGACCGTGTGCCCGGGGGCGATGGTGTAGTCGGCCGGGTTGAGCTGGAAGGTGACCTGCTCTTCGGCCGTCCCGGCGCTGCGGCGGCCCGGGGCCTGGTGGACCGAGGGTCGGAACACGCCGAGGGTGACGATCTGGCGGCTGCCGCCCGGCCCCACGTCCCACAGCCGGCCCACCAGCTCGGGGTAGCGCCCGGTGACCCGGAGGCGGGCATGCACCGTCACCGCCCCCAGCAGGTGGACCCCGGACGGGCCGGCCGGGCGGGTGTAGGTCGCCGTCCCGCTCGATGTGCCCGGACCGGCGGGGACGTCGTGGCACAGCGGATCGGCGTAGGCGGCGTTGAGCGCGCTCGACACGGCCGGGCTGCCGCCCGACGAGGTGACCGTCTGGGCGGCGTCGCCCCGCAGCACGACGGTGCCGTGGTCCAGCGCGGCCAGGGTGCGGCCGGTGGCCGGCGGTCCTGACGGGGCCGACTTGGGGCAGGTCGTCGGGATGGCGACCACCCCGGTCTCCGGCCTGCGGTGCGACTGCATCACGGCGTCGAGGAAGGCGATGCCCCGGGCGTCGGTGTCGGCGATGTCGGCCGGCTTGTCCTGCGCCCACCCGTGCCCGACGTCGTCGAACAACATCAGCATCGCCGTCCTCCCTTCCGCCGCCCTGACCCGCTCCTGGTAGTGGAGCGCTTCGGAGACCGGGAAGAGGGTGTCGGTCCAGCCGCTCTGGATGGCGGTGGCCGCCGGCCCGCCCTTGGGCAGTGGGATCCCGATGGCCGACTTGTCGTCCTGGAGGTCGGCCAGCGCCCGGGCGGTGACGCCGCCGCCGGCGCCGTACGGCTCGCCCTTGACCAGCGCCTTCTCCCAGGTGGTGAGTGTCGATGTGGGTGCCCGGCCGGGCGGGGCCAGGTCGCCCGAGGCCGTCACCGCGTACAGGAGGGTGTCCCAGCTGTCCTTGGCCACCCCGACCGGGACCCGGTCGTCCCGGGCCGGGGTGTCGGTGGTGGCGGACAGGGCGCCGTTGGGCACGAGCGAGGTGACCAGGTCGTCCCACGGCCACATGGCGTAGACGGCGGCGACGGCCATGGGCACGTGGTGCTCGGGGCTCGTGAAGGGCACCAGACGACCGCTGGGGAGCCGCATGCGGTCCTTGAGCACGGCCAGCTCGAGGGCCTGGCCGGCGCCGTAGGACACGCCGGCCACGGCGATGTCCGGCTCGACCAGGCCCTCGTCGACCAGCATCCCGGCCAGCTGCTCGGTGTCGCGGACCTCGTAGCGCTGGTCGGCCAGGCGGATCCAGCCCTTGGCGCAGGCCGGGGTGGCGGCGCGGCTGGCGACGGTGCCGCACGATGTGCCGAAGCCCCGGGCGGTGTACATCAAGACGGCGTAGCCGTGGTCGGCCAGGGTGACGTCGTCGATGCCGCCGTCGTCCGAGGTGGACTCGTACTCCTTCTTCGAGTCGCCCAGGCCGTGGAGGAGCACGACGAGGGGGAAGGGGCCGGTCCCGGTGGCCGGCAGGGCGACGTCGGCGTCGAGCGGCACCCCGTCGAAGCTGGGGACCCGCAGGTCCTGGCCGCCGGTCAGGCCGCCGGGGCAGAACCGGATGCCGTACCGGGGAGCGCAGGCCAGCTTCCCGAAGGGCAGGGGGACGGCCGGCGGGGGAGGCTCGGACGGGTGGCGGCCGGCGGCCGACGCCGTCCCGGGCAGGGCGGAGAGGACCAGTGCCGCCGCGCCGACGAGGGCTCCGCACCGGGCGGCCACCCGAAGTCGCGCCCGGCACGCCGCCGCCCTGCCCTTCCCGGTCCTGCCCCTGCCGGTGGTCTCGCCCGTGTGCCGTGCCGCCATCGCCCCTCCTCGACAGCTGAACCGTACCGGCGAGCAGGCCCTTGCCGGAAGGCGGCGTCGTGGAGCCTTTGCCGGCGGCCCCCGGGCCCTCGACCGGAAGCTCCGCCCCGGCGGCTCGCAGCCGGCCCCGGCCGGGCTCGGCGCCTCCGGCCAGCTCGGGCCGGTGCGCCCCGGCCGGTAGGCTGTCCCACCTGCCGGGCGGCGTGGCCGAGTGGTTCAGGCAGGGGCCTGCAAAGCCCCGTACGGCGGTTCGATTCCGCCCGCCGCCTCCGATCCTTGGAGCTGTTCACGAAACTCTGGCCGTCGGGATCACGGAAGTCCTCCAGGGGCCCGGGCAGAGCCGAGAGGTGGGCGGTCGATGGCTGGCTGAGGCGGTAGATGGCCTCCGTGATGCCCTCACCGGCGCCGTAAGCCCGCCGGGCCCGGGGTTCGGCGGCCTGGCGAGCCGTTCCCGGGCGCGCCGGAGCCGAGGTCGGTCGACCTCGGTCGGGGATTCTGGCATGGGTCAGGTGGGCGGCCCGGTGTCGGCCAGCTGCTGGCCGCCGAACAGGACGGCCAGGTCGGTGCCGGCCGGCACCCACGGGACCAAGCGGGCTGCCAGCGTGGCCAGCTCGCCGGCCATCGACCGGCCCCGGAGCTTCGTTGCCGCCCTCTTGAACGTGGCCATCACCTCGCCGGCGGCGTACGTGGCCCGGGTCCATAGGTCGGCAACATTCTGGGCGCCGTGGTGGACGGCCAAGAGGAACCCGATCTTGGTCCGCCCCATGGTGCGGATGTCACCCCGCACGATGGACCCCTGTGCCCGGTCCTTGTCCTTGGCGTAGCCGCGTTCGACTCCGCTCCGGCGGAAGTAGCGCTTGTTGTGGGACTTGGTGAAGGGCACGCCGTCCTGGGCGTACTTGTCCCGGGCAGAGAGCGGCACGGTGACGTCGCGCTGGGTGCACGCCTGGTGGTGGGCCGCCACGGTCTCCTCGTCGGGCTCGACCACGGGGACCTGGGCTGCCCGGGCCATCGAGGGAGGGTAGAGCGGGCAGGCGACATTCCCCGCCCGGGCCGGGCACGCAACCCGCACCGAGCCGGGGCTGCGCCCCTTCCCCCGGTCCTCCAACCGGTAGGCCTCGAGCTGCTTCACCTGGGGCTCCATCCCCTTGGCATCCTCTGCGTGGTCCTTGGTGAACCGCACGCCCTTGCCGATACTGCGAAGCGGCTCGGGGGTCATCGGGCAGTAGGGGTGGCCGTTGATCATGACCGCACCCTTGTGGGTGCCGTGGGGGCCGCGATCAGCGGTGTGGGGGTGGAACACCGGCTTCACCCCCAGGAGCACCAGCCGCTCGGCGAAGCCGGGGACCAATGGGTAGGCCATGTCGACCACCACGTCGCCGATCGAAAGACTGAAGGCAACCAACAGCTCGATGGCGTCGACCGCCAGCCATACGTTGGCCGACTCGGTGGGGGATGCCGGCAGCAGGTCGCTGAACAAGACCACCTCTGGGACGGGCTCGCCGCCGACTTTGGGGAGGAGGGTGACGGTCGTGCGGTCGTAGCCGAAGGACGGGTCGCGCCGCTCTCCCACGGCCTTGTTGCGCCGGGATCCCCACTTGGCCTGGGGGTCGGCGGCGAAGACGACGGAGTCCTTGGCCACCGGCCGGGACCAGGTGTCGTGGTCGGTCCAGTCGACGGCCACGTGCACGGTGCCGGTCAGGAGCTCGTCGGGGACCCCGGCCAGGCAGGCCGTGGTCGTCACGATCCGGCGCCAGGAAGCCAGCCGGTCGGCGTCGTCGGCGGGCCGGGCGGCAGCGCCCACCTTGTCCTCGTAGGTGGGGAAGGCCTCCCCGAGCCGGCGTGAGGGAACCGGCTCGGGGTCGAAGGTGGCCACCACCTCGCCCCACAGGTAGTCGAACCGGCGCTTGGTGAGCGAGGTGCGCGACCCGATGCCCAAGGCATGGCGTTCCTCGGGCTCCAACCGCTCCAGCTCGCAGTAGCCGTCATGGAGGAAGGACGTTCCTTCCCACGACCGGGCGAGGTGCAGGCCGACGAGGAGGGTGCGGATGGAGAGCGCCCGGCGCCGCCCGGTGCCGTGGTGCGCCCGGGCCCAGACGGCTTCGAGCACCTCGGACAGGCACAGCTTGTCCTTCCCCGGGTGCTCGGTGAGGATGCCGGCGTCGAGGAGCATCCTGACCGGGGCGACGGGGTGGTCCACCCACCACATCGCCTGGGCGAGGCGCTCGGCCCGGGTCGGACGGCGCACCCGGACGCTCACGGCGCACCGCCGCAGGCACGGACGACGTCATGGAGGGTGGGGACGGGGAGGTGGGAGAGTATCTCGGCCGGCGGGGCGAGCCGCATCCCCGAGGCGGCCATGACCGCCCGGTAGCCGATCGAGCCCAGCACCTCTTTCCACCAGGTGGCCCGGAGGCGCCCCATCTCGAGCGGTGGCAGGTCACGGCCACCCTTGGTGCGGGCCAGGGTGTGGTGGGTGAGATTGGCCCGGCCGGGGTCGACGCCGCCGACGAGGACCTGGCCCGGCTCGCGATGGGCGATCGCCTCTTCCAGCAGCCTGGCGTAGCGGGGGAGGACCGGGACGAGGCGCGCCCGGGGCCCCTCCACCCGGACCACCAGGGCCCCGCTCTCGTGAGAGAGCAGATGGTCCTTGGTCAAGAAGCGCAGGTCGCTGGCCGAGCAGCCCGCCCCTGCCCCCAAGCAGATGAGGGCGGTGAGCCGGGAGCGCTGGTGGGCGGTGGATTGGGCCCGGGCGCACACCAGCCACCGGGCCACCTCTCGGTCGGTGTAGGGGGCCTTGGTCGAGGCCGACTTCTTCCCGATCCCAGGCGACGGCGGCTGGAGGTGGGGGGCCAAGACGTAGGCCAAGGCCCGGACCCGGCCTCGGTAGGAGGAGCGGGAGTTGTCGGTCATCCTGCTGAGGGAGGAGAACCACCGCTCGTAGGTGGCGGGGGCAAAGTCCCCATGACCTGAGCGGTCACCTACGAGAGGTGAAATGCTGGCGTGCGGCCACCGGGTGTGGTCGCCGAACGTTTCTTGCAGCCACGAGCGCGCGCAAAGTCTGGTGCGGGACCGTGGGGACCAGTGAGTGTCGCTCTGAGCACGAACCCGAGATTCCGCTTTACACCGTGGTCCTCTCCCGGTGGCCTCCGACAAACAACCAGGAGGTGACGATGAAGCAGATCCGAGACAGGGTCGGCGGCCTCGACGTCCACCGCGACAGCGTGGTCGCCTGTGCCCGCATCCAGCAGCCAACGGGCGAGGTCGACGTCGAAAAGCAGCGCTTCGCGACGACCCAAGAGGGCCTGGCGGAGCTCACGACGTTCTTGATCGACGCGGGAGTGACCACCGTGGCGATGGAGGCGACCGGGATCTACTGGCGGACGGTGTACTACGCGCTGGAAGGCCTCGTTGGCGAGCTGTGGCTGTGCAACGCCCAGCACGTCAAGAACGTCCCAGGTCGAAAGACCGA
>JBOGGE010000115.1:0-34984 GCA_050743865.1 Acidimicrobiales bacterium
GCGCGGCCGGGGGTGCGCCGCCGACGACCGCAGGCTTGCCCATGGGATGGCTCGCCAACGTGCCGCCACCCGGCGGTCCTGTGGCGGGCCAAGCGGGCGGGGACGGCGTCCCCGGCGTCGCCGGCCAGCTGGTGAGCGTCCTCTCGGCGCCCCGGCCCACGGCCAACGGCACCTACTCGGTGTCCGTCGCCCTCCATCCCGAGTCGCTGGGGACCGTCCAGGCGACGGTGACCGCCGGGCAGGACCAGGTCACGGTGCGCCTCGTCGCCGCCACCAACGCCGGGTCCGATGCCATCCGCAGCGCGCTGCCCCAGCTCCACGAGGCACTCGCTGCCAGCGGGCAGCGGGCGTCGGTCAGCCTGGCGGGCGGGGGCGCCGGGGGTGGTCACTCGATCGGCCAGCAGGGGGCCGGGCAGCAGTCGGCCGGTAACGGCGGCAGCCCCGGATCGGGCGCCGGCGCCCCCAGGACACCGAGCGGCTCCGCCGGCGCCATTTCCGTCACCGCACGCGGTGCCGCCGCGGCTGGCCGTGACGCGGTACCGGGTCCGTCCGCCGGGCGGTCCGGAACCGGCGGCGGTCGAGGTAGCGCCGGCACCCGCCTGGTGGACGTGCGGGTGTGAGAGAGGTCGCCATGGGCGAGAGGAGGACCACATGACCATTGGATCCGCCGGGGGAGTCGGGGCCCAGGCCTACACGGCTGCGCCCGCGCCCGCTGCCACAGCCAGCGCGGGCACGACAGGTGCCACGGGCACCTCGGCCGCCGCCAAGTCGAACATGGCCAGCCAGCTGGCCACACCCAACCTGTTCCTGAAGCTGCTGATGGTAGAGCTGCAGCACCAGAACCCGACAAGCCCGACCACACCTTCGAGCATGCTGCAGCAGACGGCGATGCTCTCCCAGGTCGAGGCGATCACGTCGATGACCACCGCGATCGACCAGCAGAAGAAGGACGCCCAGGCGGCCGACGCCACCAGCCTGATCGGCAAGCAGGTGACGGCCGTCATGGGCGCCACGACGGTGTCCGGGGCGGTGACCGACGTCAGCCTGACGAGCACAGGGACACCGACCCTCGACGTGGGGGGGACCACCGTGCCGCTGTCGGCGGTGACGAAGGTCAGCGCGGCCGGGACTGCTGGAACGACCACCTCCAATTCAACGACCACCGCCTGAGGCGGCACACACCTACCAGAAGGAGCACACCATGTCAGAGCGTTCCCTCTTGGCCGCCGTCTCCGGCATACAGGCCAACCAGACGTACCTCGACGAGATCGGCAACAACATCGCCAACGCCGACACCGTCGGGTACAAGGAGGGCACAGTGCAGTTCGGCGACCTGCTCAACGAGCAGATCACCGGCGCCACCGCCCCCACCACCGGCACCGGCGGCATCAACCCGGTCGCCGTCGGCTCCGGCGTGCGGGTCTCAGCCGTGGCCACCCAGCTGTCCGAGGGATCGCTGGCGGTGACCGGGCAGGCCACAGACGTCGCCATCACAGGCTCCGGGTACCTGGTGCTCAAGTCCAACGGACAGCAGCTCTACACCCGGAACGGCGCCCTCACGGTGGACGCGTCCGGCGACCTCACCACCCTGAGCGGCGGCCAGGTCCAGGGCTGGCAGGCCAACGCCGCCGGTACCGTCAACTCCAATGCCCCGATCGGGGCCATCACGATCCCCAAGGGAGAGACCATCGCCGCCGCCGCATCGACCGAGATCACCCTCTCGGGCAACCTGAAAGCGTGGGGAGGGTCGGGCACAGGGACAACGGCCACGTCCACCATCAACGCCTACGACTCGCTGGGCAACGTCATCCCGGTGACCGTGACCCTGACCCCGGTCGCCACAAAGCCGGACGAGTGGTCGGTGAGCGCAACTGCAAAGAAGCCGAACGGCACAACAGTGCAGCTCTTCACAACGACGACGCCGCCGCTCCTGCACTTCGACGCCGGGACCGGGCAGCTGGCCAAGACAACACCGATCACCACAGGGACGGTGAGCACCAAGACCACAGGAGCCATCGCGTTGTCGGTGAAGACAATGCCGACCGGCTACACGTTCCCGGCCGGCGACAAGTGGGCGATCGATTTCCCCAAGCCCGGTACCAGCGCCGCCGTGACCCAGTTCGCCGCCCAGAAGACGTTCCAGCTGACCGGCACCGACGGGTACCAGTCCGGGTCGCTGCAGAGCTACTCGATCGGGGGGAACGGCATCGTCACCGGCTCCTTCTCCAACGGCAAGACCCAGTCGATCGCCCAGCTGGCGCTCGCCGGCTTCGCCAACCCGTCCGGCCTCGCCGACGTGGGCAACGGGCTCCTGTCCACCAGCCCGAACTCCGGGCAGCCGCAGATCGGCATCCCGGGGTCGGGCGTCCTGGGCAGCCTGCTTGGCGGGCAGCTCGAGCAGTCGAACGTCACAATGGGCGCCGAGCTCACCGACCTGATCACCGCCCAGGAGGCGTACCAGGCCAACACCAAGGTGATCTCCACCACCCAGCAGATGGTCCAGTCGCTGGAGGCCGTCTGACCGGCCCGCCGCCCCCCACGGCGCCCGAGGTCGCCGGTGAGCCGGCCGAGGAGGCCCCGATCGACGAAGCCGGGATCCTCCACGTCATCGTCGGGCACGGCCTGCCCGTCCTCTTCGGCAACGCCGTGGCGTCGTTCCGGGCGGTGTGCCCGGAGTCGGAGCTGCTCGTCATCGACAACGGCAGCCCCCAGCGTTCCATCGGCCGGGAGCTGGCCGAGCGGGCGGTGTCCGACGAGCACCTTGAGGTGGTCCGCCGGGACGCCGGCCGGCCGGTGCACCCCAAGGTCGGCACCCTGCACGACGCCTACTGCTACGCCTTCGACGTCGCCCGGCGCCGGGGTTTCGACTACGTCCACCTCCTCCAGGGCGACCTCCAGGTGATGTGGTGGGACGAGGACGCCCGGCACATGCTGGCCGAGCTCTTCGGGCGGCACCCGCACTGCGTCAACATCCACATGCTGGCCCTCTCCAAGGACCGCTGGCTGATGGGCGACGTGGTCGTCGACGGCGCAAGCGGTGACCCGGTCATCCCCAGGTACGGCATGACGGACACCGGTGTCTTCCATCTGCGCCGGTGGGACGCCCTCGACCTGCGGTTCTGGGGCTCGGAAGAGGAGACCTCGAGCCGCGCCCTGGCCCGGGGGCTGGAAGTGGTGGCCAGCCCGTGGCCGACGGAGGTCCCGGTGCCGTGGCCGGCCGTGGTGCGGCGGGGCCGCCAGGTGGGGCGGGAGATCCGGACGGAGAAGCCGTTCCTGTGCCGGCCACTCGACGAGCGTTCCGTGACCGCCGTCAAATCGTCGCCCCGGCCGGTTGCGTGGGAGGACATCTGCGTGCCGTGGGGGTGGTCGTGCCTCTCGCCGATGTCGGCCACCGACCTGACCCGGTGGTACTACCTCAACTATCGGCTGCACGACCTGCGCCGGAATGGTTGGCGCCGCGGCGCGCCGCGGTGGGTCACGGCCGGGCTCGACCGGCGGGCCGATCTCCTGCTCGCCCCCCGCCGCCCCCCGTTGCTCTCGCTGCTCCTGCGGCCCGTGCCGTCCTTGCTCGCCGAGATCTTCCGGCGGGTCCGGCGCCGTCCGGAACCTTCCCGCTCCCGGTAGGGGCGCCTCGCCGGGCCGGGGGCGACGGCGCGCTCAAGGAGGCGCCTTCCGGTGCCGATGACTAGGTGCGCGCCAAGACGGCGGCCCCAGCTCCACCGGCCAGGGAACGGTCGGTTGTCGAGAGCCCACGTCGAGCACAGAGGCTGCGCAATGGTCCCGCCGTTCCCCCACGATGCCAACCACCGGTCGGTGACGAGGTGACGGGCACCGCGTTGATCCCCGCCGGCGGCGGCCGGGTCCGCAGCTACGACTTCCACACCCAGGAGGCGATCGACCGGGGCCGGGTCCGAAAGCTCCAGCCGGTCTTCGAGGCCGCTGCCCACCGCATGGCCGGCGCCCTCAGCGCCAATCTCCGCCAGCCGGTGCACATCACCGTGGAAGGGTTCGAGCAGACGCCGTGGGAAGGGTACGCCGCCTCCGTGGAGGATCCGACCTTCCTGGCCGGGGCAGCAGTGATCGGCCTCGACGGCCGGGTCATCGTCCACGTACCGGTCGAGCTGGTTCTTTCGTTGGTGGAGGTGCAGCTGGGGGGGAAGGGCCAGCATCAGCCCGACCGGCTCGTCCTCACCGACCTCGAGTTCTCCCTGATGAGCTCCCTGGTCGACGACATGCTGGCCGCCCTGCCGTCGGCCTTCGACGCCTTCATCGAGATCGGCATCGGGGTCGTCCAGAAGCTCCGGAGCATCATCTACCTGAAGGTCGGGCGGCCCGGAGAGATGTGCCTGATGGTGCAGCTGAACCTGTCCATCGGGGAGGGCGGGTCCCGGGCGATCCACCTGTGCTTCCCCGTCACCGTCCTCCACCCGATCCTCGAGGCGTTCGAGCGGCTCCAGCAGTCAGAGGGCTTCGACGGCAGCTTCCGCCTGGCCAGCGCCGAGGAGCGCCTCTTGACGGTCGGGATCGACCTCCAGGTGGCGTACCCGGCAGTGGGGCTCACCACCACCGAGGTCCTCGGACTGCGGATCGGCGACGTCATCCCGCTGCACGTCGACAAGGACGATCGCCATGGCCATCTCGACGTGGTCGCCGGCGGCCACCGGGTGGGGAAGGGAGTCCTGGTCGAGCAGGGCAAGCGCCTGGCCTGCACCGTCACCAGTTGGAGAGAGGAGAGATCATGACCGACGCAGTCGCAGCACCGCTCGACCCTGGCCCCGAGGCGGGCGCCAGCCCTTCAGTGGCGGCGCCACCGGGCCCCGCTCCCGCTCCCGCCCCGGCTCCCGCTCCCGCCCCGGCTCCCGCTCCGGCGTCGATGGGCGTCGACCTCGGCGACGCCATGGGCGCCGGGCTCCGGTCGCTCCCGCTCGAGGCGCTTCACGACGTGGAGCTCAACGTGGAGGTCGTGCTGGGGCGAGCCCGCATGCCGCTCCGCGACCTGCTGAACGCGCACCCGGGCACCACCATCGAGCTGGACCGCTCGGTCCACAGCACGGTCGACGTGATGGTCAACGGCACCCTGTTCGCCCGGGGCGAGATGGTGGTCGTCGACGACTCGGAGATCGGTGTCCAGGTCACCGAGGTGATCGGCGTGGACATGTCCCGGGACGACCGGCAGTGACCGGGGCGCTCCTGGCCGCGTCGCACGGCGCGGTGACCACCGCCCAGGACGTCTCGGTCGGGCACGTTCTCCTCCAGATGGTGCTGGCGCTGGTCGTCGTGATCGGCGGCATCTGGGGGTTCGGAAAGATCATGGGCCGGCGCGGCCACAACCGGCGCCCTGGTGGCCGCAGCCGCAGCCGCAGCCGGTCCGAGGCCCACGGTCTGACCGTCCTCTCCCGCCAGGCGGTGGGCAAGGGCAAGTCGATTGCCGTCGTCCAGGCCGGCGCCCAGTGCTTCGTGGTGGGCATCGCCGACTCGGGGCTGACGCCGTTGGGCGAGCTACGGGAGGTCGACGCCGATTCCGACGCCGACGCTGCCGGCGACGCCGCCGGTGCCCGGCCGCCCCTCGTCCCGGGACCGGCCGGGGCTGCCGCCGGGCGTCGGACGATGGCGCTCGCTCCCCTCGATCTCGGATCGCTGGATCTCTCCGCCTTGGCCAGCCGGTCCGGGGTCGGCGGCCGGCGCTTGCCGGCTCGGGCCGCCGCCTCCGGCGACGCCGGGAACGGACCGGGCGGGCTGGGCTCCCGGGTCGCTGCCACCGACCGCCTTCCTGCGGTCCGGTCGTGGATCGACGCCCTCCGGGAGGCGACCGTCCGCCGCTGACCGGCTGGGACTGGCGAGGTGCGGCGCCCCCCCGGGGGGCGTCCCGAGAAGCGAGGGGAGGGGAGCATGGGGTACTTGCTGGCCGCCGGCGGCCAGATCACGATCGACCTGGGCAAGACCGTCGGCAGGCCGTCGTCGAGCCTCGTCATCATCCTGGCCCTGGCCGTGCTCACCCTGGCCCCGTCGATCCTGATCCTGCTCACCGGCTTCACCCGGATCATCATCGTCCTCGGCCTCACCCGGCAGGCGCTGGGGCTCCAGACCACCCCGCCCAACCAGGTGCTGGTCGGCATCGCCCTCTTCATCAGCCTCTTCCTCATGGCGCCGACCCTGGCCACCTTGAACCACGTCGCCATCCAGCCTTACCTCCACGGCCACCTCAACGCCACGCAGGCGTTTGGCCGGGCCGAGATCCCGCTCAAGCACTGGATGCTCCGCCAGACCGGGAAGCAGGAGCTGGCTCTCACCACCAGCGTGGCGCACCAGACCGCCGCCCACCCGATGCACGTGTCCCTCTCCGCCATCGTGCCCGCGTTCCTGCTCAGCCAGCTCCGCGACGCCTTCATCATCGGCTTCGTGATCTTCGTGCCCTTCCTCATCATCGACCTGGTGGTGGCGTCGACCCTCATGTCCGTGGGCATCGTGATGCTGCCGCCGACCCTGGTGTCGCTCCCGTTCAAGCTCTTGCTGTTCGTCCTCGTGGACGGCTGGGTCCTTGTGGTCCAGTCGCTGATCACCAGCTTCCGGTGACACAGCAGGTCGCCCTCCATCTGGCCGCCGGGGCCATGGTGACCACGGCCAAGATCGCCGCTCCCATCCTCCTGTCGGCGATGGTCGTCGGGCTGGCGGTGTCGCTGTTCCAGTCGGTGACCCAGATCCAGGAGCTCACCCTCACCTTCGTGCCGAAGCTGCTCGTCATCGGGCTGGTCTTCGGGATCGCCGGCCACTGGATGCTCGGGCAGTTCGTCGGCTACGTGCACCAGATCTTCGGGCAGATCCCGCAGCTTCTCGGGAGCGGATAGGCGGTGCAGATCGACATCAGCGCGCCCTGGCTGATCGCCTTTCTGCTGGTGCTGGCGAGAGCGGTGGCGTGGCTGATGGTCGTCTCACCGTTCTCCAACCGGAGCGTGGTCCCGACGATGGCCACCGTCGGGATCGGTGGCGGCCTGGCCATCCTCGTCGCCCCCACCATCGAGCACACGGCCCTCCCCACCGACACCGCCGGGCTCATCGGCGCCCTGGTCGCCCAGGTGGCGACCGGGCTGGCGCTCGGCTTCGTCATCCAGCTCCTCATCTCGGCCGTGATGGCCGCCGGCAACATGCTGGACCTGGTGGGAGGCCTCGACCTGCCGCCGTCGATGGACCCCCTCAGCCTCGAGCAGACGTCGCTCATGGGCTCCTTCTACGAGCAGGTGGTCGTGCTCCTCTTGTTCTCGACCAACGGCTACCTGCTCATGGTGGACGGGTTCGTCCGGTCGTTCAGCGGCCCGGGCTTCACGCTGGGGTCGTCGGGCACCGTGGCCAAGGTGGTGACCACGGACTTCGGGGTCTTCTTCACCTCGGCGCTCGAGATCGCCGGCCCGATCATGGTGGTGCTCTTCGCCGCCCAGGTGGTGCTGGCGCTCCTCTCAAAGGCGGCCCCCCAGACCAACGTCTGGCTCCTGGGCTTCCCCCTCCAGGTGTTCCTGGTGCTGGTTCTGGTCTCGATCGCCGTGTCGCTGCTCCCCAACTACGTCGCCAACCTCCTCGCCCGGGCGCTGGGCGACGGCGCCAGGATGTTCGGGGTGATCTGATGGCCGGCGGGGACAAGTACTCCCGCACCGAACCGCCCACGCCCAAGCGCAAGAAGGAGGCGCGTCAGGACGGCCAGGTGGCCCGGTCCCCGGACGTCTCGGGATGGCTGGCGATCCTGGTGGGGACCATGCTCCTGCCCTGGCTGTTCGGGGAGGCCGAGGGGAGGGTGCTGGCCGTCACCAGCTCGGCCGTGGTCGTCATGCGGCACCCGACGGTGACCGGCGCCCTGGCCGTCCTCGAAGGCGGGCTGCGCCAGGTCCTCATCTTCTCGGCGCTGCTGGGGGGGATCCTGATGGCGATCGGCGTCGTCGCCAACGTCGCCCAGGTCGGCCGGGCGGCCTCGATCAAGGCGGCGCGGCCGCGGTTCACCCGTCTCAACCCCAAGGCCGGGTTCCAGCGCCTGTTCTCGCCGAAGGTGGGCTGGGAGCTGGCCAAGCAAGTGCTCAAGCTCGGGGTCCTGGCCGCCGTCGGCTACGGCTCCTTGCGCACCCTGACGACGACGGTGGGCGGCAAGTCGCCGGCCACGCTGGCGCCGCTGCTCGACTACGCCGGGGCGTCGCTCCTGTCGTTCATCCGGACGGTGGCGGTCATCGGGCTGTTGCTCGGCGTCCTCGACTTCGGGGTCCAACGGCACCGGATGTCCCAATCGCTCAAGATGACCAAGCAGGAGGTGAAGGACGAGCGCCGGTCACAGGAGGGCGACCCGATGATGAAGGGCCGCCTCCGGCGCCAGCAGTACGCCATCGCCCGGTCCAGGGTGATGGCCGCCGTCCGGACGGCCGACGTGGTCGTCGCCAACCCGACCCACTTCGCGGTGGCGCTGCAGTACGACCCGGGCCGGGGCGGGGCCCCCCGGGTGGTGGCCAAAGGGGTCGACGGGCTTGCCCTGCGGATCCGCGAGGAGGCGGCTCGCCACGGGGTGGCGGTCGTCGAGGACCCCCCGCTGGCCAGGTATCTACATGCGACGTGCGAGGTCGAGCAGCAGGTGCCGGCCGCCGTGTACGTCGCCGTCGCCCGCCTCATCGCCTTCGTCTACTCGCTCGAGCCGGCGAGGCGCGGGGCAAGCGTCCATCGGCGCCCGTACTCGGTCGTGCCCGAGTTGGCGCCGGGGACCCGGCCGGTGCCCGCCGCCGTCGCCCGCCGGCGCCGCCGTGCGGCGGCATCCCCCCACCCGGGCGGTCCGCCGGCGCTGTCTGCCGCCATGTCCGGAGCACCTGCCGAGGGCGGCGCGCCCGCCCCCACCGGTGGCGCAGGTAGTTGGTCGTGAGGGCCCGTGCCGCCGGCGCCGCCCCTGCCGCCGGCATTCTCGAGATCCGATCCCTTTCCTTGCACCGCCTTGGTGCCGATAACGTCTTGGACGAGGGAAGGGGCGGCAAGGGGAGCGCATGCGACGCGACGATGACCGGCGACTGGTCACCGAGGTGCTCATCGAGTCGAGCGACCGGATGCAGCTGAGGATCCTCGACCCCGAATCCGGTCCGCCGGGGCTGCTCGACCTGCTCTCGCACCACGCCCACCAGGGGGATCAGGTGACCCTCGTGCACGTGGGCGACACCTGGACGGCGTCGACGCTGGCCCACCGCTGGCCGTTCGGGCCGGATCTGGCCGTCAACCTGCTGGCCGACCGGAACCCGACCGTCGTCGAGCGAGCGGAGTCGCGGGTCCTGCAGTTGGGCACCGCTGGCAACTTCGCCATGGTGTCGGGCGCCAGCCAGAGCCACCACCGCATGCCCCGGTGGTTCTTCAGTTTCGCCCGACACCCGGCGTCCCTCGTCGTCGGCCGGGTCACCCGCGACCGGTCGCTCCGGATGGCGACGTTCACCCGCAGCTCGCAGTTCCTGGCTCGGGTTGCCGGGCGAGACGCCGCCGGGGCCGGGCCGGCGGTGCCGCCCGAGGTCCTGAGCCGCCGGGTCCCCGCCCGGTCGACGGTGTACCGCCTGGCCCTGGCCCTGCCCCCGATCCGCCGTGAGACGGTGGTCGGGCCGCCCGGGGCCGACGGGCTGGACGCCCTGTCCCTCACGACGCACGACGACGGCCCGACCGTCGCTGGCGGCCGGCCCGACGACGCCGAGAACGAGCGGTGAGGAGGGCCGGACGATGGCCCCGGCCCTGAGCGGTCCTCTGGTACGCCGGCGGCAGGTCGACGCGGCCGCCGACGCCATTGTCGACGTGGCCGCCGACGCCGTCGTCGACGTGGCCGCCGACGCAGTTGCCGGCGATGCCCATGCCGCCGCGATGCGAGCGTTGGCCGACGCGCTGGACGCGCTCGGCTACCCCCAGCTCTACGCCGGGGCGCTCGGCGGGGGGCTGTTCGCCCACGACCGGGGGGTGGTCCTCGGCGAGCTCGACGGCTGGCCGGGTCCCGAGCGCGACGCTGTCCGGCTCCTCGCCCTGGGGGCCCCGGCCGACCGTCGAGTCCTGCCGGCGGAGCTGGATCCGGCGGTGACGGCGCTGGCGGCGGCCGGGCTGCTCACGGTGGACGGCACCGCGGTCCGCGCTGCCGGCTGGGTGGTGGTCCCGGCCCTCGGCGGCCATCTCATGACCCGCCCGCCGCCGGGGTATGCCCACCGGCCAGGAGAGCATTCCCCGGGGACCGCCGCAGTTGACCGGCTGGGGGCGGGCGCCGGCGGCCGGGCCTATCTCGGACCGGACTCCTTGCGCCTGGCGGCCGCGCTCCCGGCCGCCACCGGCCGCCGGGTCCTCGATCTCGGAGCCGGCTGCGGGGCGCAGGGACTGCTCGCCTGCCGCGGCGCCGCCGAGGCGGTGCTGGTGGACATCGAAGAGAGCTCGCTGGAGATGGCCGGCTGGAACCGGCACCTCAACCGGGTCGCCCATCCGGTGCGGATCGTGGCCGGCGACCTGTACGGACCGGTGGCCGGGGAGCGGTTCGACCTCATCGTGGCCCTCCCGCCGTACGTGCCGACGGCGCCCGGGGCGCCGCAGTCGGCGGCGACCGGCGGTGGACCGGACGGGCTGGCTGTGCTCCGCCGGGTCGTGGGCGGGGCCGCCGAGCACCTGGCCGACGGCGGTGAGCTCGTGGCGCTGTGCCAGCTCCTGTGCCGGGGACCGGTCCCGCTCCTGGCCGACGAGCTCGGCTCGCTCGCCCCCGGGCTTGCCGCACGGCTGATGGTGGGAGAGTGGTACCCGCTCCAGCCGTACGTGGTCGACCTGGCCACCTCGCTGGTCGCCGGGACCGACGCCAGCGCGGTGGGATTGCTCGTGGACCGGTACCGGTCTTCGCTCCGCCGGTTGGGGGCCACCGGGGTGTGCACCGCCGTGCTCCGCCTTCGCCGGCCGGTTCCCGGTGCCGGGGTCCGGGCGGTTCGGGTGGTCGGTGGCCGGCCGACGGTGGCGACCGACGTGGCCACCCGGTCGTTCGGGGCCGAGCTCGGGACCGATCCCGGATGGCGGGTGGCGACGGTCGCTGGTCGCCGCCCGGTCGCCCTGGACGGGCCGACCGCCGCCCTCTTGCATGCCGTCGACGGGAGGCGGACCATCGCCGAGGCGGCGGCGGCGGCCTGGGGCCACCGGCCTGACGCCGAGCCGGCCGACCTGGTCGACCAGGCGGTCCGCCGGGTGGACCAACTTCGCCGGCAAGGGCTGGTCGAGCTGGCGGCGAGACCGGGGCGGGATTGACGATGCGGTCCGACCCGATGGGGAAGGGCGGGCGCCTCCGCCTCCGCCGGGCACGCCGGAGCCTGCCGGACGGCGGGGAAGCGGCCGGTCGTCGGCGGATGACCGACGTCGACCGCGAGCAGGCGGCGCGTCGGCTCGGGCGCGCCCAGGAGGAGGGGCGGTTCGGGAGCTCTGACCTGTACGAGCAGCGCATGGAGTCACTCTTGGCGGCCCGCCGGCAGACGGACGTCGACCGGCTGGTGGGCGACCTGGGCGACTTGGTGCCCTCGAGCGTGCGGGCCCGCATGCTCAGGGTGGTGGCCAGGGCTCATGCCGACGGGCGGCTCGACATGGACGAGCTCACCTGGCGGACCGACCGGTGTCTCGAGCCCATGACCCGGGCCCGCGCCGAGGCGCTGGTCGGTGACCTCGGGTACCGGATCGTCCGGCCCGGGCGGACCCGGCTGGTGATGACGCGAAGCGTGCGCCGGGTGGCGGTGACGGCGGCCGCCGCCGGCGCCGCCGGTGCCGCACTGGTGGCGGTGCCGGCCGGGCTCGACCTCCCGGGCGGCTTCTCCCAGTGGTTCCCGCTGGCCATCGGGACCGGTGTCTTCACCGCTGCCGGGGCGGGGATCGCCGCCGTGGCGTGGCTGGTGCGCCCGGGACCGCGTCGCCTGCTTGCCGGACCGGTCGGCCGCGGCGAGGACGCAACGGCACCGGGTGCTACGCTGACACTCCGCACGGTGGGGACGATGGGGCAGCCCCGGGGGATCTCGCCGAACGTCCGTCGGCGGCGCCGTTCGGTTAGGAGGCGTTGAACGTGACGACCTACCTCCTCTCGCAGGAAGGCCGCAATTGTCGGGTCCACGCAGCATGGTGGACGCCGGATGGTGAGGAGACGGCAGGGGTGGTGTTGATGCCCGACCGCCGGTTGGCGGCGCGGCTGGCGCACAGCTTGAGCTTGCTCTCCGACGCCGTGTGGAGCCAGAGCATCGACGCACCCGGCGAGCCGCTGGCGCTGCCCAAGGCGGTGGCCGAGCTCGAGTCGCCCGCCGGCGCGGCGATGCAGGAGGCGGCGTCCCCGGTTCCGCGCAGCCCTCGATCGGGCACCACTCGCCTGCGTGCCCGGATCGCCGAGGACGAAGCCCGGACCATCGTCGAGCTCACCAGTGGCCTCTCGGACGAGACGGTGGCCGCCGTGAAGGAGGAGATCTCCGCCGAGCTGGCGGCGGCCGCCTCGACCGGTGGCCAGGCACTCGAGGAGACCGATCGCCGCTGGCAGCGGTTCAATCGCATCAGCCCGGTCGGGTTCCTCGCCCTGTGGGCCGAGGACGACGATCCTGCCGCCCCCTTGCTGGCGTGGGCCATCGGCCGGCCGGTGGAGACGATGACCGACGAGGGTGCCACGTCCGTGACCCGCAGCGTCGGCCTCGGCGAGGGGATCGAGGTTCGGATCACCCCGGACGCCGTAGGCGAGGATCCGGTGCTGCGCATCGACATGCAGTGCGAGGGCGAGACCCTGGCGTACCTCGACATCGAGGACATCGAGAGCTACGGCCACGCCGGATCCCTCCTGACCGAGCTACGCGAGCGCCTGAACCCCCAATTCCTGGTGGACGCGGTGGTCCGCACCGCCGCCACCCACAGGGGTGCGCCCAGCGACGAGGATCTGGCGGCATTCGACGGCGTGGTCCGCCGCCTCATGAGGCTGCTGCCGCCCGACGACGAGCCGTCGTTGGCCGGCAGGGGACCGGCGCTCGACCCGGGCGGGAGCTCGCCCGGCGAGCCCGGCTGACCACCCTCGCCAGGGGAGCGGCGGTGCCCGGACCGCCGCTACTGGTCGGCCTCGGCCCCGACCCCGGCCTCGGCCCCGACCCCGGCCGCCCGCCGCCGCCCGCGATAGGCGCTGCCCAGGATGGCCGCTGCCGCCAGCACCGGGAGCAGCACGACAGCGGCCACCCGCTCGTGGCGGAGAGCGAAGGCCAGGCCGACCAGGACCAGCATGGCGAGGAAGAGCTCGGGCGTGTCGCCGACGAGAAAGTCCCACCAGAAGTGGCCGAAGGCATTCAGGCCGCGGCGGACGGCGCCGGTCACTGAGGCGGGTCCTCGGTGCCGCCAACCGGTACCTGCCTGGCGATGCTTCCTTGGGCGCCGCGGGCCGTCCCGATCACTGCTTCGGCTGGCGGCAACAGCGACCGGAGCCCTACCACTCCCGCCACCGTCACGGCCAGGAACACCCCGATCAGGGCCGGGATGGCGAGGTCGCTCCCCGGCCAGCGCACCCCGGCCCCCTCGCCGGTCCAGAAGAGGCCGAAGCTGGTGAGCATGATCCCGACCCCGATCTTGATGGTGTTCTCCGGCACCGCGGAGAGCTGGTGGGCGACCAGCGCCCCGGCCGTGCCGACCACCACCACTGCCGCCAACGCGGCGAGGGAAGCCATCCCCAGGCGGTGCTGGCTGGCGCCGAGGCTGACGACGATGAGCACCACCTCCATGCCTTCGAGGAGGACCCCCTTGAAGGCGACGGCGAACCCGACCCGGTCATGGCGCCGCCGATCGTCCGGCGCCGGCCGGCCGAGCCCGGCCGCCGTCTCGGCATAGATGGCGTCCTCGTCGTGGAGTGACCGGTGCCCGCTGGCCCGGAGGATGGCCTTGCGGAGCCAGGAGAGCCCGAGCACCAGGAGGAGGGCGCCGACCACCACCCGGAGGGCGTCGATGGGGACGTAGCGGACCAACGGCACCCCGACCGCTCCGACCAGCACGGCCAGCACGACCAGGGCGGCCACGGCGCCTTCGATCGCCGACCGCCAGCCGCGCGTGGTGCCGGCGGCCAGCACGATGGTGAGGGCCTCGACGGCCTCGACGCAGCACGCCCCGAACACCGCCAGGAGGAGGACCGCCGTCGACGTCGTGCTCACCTCTCTATCCTCCCGCTCCGCTTTGACGGCTTGGCCCACGGCTCGCCGCCCGACGTCCCGCCGCCGCCGCCACCGCCGCCACCCGCCACCGGCCATGCCAGTCGATCGAGCAGGTCGGCCTGCGAGGCCAGGATCTTGCGGCGGGCGTCGTCCAGCGAGAACCACTGCGCCCGGTCCACCTCGGGAAAGCTCTGCACCTGCCCGGAGCGGGGCGGCCACTCGATCTCGAAGGTGTTGCTGGCGGCTGCCGGCGCGTCGAAGCCGGCATCCACCTCGACCGCCCAGGCCATCACCCGCTTGCCCCCCCGCTGGACCACTTCTCCGAGCGGGTGCCGGTCACCGGGCGGTGCCGCTCGCCCCAGCTCCTCGGCGACCTCTCGTTCGGCGGCGGCCAGGGGATCCTCGTCCCCCTCCGTCTCTCCCTTGGGGATCGACCACGCCCCGTCGTCCCGGTGCGCCCAGAAGGGACCACCGGGGTGGACGAGCAGCACCTCGAGAGGTCGCCGGGCCGTGGGCTCCGTTGGGCGCCGCTCGGGTGTCGGGCGTTCGCCCACGCCGAGGCGGTAGAGGAGCAAACCGGCGCTCCGGCGCGGCACCGATCGTCCCTTCCCGCCCACCGTGGTCGCCTGGCGCTCGACGCCCGTCAGGCGCCCGGCTCGGTGGCCATCCAGGCCACGATACCGCCGGCCAGGTTCTCCGCCGGCCAACCGGCCCGGTCCAGGGCATCGGCCGCCGCCGCCGATCGCACCCCGGAATGGCAGACGACGACGATCGGCCTGGTATGGGGGATCTCGCCAACGCGATCGGCCAGCTGGCCGATCGGGATGTGCACGGCGCCGGGGAACGGCTGGCCGGCCACCTCGTCGGCCTCGCGCACGTCGAGGATGACCAGGTTCTCTCCGGCCGCCAACCGGGACCGCAGCCGATCAGGTCTGACGTCGGTCACCACGGGCGGTCTCCTCTCGCCGGCACGGGTTCGGGGCCGGCTGGCACTTCGGTCCCGCCTGCGGTCTACCCGCCCGTCGGATCATTCGCCAGAAGCCCATCTGCGGCGGTCCCCGCCGGTACGCTGGCGGGGGTGCGGAACGACCGCGGGGTGTCGGACCACTGGGATGACCGCAACGGTGCCGGCCGTGGCGGCTACGGCGACGACCGGGGCTACGGCGATGACCGGGGCTACGACGGCGACCATGGGCGCGAAGGCGGAGGCGAGGGCGAAGACGAAGGAGGCGGCGAGGCGGTCCTGGTGGACTCCCGGCTGCACTGGGCCTGCCTGGCCGGTCCCGCCCTCCTCACGGCGGTCGCCCTGGCCGGCGCCATTACCATCGGTCTGGAGTTCCCCGACGCTCCGGCTGCGGTGGCGTGGGTGCTCCTGGCCATGGTCGGCCTTCCGGCGCTGTGGCTGGCCGGGCGGGTGGTGCGGTGGCGCGGGGTCCGGCTCGTGCTCACCCCTGGGCACCTCGTCTACCGGAGGGGCGTCTTCGGGCGCGACGTCGTGCAGCTCAGCCTCCAGCGGGTGGCCGAGGTGCGCTGCAGCCAGAGCCTCCTCGACCGGCTGATCGGGAGCGGCCGCCTGGTGGTCGAGGTCGTCGGCGGTGGGGCGTTGACCATCGACGGCGTCCGCCGCCCCCGCCGCATCCAGAGGTTGCTCTCCGGCCAGGGCGACGGTGGACGGCCCGGTGCCGTCCCCCCGGGACGCGGTGCCAGCTTCTTCGGGCAGCAGCGTCAACCGCCCACCGCTGCCCGATCGGCACCGCCGCCTGACCTCCGCACGCCGTGGGTCACCGACACGCCGCCGCACGGCGTGCCGGTGGCCGGTGCGCTCACCACGGGGCCGGTCTGGCCGGCGTCGGGGGACGGCCTGGACCCCTGGCACGACTCGTTCGCCGCCGGCGCGGCCGCCGCCGCCGACGCCGGCATGGCCGGCCGAGGTCGGACGTCGGTGCACGACCAGCTCATCCGGCTCGACGACCTTCGCCGCCGGGGCATCATCACCGCCGACGAGTTCCAGGTGAAGAAGGCCGACCTGCTCAGCCGGCTCTGAGGCCGGCCGGCCCGGCGGGTACGGTGGGCCGGTGCCCGCTGCCCGCTACCGCTGCGCCGCCTGCGGCAACCTCACCCGGTTCGACGTGACGTCCACTCGCACGACCCGCGCCTTCCACCATTACACGATCGGGGGCGTCCTGGTCCGCCAGGAGGAAGAGGTCCTGGCCGAGACGATCGACGACGTCTCGTGCCGTTGGTGCGGTCACGGGCGCCAGGTCGAGCCGGTCGACGGCGGATCGCCGTCCGAGTGCGAGGTCGCCGGCCAAGGGTGAGCGGCCGGGTCGCTGCCGACGGCCGGCCACCGCCCCGCTTGGGCCGGCTCGTCCCGGTGCCGGCGCGCCGGGACGCCCCGCCGGGCCCGGCCAGCGACCTGGTGGGCACCGACCTGGCGGGCAACCCGGTCACCGTGAGCCTCGAGGCCGGTGACGGGCGGGCCCTCCTCGTCTTCGTCTCGTCGGGCTGCGACGGTTGTCGTCCCTTCTGGCCTGCGGCCGCCAACCCCTCGACCCTCGGCATTCCGCCCGGTGAGCCGGTCGTCCTCGTGACCCACGATCGGCGGGACGAGGACCCTGCCGCCCTCGCCCGCCTGGTGTGCGACCCGGCCGGCGTGGTCATGTCGAACGACGCCTGGCGGGCCTACCGGGTGCAGGGTCCGCCGTTCTTCGCCTTGGTCGACCGGAGCGCCGGCCGGGTGGTGACCGAGGGGGTCGCCTGGGCCGTCGCCCAGGTGGCCGCCGACGTCCGCCGGGCCATCGACCCGGCGCCGCGGCCGGAAGGCTGAGCCGGTGGAGAGCGAGCTGTTCGCCGTCCGGACGGGAGAACGCCGGGTCACCGACCTCTCCCTGGTGGTCGGGCGGTTCTGCGCCGGGCGCGGCGACGGGCTCTGCCACCTCTTCGTCCCCCACGCGACGGCGGGGCTGGCCCTGATCGAGGTGGGATCGGGCAGCGAACCGGACCTGTCCGACCTGCTGGACCGGCTGTTGCCCCGCGACGACCGGTACCGGCACCGCCACGGCTCCCCGGGCCACGGCGCCGACCACTTGCTCCCCGCCATCGTCTCCCCCTCGCTCTGCCTGGCGGTGGTGGAAGGCCGGCCGCTCCTCGGTACCTGGCAGTCGGTGGTGCTGGTCGACATCAACGTCGACAATCCCGAGCGGACCCTCCGGTGCAGCTGGGTCCCGGCCTGAAGCCGGGCGGCGCGGCCGGCCTCAGGCCGACGACGACCCGGCAGTGATACACCCTTCGCCCATGCTGTCCCCGACAGGAACGAACGCCCGCCGACGGTGCCGGGCGAAAGGGGACCGCCATGACCATGACAAACGTCACCGTGGACTGCGACTCCTGCGTCATGCGGGGGACCGACACCTGTGACGACTGCGTCGTCTCCTACCTGCTGGAGCGGGAGCCCGACGACGCCGTCGTCATCGACGCCGACGAGGCGCGTGCCCTGCGGATGCTCGAGCACGCCGGTCTCGTCCCGAGCCTGCGCTTCGTGGGCCGGGCCGGGTGAGCGCCTGCGGTCGCCCTCGGGGCGACACCAGGGGCGCGGCGTGGCCGTCGGGAGGCCGGCGTGACGCCCCACCTGCTGGTCACCAACGACTTCCCGCCGAAGGTCGGTGGCATCCAGTCGTACCTCTGGGAGCTCTGGCGGCGGCTCGACCCCTCCTCCTTCGCCGTGCTCACCGCGACCTCGGATGCCGGCGCCGCGGCCTTCGACGCCGAGCAGGCGGCGCGGGGGCTCCGCATCCACCGGGTCCCCGGGCGGATCCTCTTCTTCCCCACCCCGTCGGCGCTGCGCCGGGTGCGCCGGCTGGTCGGCGAGGTCGGCGCCGGGCTGGTCCTGCTTGACCCGGCCCTGCCCCTCGGGCTGCTCGGCCCCCGGGTGGGCGTGCCGTATGGCGTGTTGCTCCACGGCGCCGAGGTCACCGCCCCGGGACGGCTCCCCGGGACCCGGCAGGTGCTCGGTGGCGTGCTACGAGGGGCCCGGCTGGTGGTCTCGGCCGGCGGCTACCCGGCAGCGGAGGCCGCCCGGGCGACCGGGGACCGGATGCCCCCGACGGTCGTGGTGCCCCCCGGGGTGGACTGCACGAGGTACGTCCCGCTCGACGCCGCCGGGCGCCAGGCGGCCCGCCGCCGGCTCGGCCTTCCCGCTACCGGACCGCTGGTGGCGAGCGTCAGCCGTCTGGTGCCGCGCAAGGGGATGGACGTGCTGGTCGAGGCGGCCAGCCGGCTGCGGCCGTCGTTCCCGGACCTGGTGGTCGCCGTCGCCGGGACCGGCCGCGACGCCGGCCGGCTGGCCTCGGCGGTCCGGCGCACCGGCGCTCCGGTCCACCTCCTGGGCCACGTCGGCGACGACGACAAGGCAGCGCTGCTGGGAGCGGCCGACGTCTTCGCCATGGCCTGCCGGAGCCGGTGGGCGGGGCTGGAGCAGGAGGGGTTCGGGATCGTCTTCCTGGAGGCGGCGGCGGCGGGGGTTCCCCAGGTGGCGGGGGACAGCGGCGGCGCTGCCGAGGCGGTGGAGGACGGGGTCACCGGGCTCGTGGTGCGCCACCCGGAGAGGCCCGAGCAGGTGGCGGCCGCCCTCGGGCGCCTGCTGGCCGACGAGGGGCTCCGCCGGCGGATGGGTGCCGCCGCCCGGGACCGGGTGGCCGGCAGCTTCGACTACGACCGGCTGGCCGAGAAGCTGGCCGGGGCCCTGGCGGAAGTGCAAGGCTGAGCCCCGCCGTGGGGTCGGCTCCTGGAGCCGCCGGTCCCCACCCGGCGGGCGCGGCCCCCGGACGCCAGGACGAGGGACGAGGGAGGACGAGGTGGCCGAGCAGACCACGGAGCACACGAGCGTCTCGGCACCGCCCGAGCGATGCTTTGCCGTGGTCGCCGACATCGAGCGGTACCCGGAATGGGCGGCCGACATCAAGGAGGTGACGGTCGACCGCCGCGACGGGCAGGGCCGGCCCGACGTCGTGACCTTCCGGGCCGCCGCCTTCGGCCGGAGCACCCGGTACACCTTGGCCTACGACTACTCCGACGCCCCGCACGTCCTGGCCTGGCGGTTGACCGAGGGCGACATCACCACCAAGCTCGACGGGCGTTACGTGTTCGATCCGGCCGACGGCGGGGGCGCCGACGTCACGTACCATCTAGAGGTCGAGCTCCGGGTACCGATCCCCGGCTTCGTCAAGATGCGGGCGGCGAGCAGGATCATGTCCACCGCCCTGCGTGACCTGAAGGCCCGGGCCGAGTCGACGGGGTGACGGGCAGGGGACCCGGGCCGCCTGGCACCGGGCTCGAGCGCTCGGCCGCCCGGCCGGTCGGTGCCGGAACGCCCGCTCCGAGACGGGCTGTCGCCGAACCGGCCTTCGGCGTCGACATCGGGGGTACCAAGGTGCTCGGAGTGGCGATCGCCGGCGGGGGCCTGGTGGTGGCCGAGGCCCGGGCGGCGACGCCGCACGCCGCCGTCGACCCCGACCAGCCGGTGCGGGGCGTGGCCGGCGACGAGGTGGCGGATGCCGTGGCCGGGGTGGTCGCTGCCCTTCAACGCCAGGTACCGGGCGCCGCTGGCTCCCACCCCGTCCGGGTGGGGGTCGGCGTGCCGGGCATGGTCGATCGCCGCCACGGGATCCTTCGCTTCTCCCCCAACCTTCCGGGCGCCGCCGGCACCGACATGGCCGGGCTCCTCGCCGATCGGCTGCCGGGAGCGGCCGTGCACCTGGACAACGACGCCAACTGCGCCGCCCTGGCCGAGCTCCGGCTGGGGGCGGCCGAGGGCGCCGCCGACGCGCTGGTGGTCACCCTCGGCACGGGGATCGGTGGCGGCCTGGTGACGGCCGGCCGGCTGCGGTCCGGTGCCTACGGGTATGCCGGAGAGATCGGCCACATGGTGGTCGACCCCGCCGGCCCGCCGTGCCCGTGCGGCCGGAGGGGCTGCTGGGAGCGTTACGCCTCCGGCGGGGGGCTGGGTCGGCTGGCCCGCGAGGCGGCGTACGCCGGCAGCCTGCACGGGGCGGTCGCGCTGGCCGGAGGGGATCCCGAGCTGGTCCGGGGGGAGCACGTCACCCGCGCCGCACTGGCCGGAGACCCCGGCGCCCTGGACGTCCTGGACGAGCTGGGCTGGTGGGTGGCCCTCGGCCTGGCCAACCTGGCGGCGGTGCTCGACCCCGAGGTGATCGTGGTCGGGGGCGGCCTGGCCCAGGTGGGCGACCTGCTGCTGGCCCCGGCCCGGCGGGCGTTCGCCGAGCTGGTCGAGGGCGGCGGGTGCCGCCCGGCGATCGACATCGTCCCGGCGACGTTCGGTGAGCGGGCGGGGGCAATCGGCGCCGCCCTCCTGGCCCGGGACGGCCCCGACGGCCCCGACGGCTCGACCAGCCCCCGCGCCCCCCGTGCCCCAAGTGCCCCCCGTGCCCCCCGTGCCCCAAGTGCCCCAAGTGCCCCCCGTGCCCCCGGACGACGCCCACGATCCCCCGGACGGCGACCACGATGAGGACCGGGGTCATCCTCCCGTCCTTCTCGGCCACCGCCGAGCGCGCCCGGGAGGTGGCGGCCCGGGCCGAGGCGGCCGGGGTCGACGGGGTGTTCTGCTACGACCACGTATGGCCCATGGGTCAACCGGGGCGCCCGGCGATCGCGCCGTTCCCCCTCCTCGCCGCCATCGCCGCCACCACCGACCGGGTGTGCGTGGGCACCCTGGTGGCCCGGATCGGCCTCGTCCCCGACCGGGTCCTGGTGGCCGAGGTCGACGCCCTGGCCGCCCTGGCCCCGGGGCGGGTGGTGATGGGGCTCGGCACCGGGGACCGGATGAGCGCCGGAGAAAACGAAGCCTACGGTGTGCCCTTCGTCACGGCCGACGAGCGCCGGGCCTCGCTGCGGGCCTGCGTGCAGGCCCTCCGCGCTCGGGCCGTTCCGGTGTGGGTGGGCGACGGGGCGCCGGCCACCCTGGCCGTGGCCGAGGAGGAGGGGGCGGCGGTCAACCTGTGGGACGCCCCGCCCGGGCGGGTGGCCGGGCAGGCCCGGCGCACCGAGGTCACCTGGGGCGGGCCGGCGCCCCCGGCGGGGGGGCTGGAGCCTCTGCTGGCTGGCCTGGCCGGGGCCGGGGCCACCTGGGCGGTGCTGGGCTGGCCGGTCGACCTGGTCGAATTGGTGGCTGCCTCCCGGCGGACCGGTGGATCCCCCGGCGGGGCGGTACCCTGAGCCATGGAGCTCCGCCGGATCAACGGGCTGCCGCCCTACGTCTTCGCCACCATCGACGCCCTGAAGCTGGAGGCCCGGCGGGCCGGCCGGGACGTGATCGACCTCGGCTTCGGCAACCCGGACCTCCCCTCGCCCGACGTGGCGGTGGAGAAGCTGGCCGAGTCGGCCCGCCTGCCCAAGAACCACCGCTACTCGGCGTCCAAGGGCATCCCCAAGCTCCGCCAGGCCATCTGCCGCCTCTACGACCGCAAGTTCGGGGTGTCGCTCGATCCCGACGCCGAGGTGGTGACGACCATCGGGGCCAAGGAGGGCCTGTCGCACCTCATGTGGGTCCTGCTGGGGCCGGGGGACACCGCCTTCGTGCCCTCGCCGTCCTACCCCATCCACATCTACGCCCCGCTGTTCGCCGGGGCCGACATCCGGCAGATCCCCCTGGAGGGCCCCAAGCCGGCGGCCGCCGCCGGGCCCGGGACGGCCGGCGATCCGGGGACCGAGCCCCCCAGCCCGGGCGACGCCTTCTTCGACTCGCTCATGGAGACGTGGGAGTCGACCTGGCCCAAGCCCCGGGTGTTCGTGCTGTCCTTCCCGCACAACCCGACGACGGCCTGCGTCGACGCCGCCTTCATGGAGCGCCTGGTGGCCTTCGCCCGCCAGCACGAGGTGGTGCTGGTCCACGACTTCGCCTACGCCGACATCGGCTTCGACGGCTACCAGCCCCCGTCGATCCTGGGGGTGCCCGGGGCCAAGGACGTGGCGGTGGAGCTGTACACCCTGACCAAGTCCTTCTCCATGGCCGGGTGGCGGGTCGGCTTCCTGGTCGGCAACGCCGAGATCGTCCAGGCCCTGACCAAGCTCAAGAGCTACCTCGACTACGGCACCTTCCAGCCCATCCAGATCGCCGCCATCGTGGCCATGAACGAGGCGCCCGAGTACCCCACCACCATCCGGGCCTGCTACGAGTCGCGCCGCAACGCACTGTGCGACGGGCTAAACCGGATCGGCTGGGAGGTGGCGCCCCCCCGGGGGACCATGTTCGTGTGGGCGCCCATCCCCGAGCCCTACCGGGAGATGGGATCGCTGGAGTTCGCCAAGCTGCTCGTGCGCGACGCCGAGGTGGCGACCTCGCCCGGGGTCGGTTTCGGGCCCGGGGGCGACGGCCACGTGCGCTTCGCCCTCATCGAGAACGAGCAGCGGACCGGGCAGGCCGTCCGCAACCTCAAGCGGGTGCTGACCAAGCTGGGCTGAGGGGGGCCGCGCCCCCGTCCCCGCCCCGGCGCGGCGGCACCGGCCGGCGGCCCGGGCCGTCAGCCCCCCGACCCCTCGTAGGCAGCGTCCCCGAAGGCGAAGATCCCCCCGTCCGCCCCGACCAGCCAGTAGCCGTCGCCGGTCGGGGTGGGGGCGATGCCGACGATCGGGGCGACGAGCGGCCGCCCGCCCATCGATCCGTAGAAGCCGGCGTCCCCGAAGGCGAAGATCCCGCCGTCCGCCCCGACCAGCCAGTAGCCGTCGCCGGTCGGGGTGGGGGCGATGCCCACGATCGGGGCGACGAGCGGCCGCCCGCCCATGGAGCCGGAGAAGCCGGCGTCCCCGAAGGCGAAGATCCCGCCGTCCGACGCCACCTCCCAGTAGCCGCCCCCGGCCGGGGTGGGGGAGATGCCCACGATGGGACGGGCGAGCGGCCGCCCGCCCATGGAGCCGTAGAAGCCGGCGTTGCCGAAGGCGAAGATCCCGCCGTCCGAGCCGACCAGCCAGTAGCCGTCGCCTGTCGGGGTGGGGGCGATGCCCACGATCGGGGCGACGAGCGGCTGCCCGGCCTCCGAGCCGAGCTGCCCGGCCGCTCCGAAGGCGTGGACCGCCCCCGACGGGGTCACCGTCCAGTAGCCCTTGCCTGTGGGAGTCGAGGCGACGGTCGAGCCCGCCGACGCCGCGGTGACGGCGAAGCCGCCCGGGGCGGCGGCGTAGGCCAGCAGGAAGTCGGCCGGGTCGCCCACGGCCAGGCCCCGGCACGACGCCGCCGACAGGGTGTAGCGGCCGGGGGCCAGGGAGCCCGAGAGGGGCCCGCCGGCCAGCGCCGTGCACCACAGGCTGCCGGTCACGGCCACCCCGGCCGGGGCGTCGGTGGTGTAGGCGAAGGTGGGGGACCCCCGGTCGGGCTGGCGGCCGGTGACGGTGGCCGTCACCGTGGCCCGGACCACGGTCAGGCCCCCGGGGGCGGCGGCGTAGCCGACGGTCCAGTTGCCTGTGGCCGCCGACAGCCCGGTGCACGACGAGGGTGTCACGGTGTGCGTTCCCACCGCCAGCTGCCCCACCGCCGTCCCGCCGTCGGCCCGACCGCACGAGAGCCGGCCGGCCACGCTCACCCCGGCCGGGGTGGTGTGGAAGAAGGCGGCCGACCCCGGCTCACCGTAGGGCATGGTGCCCGAGACGGTCACCGTCGTCGGCGCCGGCAGGACCACCAGGTCGCCGGTGTAGACCGGGGCGAGGTCACCGGTTGTCGACACCAGCCCGGAGCACGACGCCGGTGTTACGGCGTGGGTCCCGGCGGCCAGGGTGGCCAGCGCCGCCCCGCCGGCGGCCTCGGTGCACGACGGGGTCCCGGCGAAGGGCGGGCCGGTGATCGGCGAGAAGGTGGCGGTGACCGGCTCGCCGTAGGTCATCGACCCCGACACGGTCGCCGTCACCGGCGCCGGGGTGACAGAGAAGCCGGTGGGCGCCCCGGTGTAGGCGAGGGTGGCGTCGGCCGGGTCGGAGACGGCGAGGCCGGTGCAGGTCGACCCGTCGACGGTGTAGGTCCCGACCGCCAGGGAGGGATCGAGGGCGGCGGCGGCCAGGCTGGCGCAGGTGACCTTGGGTGAGGCGAACGTCAGGTCGCCGGGCAGCGTGGGCCGGTAGGTGAAGATCGGTGTCCCGCCGTACACCTGGGTGCCGGAGACGAGGACGGTCACCGTGGCCGGGGAGACCACGAAGCCGGTGCCCGACGGTGTGGCCTGGTAGGCGATCGTGACGTCGGACGGCTTCGACGACGTGAGCCCGCGGCAGGTGGTGGGGTTCAGCGAGTACGCCCCGACCCCGATCGTGGGGCCGACCGGTACGGGCAGTGTGACCAGTGTCAGGCACGTGAGCGGGCCGGTGAGCGTGACCCCGGCCGGCAGTGTCGGCGCCGAGGAGGAGAAGGACGGCGTCCCGCCGTAGGTCATCGTCCCGCCGACGAGCACCGTGACCGGGGCCGGCGAGACCACGAGGGTCGAGCCGGCGTAGACGATGGCGTACTTGCCTGTCGCCGCCCTCTGGCCCCCGCAGGAGGCCGATGTGATCGTGTAGGTGCCGGCGTCCAGGGCCGGCCCGATGGTGTCGAATGTCACCCCTGCGGTGACCTTCGTGCAGGTGGGCACCCCGCCCAGGGTGGCCGGCGAGCCGAGCGGCGTGGTGCCCAGGAAGCTGGGCGTGCCGCCGTAGGTCATCGTCCCCGAGACGGTGACGGTCAGCCCTGTCGCCTCCACATGGAAGGTTGTCGCCTGGGCGTGGTAGGAGATCGTGGCGTCGGCCGCCGGCGACGCGATGAGCCCGGTGCAGCTCGTCGCCTTCAGGCTGTATGTCCCGGTCGTCAGCGCCTTGGAGATCGGCCCGCCGTCGAGCGTGGTGCAGGTGACCACCCCCGACACCGTGATCCCGGCCGGCGGGGTGTCGGTGGAGCTGAAGGTCGCTGTCCCGCCGGTGGGCTGCGTCCCGCTCACTGTGACCACGACGGCGGCCGGGGTGACGGAGAAGCCGCCGGCGGCGGCGGCGTCGCCGAGCGTGTAGTCCGCTGTCGCCGTCAGGCCGGTGCACGCCGTGGCGTCCAGCGTGTAGGTGCCGGCGGCGAGCGTCGGTGTGGCTGCCGTCTTGGCTGTGGACAGGGTCGGGCAGGCCAGGGTGCCGGTCACGTGGGCCCCGGCCGGTGCCGTGGTGAAGGCGTAGGCCGGGGTGCCGCCGTAGGTCTTGGTGCCCGAGACGGTCGCCGTGGCGGCGACCGTCGACACGACGAAGCCCCCGGCCGCGCCGGCGTAGGCGTGGATGGTGGTGTCGATGGTGTCGGAAGGGACGAGCCCCGAGCAGGTGGTGCCGTTGACCGTGTAGTGGCCGGCAGGGAGCGTCGTGCCGATCGCCTTCCCTGTCGAGAGCTGCCGGCAGGTGAGCGTCCCCGACAGAGTGACGCCGGCGGGCAGCGTCGCCGTGCCGGTGAACGTGGGCGAGCCGCCGTAGGCCTGGGCGCCGGTGACCGACACCGTCAGCTCGTCCTGCGAGACGACCAGGTCGTGGACGGTGTGGCCGGCGACGGTGGCGCCGTAGGTGTAGACGACGGTGGTGCCGGCTAGACCGCTCAGCCCCGAGCACGACGGCGGGCTGGCCAGTGTGTAGCCGTCGCCGGACCCGAGGACGGGCAGGGCGGCCGTCGCCTTGCCGCCTGTGCCGCCTGTCGAGAGCGGGGCTGTCGCCACCAGCTTCGAGCAGGAGGGCGTCTCTGAGGGTGTGATCTTTGTCGCCGGGTCGGCGAGGTAGCCGAACGTCGCCGTTGTCGCCTTCGAGCCGTAGACCAGTGTGGCCCTCACCGCGGCGTCGATCCCGACCACCAGGGTGAAGGGTTGGGTGACGGCGGTGCCGCCGCTTGTCGCATTGAGGGTCAGGGGGAAGGTGCCCGGTGTCGAGGTCGGCGTGCCGGCGATGGTGGCCGTGCCGGTGGCCCCTGTGAAGGTCACCCCGGTGGGGAGTGCCCCGCTCTCGGTGATGGCCGGCGCCGGTGTCCCGGTGGCGGTCACGGTGAAGTGCCCGGCGGTGCCGTAGGCCAGGGTGGCGGTGGCGACCGAGGTGAACGACGGTCCGGCGTCGGCGCCGGCGCCCGGTGGGCCCACCGCCTGCAGCGAGACCATCGCCAGCAGCAGGCCGGCCCCACCGGCGGCCACCGCCCGGAGCCAGGCCACGGGCGCCGTCGCCCGCCTGCCGTCTCGCCTTCGCATGGTGTCGCCCCTCCACCCCTTGCGGCCTCTCCGGCAGCCGAGCTCGCATGGAGGCTACAAGAAGTTGCGACGATCGGGCGGCCCGTTCAGGGCCGCCCGGCTCCGGGGATCGCGACCTCGGCCCGCTCGATCCGCCCCTCCCGGCGCTCCCTGGCCCGGGCCGAGTGGCTGGTGGGGGCCGTGCAGCAGAAGAGGGTGCGGCGGTCCTCTCCTCCCAGCATGCAGGCGAAGGCCGTCTGGCTGGTCGCCACCCGGGCCACCACCCGGCCGCCCTCGGCCACCCGCAGGCACTCGGCGGCCCGGGCGTTGGCCACCCAGACGCAGCCCTCGGCGTCGAGGCAGATGCCGTCGGGGGCGCAACCCTCGACCGAGGCCCACACCCGCCGCCCCGAGAGGGTCCCGTCGGCGGCCACGTCGAAGGCGGTGAGGCAGGGGGCGAAGGACTCGCCCACCACCAGGGTCTTCCCGTCGGGGAAGAGGACCATGCCGTTGGGGAAGCTCAGGCCGGGCGCCGCCTCGACCGCCGTGCCGTCGGGGTCGACCCGCACCAGCGAGGTGCGTCGCGGCCGGCCCCGGCCGTCGAAGAAGGCGTCGAGATCGAAGCCGAAGTTGCCGGCGTAGGCCCGCCCGGCGGCGTCGACCACCATGTCGTTGCCGTGACCGGCGGCCCACGGGGCGAGACTTCCGTGGACGGCCAGCGAACCGTCCTCCTCCCGGCGCAGCACCGTTCGCTCCCGCATCGACACCACCAGCAGCCGGCCGTCGGGGAGCCACCCCAGCCCCGAGGGCTGGCCGGGGACGTCCAGCTCGCGGCGGGGGGCGGCGTCCTGGCCCACCGAGAACACCGCCCGGTCGTAGAAGTCCGAGTACCACAGCCGCCCGCCGTGCCAGCGCGGGCCCTCGGCGAAGTAGAGGCCGCCCAGGAACGGCCGGGCGGCGATCTCGGGGAGGCCGGCCACGGCCCGCACGCTAGGCGTCGGGCGCGCCGCCCCGCAGGGGGACCGGGGGCGCCCGGGGTGACCCCTCGGCGCGGCAGCCGGGGGAGGCCGGCGAGGTGGCCCCGATCCTCAGTCCCCGGCCCAGGCGGACGCCCGCTCCACCGCCCGCAGCCAGGCGGCGTGGGCCCGGTCGGCCACCTCCCGCTCGACCGCCGGCAGCCACTCGCCGTCGGGCCGCCACAGGGAGGCCAGCTCGGCGGTGGACCCCCACAAGCCCACGGCCAGCCCGGCCAGGGTGGCGGCGCCCATCGCCGTGGACTCGGTGCAGGCGGAGCGGACCACCGGCGCCCGGATCTGGTCGGCCTGGAGCCCGAGGAGGAGGTCCATGACCGACGCCCCGCCGTCGGCCCGGAGCTGGCGGCACGGCCGGCCGGTCGCCGCCACCATGGCGTCGACCATGTCGCGGACCCCGAAGGCCATGGCCTCGACCACCGCCCGGGCCAGCTGCGCCCGACCGGTGCCCCGGGTGATGCCGGTCACCGCCCCCCGGGCCCGGGGGTCCCACCACGGGCTGCCGAGCCCGGTGAAGGCCGGCACCAGCGTCACGCCGCCACTGTCGGGGACCGACCCGGCCAGCGGCCCGACCTCCGCCGCCGACTGCACGATCCCCAGGCCGTCGGCCAGCCACTGGACCGCCGCCCCCGAGGCGAAGGCCGACCCCTCGAGGGCGTAGGCGACGGCGGGACCCGGCCCGGCGCGGTCGCCGAGATCCCAGGCCAGGGTGGTGAGGAGGCCGTCGGCCGGCTCCGGGCGGTCGGCGCCGGCGTTGGCCAGCACGAAGCTGCCCGTCCCGTAGGTCACCTTGGTCAGCCCGGGCTCGAAGCAGGCCTGGCCGAAGAGCGACGCCTGCTGGTCGCCGGCGATCCCGCACACCGGCACCCCGGCCAGCCCGGGGACGGCGTCGGGGTGCACCCGGCCCACCTCGCCGCACGAGGGGACCACCTCGGCCAGGGCGCCGGCCGGCACCCCGAAGAGGTCGCACAGCTCGGCCGACCAGGCCCGGGTCGAGAGGTCGAGGAGCAGGGTGCGCGAGGCGTTGGTCACGTCGGTGACGAAGCACCCGCCGCCGCCCCGGCCGCCGCCCCGGCTGCCGCCGGTGAGCTGCCACACCACCCAGGAGTCGACCGTGCCCAGGGCCAGGCGCCCCGGCGCCACCCGGCCGGCCACCCGGCCCGGCCCGAGCAGCCACTCGTACTTGGTGGCGCTGAAGTAGGGGTCGAGGACCAGGCCGGTCCGCCGCCGCACCAGGTCGAGGTGCCCCTCCGCCCGGAGCTCCTCGCACCGGGCGCTGGTGCGGCGGTCCTGCCACACGACGGCCCGGTGCAGCGGGCGCCCGCTGCCGCGGTCCCAAGCCAGGGCGGTCTCCCGCGCGTTGGTCACGCCCAGGGCGGCCACCGGGGTGCCGGCGGCGGCGAGGCGCCCGGCCACCTCGGCCAGCGTGGCCTGGACCAGCCGCCAGATCTCGCCGGCGTCGTGCTCGACCCACCCGGGGCGGGGGTAGTGCGGGGTCAGCCGGCGGGAGGCCAGGTCGACCACCCGGCCGGCCTCGTCGACGGCCAGGGCCCGGACGCCGGTGGTGCCGGCGTCGACGGCCACGATGCACCCCACCGGGCCGGCAGGCTACCGGAGCCGGCGGGGCGCCGGGTGCTGGGCCTGGCGGGGCGCCGGCGGGGTGCTGGCGGGGCGCCGGCGCAAACCTTCGCGAGCGCCCGGTGACCTGGGACTTCTCCGGGGGGTGACCGTTGACAGGCTCGTAACTACAGTGCTGTAATGACCCCATCATCTCGTGTCCTCGGGGGGATGGACCACAACATATTGTGGTGAAGACGGCCCGGCCCCCGGATATGCCCCCGAAGCGGGCCATCGCCTGGGAGGCGGGATGCCGGCCGGTCGCCGGTCGCCTCCCGGCGGCGGTGGCGGGCGCCAGCGGGAACGCACGGAGAAGGAACGCACGGAGAAGAGAGGAGCACACGGACCATGGCCATCGCACCCCAGCGGGCGACCATCGGCATCCGCCGCCACTTCACCATCGAGGGCGTGCACCCCTACGACGAGATCCGCTGGGAGCGCCGAGACGCCCGGATCACCAACTTCCGGGACGGGAGCGTCGCCTTCGAGCAGCCGGGGGTCGAGGTCCCCGAGGGCTGGAGCCTCAACGCCACCAACATCCTCGCCCAGAAGTACTTCCGGGGCACCCTCGGGACCCCCGAGCGGGAGTGGTCGCTCAAGCAGGTGACCGACCGGGTGGTCGACACCATCACCGGGTGGGGCATCCGGGACGGCTACTTCGTCGACGACGTCGAGGCGCGCGTCTTCAGCGACGAGCTCAAGCACCTGATCGTCCACCAGAAGGCGGCGTTCAACTCGCCGGTGTGGTTCAACATCGGCGTCCGGGGAGTGCCGCAGCAGGGGAGCGCGTGCTTCATCCTGGCCGTCGAGGACTCGATGGACTCGATCCTCAACTGGTACACGGAGGAAGGGACCATCTTCAAGGGTGGCTCCGGGGCCGGCGTCAACCTGTCGCGCATCCGTTCCTCCCACGAGCTCTTGAAGGGCGGGGGCACGGCGTCGGGCCCGGTCAGCTTCATGCGGGGAGCCGACGCCTCGGCCGGGACCATCAAGTCCGGCGGGAAGACCAGGCGCGCCGCCAAGATGGTGATCCTCGACGCCGACCATCCCGACATCGAAGACTTCATCTGGTGCAAGGCGATCGAGGAGCGCAAGGCGCGGGTGCTGCGCGACGCCGGTTTCGACATGGATCTGGACGGTGCCGACAGCCACTCGACCCAGTACCAGAACGCCAACAACTCGGTACGGGTCACCGACGAGTTCATGCAGGCGGTGCTGGACGACGCCGACTGGAAGCTGACGGCCCGCACCGACGGCTCGGTCATCCGGACGGTGAAGGCCCGCGATCTCTTCCGCCAGATCGCCCACGCCGCGTGGGAGTGCGCCGATCCGGGCATGCAGTTCGACACCACCATCAACAAGTGGCACACCGCACCCAACACCGGCCGGATCAACGGCAGCAACCCTTGCAGCGAGTACATGCACCTCGACAACTCGGCCTGCAACCTGGCCAGCCTGAACCTCCTCAGGTACCTGGGCGAGGACGGGTCGTTCGACGTCGACGGCTTCCGGGCAGCGGTCGGGGTCGTGTTCACCGCCCAGGAGATCATCGTCGGCAACGCCGACTACCCGACGAAGACGATCGCCGAGAATTCCCGGCGGTTCCGAGAGCTCGGTATCGGCTACGCCAACTTGGGTGCCCTGCTCATGGCGAACGGCCTGCCCTACGACTCGGACGCCGGGCGGGCGTGGGCGGGGGCCATCACCGCCCTCATGACGGGGCACGCCTACGCCGTCTCGGCCCGCACCGCCGCCCGCATGGGGCCCTTCGCCGGCTTCCACGACAACACCGGGCCGATGGTGGACGTGCTGCGCATGCACCAGGCCGAGGCGGCCCGGATCGACGAGGAGCTGGTGCCGCCCGAGCTGCTCTCGGCGGCCCAGGAGAGCTGGGACGAGGCGGTCGAGCTGGCCGAGCGCCACGGGGTCAGGAACTCTCAAGCGTCGGTGCTGGCCCCGACCGGTTGCCTCGCCGGCGGGACCCTCGTCTCGACCGGGCGCGGGCTGGTCCGGCTCCACTCGCTGGGTGACCCCGACGGCGAGAAGTGGCAGGAGCTCGGCGTGGCGGTGGCGACCGACGAGGGACCCCGCCCGGCCACCAAGTTCTTCGTGAACGGCCTCGAACCGGTGGTCACCGCCGAGACGGCAGGGGGGCACCGCGTGCGGGGGACGGCGACCCATCGGATCAAGGTGGTCGAGCCCGAGACCGGCCATTGGGTGTGGCGGCGCTTCGCCGATCTCCGCAAGGGGGATCTCGTCCCACTGGCCCTGGCCTCGATGATCGGCGAGCCACAAGAGGTCGCCCTCCCGCCGTCGGCCGAGGCGTACCGGACCGGGGAGCACCACGTGCACGTCCCGGCGCACATGACTGCGGAGCTGGCCGAGCTGGTCGGCTACTTCATGGGCGACGGGTCTCTCGACAGCCGGGGGCTGACGTTCCGCGTCTTCAGCGACGACTTCGACGTGGTCGAACGGCTCGGTGCGCTGAGCAAGGAGTGCTTCGGCATCCCGGGGAAGGCCACCCCGGAGCAGGGGTACGTCGAGGTGCGGCTCGACTCGGTTCGCCTTGCCCTGTGGTGGGAAGCCTGCGGCTTCGCCCAGCGCCCCTGTTTCCAGGGCCACTCGGGAAAGGGCTACGAAGCCCACATCCCCGACGCCGTGCTCCACGCCAACGATCCCGAGGTCTATGCGGCCTTCTCGAGGGGGCTGTTCGAGGCGGATGGGGGCACGTCGGCCGGTTGCCCGACGCTCAAGAGCACTTCGGTCCAGATGGTGCGTGACGTCCAGACCATGCTCTTGGCGCTGGGCTTCCCGACCACCTTGTCGGTCAAGGAGGGCGACGGGGAGAGCGTGGGCACCCCGCTGGCTGCACTCCGGCTGCTCAACGCGTCGTACAACCGGGAGTGGCTGTCCCGGATCGGGTTCATGAGCGGCCGGAAGCGTGCCACCGTGCATGTCGCCGAGCGGTCGCAGGCTCAGGCGGGGCGGATGGACGACGTGCCGCTGACCCGGGAGATGGTGGACCGGCTGGCTCCCGCCGATGACCGCCTGCGCACGGTCCTCCTCATGGAGCTGCGGCGAGGCCGGGTCGGCCGGCGGGTCGCCACCGAGCTCCACGAGCGGTCCCGGGACCCGCAGCTCGGACATCTTCTCGGGTTCTTCTACGACGTCGTCTCGTCGGCGGAGCTGACCGGCGAAGAGCTGACCTACGACCTGTCGGTGCCGGACAACGTGACCTACGTGGCCAACGGCTTCGTGAGCCACAACACCATCGGCCTGCTCATGGACTGCGACACGACCGGGGTCGAGCCCGACCTGGGCCTGGTCAAGACCAAGAAGCTGGTCGGCGGGGGCACGATGTCGATCGTGAACCGGACGGTGCCCCGCGCCCTCCGCCAGCTCGGGTACACCGACGAGCAGGTGGCGGAGATCGTCGCCTACATCGACGAGCACAAGACGATCGTGGGGAGCCCCCACCTGGCCGCCGGCCACCTGGCGGTCTTCGCCTGCTCGATGGGGGACAACACCATCCACTACTCGGGGCACGTGCGGATGATGGGGGCGGTGCAGCCGTTCATCAGCGGGGCCATCTCCAAGTGCGTCGCCGGCGACACCCTCGTGCCGACCGAGGATGGGCTGGTGCGGATCGGCAGCCTCTACGAGGGCGAGGAGCCGGACAGCTTCCGCCCGGAGCGGGTGGTGGTGGCATCGCTCGAGGGCTGGCAGAAGATCGATGCCTTCTACTACGGCGGCGAGCGCCCGGTGCGTTCCGTGTCCCTCCGCTCGGGTCATCGGGTCACGGGCACGCCGAACCACCGTTTGCTGGTGGGCGATGTCGGCGGTCCTGCCTGGAAGCGCCTGGACGAGATCCAGGTGGGCGACGAGGTCGCCGTCCAGTACGGTGCGGACCTCTGGGCGAAGCTCCCGCCGCGGATCGCGTTCCCCGCCCGTCCCAGGTACGGATCGCAACAGTCGGTGCGGGTACCGGCCGAGCTGACCGAGGACCTGGCGTTTCTTCTCGGGGCCTACGCGTCGGAGGGTTGCACGATCCGATCAGTGTGGTCCATCCGCATCACGAACTCGGTCGACCGGGTGCTCGAGCGCGTCGTGGCGGCGGTGGACCGAGCCTTCGACGGTACGGTTCGAGCGCATATCCGCCGACCTGTCGACCGGTGCCCGTCAGTCGAGATCAACTCGAAGACGGTCGTCGAGCTGTTCGAGCTCCTCGGATGCGGCGCCCGGGCGTCGACGAAGCGGATCCCCGACCTGGTGCTCCGGGCGCCCCGGTCCCAGGTGCTGGCGTTCCTCCAGGGCTTGGCGTTGGACGCCTACACCACGGCGCCGCCGATGGCCAAGTGGGCCATCTGCCTAGATTCCCCGGCGATGGTGGACGATCTCCAGGCACTGCTCACGAACCTGGGCGTCGTGCATGGCAGGGTCACCAAGCACAACAAGACGAACGGCAAGGACTACGATGAGGTGTACGCCTGCGGCCTTCACGCCCAGGCCTTGGTAAAGCTGGTCCCGTTCCTCGAGCCCGATAAGGCGGTATCGGCGGATCGGCTGCTCGGACGCAACTTTGCCCAGAGCACTGCCGACGTCGTTCCCGGCATCTCCGGTCGGGAGCTGTACGGGCTGGTTCCCGGCGAGCGGAAGGCGCGGTATCGGTTCCTGCTGGACGAGCGCACCAAGCAGGTAAGCCGCCGGACCCTGGAGAGGATCGCGGCGATCGAAGGGGTCGCATTGCCGTCCTGGCTGCGGGCGGTCCTCGCCGACGGGCTCCACTTCAGCCCGGTCGTCCAGTCGGAGAGTGCAGGACGGCGAGTCGTGTACGACCTCTCAGTCCCGGCCACGCACGCCTTCGTCGGCAACGGCATCGTCAACCACAACACGGTCAACATGCCCGAGGACGTCTCGGTCGACGACGTGGAAAAGCTCCACGTCGACGCCTGGCGGCTCGGGATCAAGGCGGTGGCCATCTACCGCGACAATTGCAAGGTGGCCCAGCCGCTGTCGACGACCAAGAAGGAGCCGGCCGCCGTCCCCGTACTGGGTGGCGACACCGCGTCGCCGGGATCCGAGGCCGAGGCGAAGGACCGCCAGGTGACGGCCCGCATCGCCGAGCTGGAGGCCGCCCTCGCCCACGAGCAGCAGCGCACCACCGAGGCGGTCGTGGTGGGCGCCGTCCGCGAACGCCTGCCCCGCCGCCGCCGGTCGAACACCTTCGCCTTCCGGGTGGCCGACTGCGAGGGGTACGTGACGGTCGGCGAGTACGAGGACGGCCGGCCCGGCGAAGTGTTCGTCAAGGTGTCGAAGCAGGGGTCGACCCTGGCCGGGATCATGGACGCCTTCTCCATCTCCATCAGCCTGGGGCTCCAGCACGGGGTGCCGCTGGCCACCTACGTCCGGAAGTACTCGAGCATGAAGTTCGAGCCGGCCGGGATCACCGACGACGCCGAGCTCCGGATCGCCACCAGCCTGGTCGACTACATCTTCCGTCGCCTGGCCCTCGACTACCTCACCTACGAGGAACGCTCGGAGCTCGGGGTGATGTCGACCTCGGAGCGGCTGCAGCCGACCCTGCCCGGCGTGGAGGAGAGCGCCACCCCGTCGGTGGGGCTGGTCGAGATCGGGCCCATGGCCGACGTGGACCCGCCGGCCGCCGAGCGCGGGGGCCGCGGCACGGGGGCTGCGGTCCCCGGCACCCAGCTCGGGGTGCCGGCCGCCGCACCGGGCACCCTGGCCCGGCCCGAGCAGCGCGACGCGCCCTACTGTTACAGCTGCGGCAACGTGATGCAGCGGTCCGGTTCGTGCTACGTGTGCCCGAGCTGCGGCAGCACCAGCGGCTGCTCCTAGCGAGAAACCGCGCCAAGGGACATGGCGCGCCCAACCGGTCAGCGCAAGCAGCTCCGCCAGTCTCTCACCGGGCTTGGCCAGCCTCCCGACTCGGCGCGAGGCAGTGCCCTGACGAGGTGCTTTGCCG
>JBOGGE010000116.1:0-6928 GCA_050743865.1 Acidimicrobiales bacterium
GGAGATGGCCGAGGAAGGGGCTCGAGCGAGCGGGACGCCGTTCCTCAGCTACTTCACGCCGGCGGAGATGTTGAAACTGGCTCGCGATGCCGGCTTCAGGGAGGCCCGGCACGTGCCGGCGACCACATTCGCCGAACGCTACTTCGACGGCAGGGAAGACGGACTCCGCCCTCCCCGGAGCTCGGAGGAACTGCTGGTGGCAACCACCTGACCGTCACCCCCGGTCAGGTGGCTCCGGTCGCGGTGGCGGTTATCGGGCTCGTCAAGTCGCGGGACGGCCTGCAGGCCCGGATGCGCCACGCCGGGTTGACCGGCGTCCCGCCCCTGGCCCAGGCGCCGGCCATGGTCGCCTCGTACCTCGGTGCCGAACGGAAACTGAGCCGCATTGCCGCCGACGCCGAGGGCGTCCGCCGGGTGGTGGCCGCCGTCGTCCCCAACGCCGCCCCAGTTCTCGACCTCTCGACCTGCCTGCCTGCCGGATCCCGGCGCAGACGGACGACACCCCAGGGGCGCCATCACCCCCGGGGCACGTGCTCGAGCACGGCCGCCGGCTCGACGGCGACGGACGCCGTCCACCGGGCCTCGACGCTGCCGAAGCGCCAGTAGACCAGCGCCACCGCCCAGACGCCGACGAACAGCCCGGCGATGCAGAACCCGGCCAGGTTGATGTTGAAGTTGGCCATGGTGTCCCAGAAGCCCCCGTGCAGGTGGGCCTCGGTGGTCAGGATGCCCAGGATCTCGATGGTGCCGATGATGAACGCCGCACCGATGGAGAGCCCGGTGATGACGAGGTTGTAGTACACCTTGCGGACCGGCTTGGCGAATGCCCAGCCGTAGGCGAAGTTCATGAAGCAGCCGTCCAGGGTGTCGAAGAACATCATGCCTCCCGAGAACAGCAGCGGCAGCGCCAGAACGGCGTAGTAGGGCAGACCCTGGATGGCGGCGTAGGCCGTGGCCGCCAGCAGCACGACCTCGGTCGCGGTGTCGAAACCGATCCCGAAGACGAGGCCGACGAAGAACATCTGCGGGGTGTGGTTGATCGAGCGCATGAACCGCCCGAAGAACCGGTACATCAGGCCCCGTGCCTGCAGTTGGGCTTCGAGCTGGGCCTCGTCGTACACCCCCCGGCGCATGTCGCGGAACACCTTGAAGATCCCCGACAGCACGACCAGGTTCAGGGCGGCGATCAGGTACAAGAAGCCGGCGGAGATGACGGTCCCGGCGGCTCCGCCAGCCGTCTCGTAGGCCGAGGTCGGGTTGACGACCGCACCGAAGACGGCGCCGGCGGCGACGGTGATGCCGACGCCCACCGCCACGACGACGGTCGAGTGCCCGGCGGAGAAGAAGAACCCGGTCCCGAGGGGCCGCTTGCCGTCGGCCATCAGCTTGCGGGTGGTGTTGTCGATGCACGAGATGTGGTCGGCGTCGAAGGCGTGCCGGAAGCCCAGGAACCAGGCGGTGAGGGCCACCCCGATCCCGACGCCCAGCCCGCGGGACCCGCCGACCCCCTTGTAGTCGAAGTGGTGCGGCATGACGCAGAAGAGGTAGATGCCCCATCCGGCAGCGTTCACGGCGAGGATGAACGCGAACATCGCCACGAGCCGGCTCCACTCACGTCCGGAAAGCTGGCCACGAGCCCTGGACAGGCGCGATGCGTACGCCCGCCGGTGCTCGTGACCGTCTTGCATGCTCATCCTCCTGGGGGTCGGAGGACGAAGAGAGCCCTTGCGAGCACCGGAGCCCCGGTGCCGCACGAACCGCCCTTCCTCCGAGGACTGGTGTCGTCGGCCCGCCAGACCAGGCGACCGGACTCGCCCCCGGAGGGGACCACCGTTGCGGGACAGTGCCGGGTTCACACCGGACTTCGCTGGTTGGCTGCCGCCCCGGGACCTGTGGACCGAGGCGCCACGGACAGTACGGGGGGCACCGAACACTGTCAAGCCTGACCGGATGATCAACTTTTCGTCCGGCGTGACAAGCTGTCCGGATGCACCTGCTGCCGATCGAGCGCTCCGACCACCGGGTCATCGACGCCGAGAGGGTGTGCCAGGCCATCGCCGCCCTCGACTCCCCCGAGGCCATCCTGGCCCGGTCCCGGCACTTCGCCATCCTCGGGGACCCGACCCGGCTACGGCTCCTGCTGTGCATCGAGGCCGGAGGGCCGATCAGCGTCTCCGACCTCGCCGCCGCCACCGGGATCGGCGACGCCACGGTGTCCCAGACTCTGCGGTACCTGCGGGCAACGCAGTCCGTCAGCGCCACCCGGGACGGGCGGGTGGTCCGCTACCGGCTCGCCGACCCCGCGATCTCGAGCCTGCTCCACGGCCGCTGAGGTCGCGGCCGGCCCCCGGCCCCCGGCTCAGTCCGGCCCCCGCCCCCGGGCGCGCCGGCCCTCAGGGGCCGAAGGTCCCGTGCGGCCAGGACCATTGGCGAGACCTGGGCGGGCGGCCAGGACGTGTGCGGACCACGACGGTGAGCGTCTGGTTGACCGAGCCCACCCCGTTCGAGGCCGTGAGCGTGTAGGCGTACCTGCTGGCCGTCGCCATGGCCGTGGCCGTGGCCTGGCCGGGCTACCCCCCGGGCCCGGGCCCACCCAGCCGGGCCTCGGGCCGGACCGGCTCGAACAGCTCGACGGGGTTGCCCGACGGGTCCTCGGCCAGGATCTGCTTGCCACCGACCCCGGTGACGACGTCGTTGCGGAAGCCGACCCCGGCCGCGCGTAGATCGGCCACCATCGCCTCCAGGTCGTCGACCTCGATCGAGAACCGGTTCCAGCCGCCCGGGGCCGGCAGCGTGCCGTCGGGCATTGCATCGCCACCGCCTGGCCCACCGCCCGGCGCGCTGAGCACCAGGCGCAGGTCGCCGCGGGTCAGCATGGCGAAGGTCGGGGCCGGGTGCATCTGCTCGTGGAAGCCGAGGCGACCGCAGTAGAAGGCGATCGCCTCGTCGACGTCGTTCACGATGTAGCGGACGCTGACCGTGGCCATCGCAGCCTCCCCTCGGACGAGCCCGGCGGTGCGCACCCCACCGGCCGTGCGCACCCCACCGGCCGTGCGCAGGCTATCGCCGGGGCACGGCGAGTGCCGTCCCGGCCGCCCCGGCGCCGCAACACAGATTGACCGGTCCCGGGCCCGGGGTATTGCCTTGCAACATGCCGCAGGCAGCCACCACCGGCGGCCCGGGCGAAAGCGGTCCGACCGGTCCGGGGGCCGCGGCCCCCGAGGCGGGCAGGGCGAGCCCCGCCACGGACGGCGGAGGCGACGACGACGCGGCCCCTGGCGGCTCGACGCCGGGGGCGTCGTGGAGGGCGGCGCTGGTGTCGGCCAGGGAGCACGTGAAGCAGGACCGCGTGTCGGTGGCGGCCGGGAGCTTCGCCTACCGATGGTTCCTGTCCATCTTCCCGATCATCATCGCCCTGCTTGGCATCGCCTCCCTGGTCCAGGTGCCCGAGCGGGTCGTGGTCAAGCTGATCAGCGGCGTCACGAAGGCCCTGCCCGCCGGTGCCGCCGACGTCTTCACCACGGCGATCAAGCACTCCCACGCCCATCCCAAGGGCGCGGTGGTGGCCGTCGTGGTCGCCGCCGTCGTCGGGCTGTGGAGCGCCACCTCGGGCATGGTGATGGTCGAGGAGGGGCTCGACATGGCTTACGAGATCCGGAGGGACCGCACCTTCGTGGCCAAGCGGCTGAGGGCCCTGCCGCTGCTGCTCGGCGCCGTGGTCCTGGGCGGGGGCGCCTCGGCCCTCATCGTCTTCGGCCAGGCGATCGGTCACGCCATCGAGGGCACCGCACCCTTCGGCTCGGAGGAGTTCCTGGTCGGGTGGACGGTCATCCGGTGGGTCGTGGCCCTCGCCCTCATCAACTTCCTGTTCTCGTTCCTGTACTTCCTGGGGCCGAACCGGATCGAGCGGCGATGGCAGTGGCTGAGCCCGGGAGCCCTCGTCGGGACCGCCATGTGGGCCGCCATCTCGATCGGGTTCTCGTACTACACCTCGATCTCCGGCTCCTATACCCGGACGTACGGGGCCTTCGCCGGCGTGGCCATCCTGATCTTCTGGCTCTACCTGACCGGGATCGCCATCCTGGCCGGGGCCGAGATCAACGCCGCCTTCGAGCGCCAGTCGCACCCGCAGCCGTTCTAGCCAGGGTCCACGCGCCACCGGCCGGCGCCCCTCCCGGCCGTCCCCGCCAGCACCCACCGCGGCCGCTCGCCGGCACCCACCGCGGCCGCCCGCCAGCACCCACCGCGGCCGCTCGCTCCGGCCCCTCGGAGCCAGTCCCGGGCCCCTCACGCGACCCCTGACGCGACGAAACCCCCTGAGCGGGGGTCCCGTCGCATTGTGACTGACGCCCGGTCGTACCGGACACTGCAAGTCTACCCGGGTGGATCCCAAACCAGTCCGGCGGCGGCGCACTTTCCTCGGAATCTTCTGGACCCCCCGACGCCAGGCAGGACTCCCCCCATGCCCCCGGCAGCGACCGTGAGGTCCCCCCAACCGACCCCTCTCCCCACCAACACGCCGGTGTGCCAGTTGCAGCCCTCGGCGACGCCTGCAACCCGAATGGACGGCGAACGCCAACACTGCATGCGCCCTGTCGGGCGACAGCCGTCGTCGGTCTCATGTCCGCGCCGTGCCGCAACACGTGGGCAGGCTATTTCACCCCTTGTTTGCCCTCATGCCCGTCCGCTGACCAACGGAGGGACCGGCGGCGCTCGGGAAATCACGACGAGCCCGGCCACCACCTTGCCACCGCACGGACCTTCCCGGCCCATCGTCCCGGTGGTCGGTCATTGATCGTGAACGGCCCGCTCCGGTTGGGCGCCAGTCGGGGCAGGCTGGCGCTCGGCCTCCCCATGCCACGTTCCCGTACCGCTCTGCAGGCGCTCCCCCCGCCGGGTGGTCCACCCCTCCCGTCCCTGCTGGTGAGCGGCACCGAGGCTGGTGCCGCCCTCGGGCTCCCGTCATCTGCGGCTGGCGGCGCGGTCGGTCCTCCGGGCCCGGGCGGCGGAGACCAGTGCCCCGAGCCGGTCGCCCGTTCCCAATCGGGCCAAGTCCCGGCCGGCATGATCGCCCTATCGCGCAGCGGGACAATCGACTGTGCGGTGGCGAGGAAGGCGCCCGTGGGCGGCCGGCGACGCAAGACAATCCCACGAGTACTTTCACCAGGATTGGCACTATGCGCATCCGGCCGGTGTAGGGTTGTTCCCATGCCAAGCACCACTGCTCCCAAGCGAAGGACCCGCCGGCCGGGCCCGATGACCGATTCCCACAAGGCGGCCCTGGCCAAAGGTCGCGAAGAGGGACGGATCGTCCGGGCCTATCTGGAGGCGCTGGAATCGACCAGGCCGCGCCGGGGCCGGAAGCGGACCGTCGACTCCATCCGCAAGAAGCTGGCCGGCATCGAGCAGGAGTTGTCGACGGCCAGCCCGCTCAATCGCCTGCACCTCGTCCAGGAGCAGCGGGACCTCGAAGCCGAGCTCGCCCATTCCGGGCAATCGGTCGACGTCAGCGCCCTGGAAAAGGAGTTCATACGGGTTGCCAAGGACTACAGCGGGCGCAAGGGGCTCTCCTACTCGGCCTGGCGTGCGGTGGGCGTGAGCGCCGCCGTGCTCGACAAGGCCGGGATCCCGAGGACCCGCAGCTGATCCCGAGGACCCGCAGCTGATCCCGGCTCCGGCCTGATCCTCGGAAGGCCGCGCCCCCCTCCCCCACCTCGGCGCGGCGGCACCGGGTGATCGCCACGGTCGGGGTCCTGTCGCTCCCGGGTCCCTCCCGTCGGCCTTGCGCCGCCGGGGCCCTCCCGCACGCGCCACCCCTCCCTCGCCCCACTCGGCGCGTCGGCGGGGACGATGGGGAACCTTGCCGGAGCGGCGCTCCGAGCACACCAGGCCCCCCCGTTGCCGGCCACCACCGACCGGAACCCCCGCGCCACTCCGACGAAGCGACGGGCGTGCCGGATCACTGGCTGGTCGAGCCCAGCCCCACCGTGCCCCACCTCGAAGGCGCCACCTGGCGGCAGGTGGCGGCGGTGCGGGGCGAAGAAGCATAACGGGCGGCCGAGGCATGCCCCGCAACCCAGCCGCCCCGGCTGCGCTCAACCCCTGAGCCCGCGACCGCCTGGGCTCTTCCCCCATCTCGGCCCGGCGGTACCGGGGGTCGGATCGGACGGGATCCTGTCGCCCCGGGGCTCCCTCCCGCCGAGGGTTCGCCGTCGTGCCGGGTGACTGCTACGCGCCAGCTGCCACCTCGGGGTCGAAGTCTGCAACGGCGTCGGCAGGGATGCCCAACGTGCCGTCCCCCAAGCGGACCCTCGGCAACCGGCGCTCGTACATGGCCTCGATGACGACTGCGGTCCTCACACCGAGGCGACGCGCCGCCTCGGGCGGCGAGAGCATCTCTTCCTCGGTCACGCAGGGCCTCCTTCGTCCAGTCCGAGCTTAACGTGCAGCATCCGAATGACCGTCGCAAGCTGGTCTTGCAGACCAAGTTCCGCTGGCGCCCTGCGTAGGACATCGAGCCCGTCTTCGGGTGCTTCCAGCACGCGGAACGTCTCGGAAAGGTTGAGCGCCACGGTCTGGCGGACCGGGTCGTCAGCGCCGTACTTCGCAGCGGGCACCGAATGCTCCCTCCTCTCTGGGCGGGGGGCGGTGGTACCACGGCGTCGGCAAGCGAGCGGGAACACCGCACCTCGCCAGCTCTCCCACCGAGAAGAACAGGTCGGGTTTCCTGGCACTCCTGTCCTCCGCCTCGCGCATTCCAGTACGCGACTGCCCTCCGGCCTCCCGTGTGGCGACGCCGTAGCGTGTCGAGCCTGCTCCCGTCCTCTCTGGCGCGCCGCAGCCGCTGGGACCATCCGACGGGAGCGTGAGCACGTCCGCGACCGCTCCCGACCGTTCTGGTCGTGGACAGGTCCTCGGAAACGACCTG
>JBOGGE010000117.1:0-19910 GCA_050743865.1 Acidimicrobiales bacterium
GCCGGCGCCGGCGCCGGCGCCGGCGCCGGCGGAGCGTGACCGACGGCCGTCGGGACAGGTTGGGGCGAGCGCCGGACGTCGTCGCCATGTCCCCTATCTTTCCAGTTGCCGCCTGAGAATTTGCCGCACGTCACGCCGGCCAGGACGGGTGGGGCCCCGGCCTGCACCGGGAGCCCAGCTCACCGGGGCCGGGGCCCCGGCCTGCACCGGGAGCCCAGCTCACGCCCGCCGGAGGGGCGAGGCCGCCAGGAGCAGCGTCTTGCGGCCCACCGAGGCGAACCCGACGGTGGCCTGTGCCCGGTCGCCCTCCCCGCAGGCGTCGACGACGACGCCAGGTCCCCAGCGGTCGTGGACGACCTCCTCACCGGGAACGAGGCCCAGCTTCTCGGCGCCGGTGCTCCCCCGCGTCGTCGCCGGCGGGCGGCCCGAACCGAAGACCCGCCCCCCGCCCGGCTCCCCCGGGCCGGCGAGGCGGGCACCTGCGTCGCGCACCAGCGTCGCCGGCACCTCGCCCAGGAACCGGCTCGGGATGCCCTGGGTCGTCCGGCCCCACATCGTCCGGCTCCAGGCGTGCGAGAGGTAGAGCCACCGTCGGGCCCGGGTGATGCCGACGGAGCAGAGCCGGCGCTCCTCCTCGAGCTCCGCCGGTTCCCCCAGGGTGCGGCCGTGCGGCAGCACGCCGTCCTCCAGCCCGACCAGGAAGACCGCCGGGAACTCCAGCCCCTTGGCCGTGTGCAGGGTCATGAGCGACACCCGGGCCGAGCCCTCCTCCAAGTCGTCGGTGTCGGCCACCAGGGCCACCGTCTCCAGCAGCTCGGCCAGGGTCTCGTACTCGGTGGCCACGTTGGCCAGCTCGCCGAGGTTCTCGATACGCCCCTCGGCCTCGTGCGTCCCCTCGGCCCGGAGCTCGGCCAGGTAGCCGGTGCGCTCGGCCACCAGCTCGACCAGCTCTCCCGGCCGGAGGCGCCCGGCCGCCTCGCCCAGCTCGCCCAGCAGCCCGGACAGGTCCTGGGCGCCGCGGAGGGCCTTCCCGGTGAGCCCGGCCTCGGCGGCCCGGCCCAGGGCGCCGGCGAAGCTCAGTCCCTCGACGCCGGCCCAGGCGGCCAGGCGGGCCACCGAGGTGCCGCCGATGCCCCGCTTGGGCACGTTGACCACCCGGCGGGCCGACATCTCGTCCCCCGGGTTGGCCAGCAGCCGGAGGTAGGCCAGGACGTCGCGGATCTCCCGGCGGTCGTAGAAGCGGGTACCGCCGACGACCTTGTAGGCGATGCCGGCCCGCACCAGCTCCTCCTCGATCACGCGGCTCTGGGCGTTGGTCCGGTAGAAGACGGCGACGCCGCCATACCCCAGGTGCTCGACCGCCCGCAGCCGCAGCACCTCGCTGGCCACCCACGCCGCCTCGTCGTGCTCGTCGGCCGCCCGGTAGCGGCAGACCGGCTCGCCGGCCTCCCCCTCGGTGTAGAGGTGCTTCGGTCGGCGGGAGCCGTTGTTGGCGATCACCGAGTTGGCCACGTCGAGAATGGTCTGGGTGGAGCGGTAGTTCTGCTCGAGCAGCACGGTGGTGGCCGAGGGGAACGCCTCCTCGAACTCCAAGATGTTGGCGATGTCCGCCCCGCGCCACCGGTAGACCGACTGGTCGGAGTCGCCGACCACCGTCACGTTGCCGTGATCGCGCCCGAGCAGGATGACCAGCTCGTTCTGCGCCTTGTTGGTGTCCTGGTACTCGTCCACCAGCACGTGGCGGAAGCGTTCCTGGTAGCCGCGCCGGACGGCCTCGTCCGACTGGAGCAGCCGCACCGCCTGCCACAAGAGGTCGTCGAAGTCCATGGCGTTGGCGGCCACCAGCCGCCGCTGGTACTCGAGGTAGACGTCGGCGATCCGCCGCCGGAAGGGGTCGCCGCCGTAGGAGGCGTCGTCGGCGAACGCCTCCGGCCCCACCAGCTCCGACTTGGCCTGACCGATGACGGCGGCCACCGAGCGGGCCGGGAACCGCTTGGAGTCCAGGCCCAGCTCGCCGACCACCAGCTCGACGAGGCGCTTCGAGTCCGTGTCGTCGTAGACGCTGAACGACGGGCGGTACCCGAGGGAACCGGCGTGGGCGCGCAGGATCCGCAGGCAGGCCGAGTGGAACGTCGACACCCACATCCGCTCCGCTCGCGGCCCGACCAGCTCCACCACCCGGCGCCGCATCTCGTCGGCCGCCTTGTTCGTGAAGGTGATGGCCAGGATCTCCCACGGGGCGGCGTCGCCGGTGGCCAGCAGGTGGGCGATGCGCCGGGTGAGGACCCGGGTCTTGCCCGAGCCGGCGCCGGCCATCACCAGGAGCGGGCCCCCGCGGTGCTCCACGGCCCGGAGCTGGGCCGGGTTGAGGTCGGCGGTGAGCCGGTCGAGGGTGGGCGAAGGGCCCGGGGGCCCGGGCCGCAGCTCCCCCTCCGGCGTCCCTGAACGGCCGGCGCCGACGGCCGTGCCGACCGGTGCGCCGGCGCTTCGGGCGCCGACCGGTTCGCCGGCGCCGACGGATGCAGCACCGGCGGCGGGACCCGATCCGCCGGGCACGGCACCCGGGTCGTCTCCGAACAGATCCTCGTCGCTGACGGCCGGGCTCATCCTCCGGCCCCCCGCCCCGGCCGGCCGCGCCGACCGGCGGGCGGGGTCAATGGCCCATGCCGACGCCCTGGGACCGCTGGAGCTGCTTGCCCTCGGTCTGGAGGGAGGGGGCCACCATGACCTCCGCCTTCTGGAACTCCTTCACCGTCTCGTAGCCGCAGGTGGCCATGGCCGTCCGCAGCGCGCCGAAGAGGTTCATCCGGCCGTCGTTGTCGTGGGCCGGGCCGAGCAGGATCTCCTTCAGGGTGCCCCGCACCCCGGTGCGGACCCGGGCGCCCCGGGGCAGCGTCGGGTGGAAGGTGGCCATGCCCCAGTGGAAGCCCCGGGCCGGCGCCTCCACGGCGGACGACAGGGGGGAGCCGAGCATCACCGCGTCGGCGCCGCAAGCGATGGCCTTGGCCACGTCGCCGCCCCTGGACATGCCGCCGTCGGCGATCACGTGCACGTAGACGCCGGTCTCGTCCAGGTGGCGCATCCGGGCGCCGGCCACGTCGGCGATGGCCGTGGCCTGGGGCACCCCGAGGCCGAGCACGCCGCGGGTGGTGCAGGCGTTGCCCGGGCCGACCCCGACCAGCACCCCGACGGCGCCGGTGCGCATCAGGTGCAGGCCGGCCTGGTAGGAGGCGCACCCGCCGACGACGACCGGGATGTCGAGCTCCCGGATGAAGCGCTTCAGGTTGAGCGGCTCCACCGTCTTGGACACGTGCTCGGCCGAGACGACCGTTCCCTGGACGACCAGCAGGTCCAGCTCGGCGGCGAGGACGGCCGGTACCAGCTCGGCGGTGCGCTGGGGCGTCAGCGAGGCGGCGGTGGTGACCCCGGCCTGCTTCATCTGGCGGATGCGCTCGGTCACCAGCTCCGGCTTGATCGGCTCGGAGTACATCTGCTGCATCCGCGACGTGGCCTTGTCGTCGTCCAGCTCGCGGATCTCGTCGAAGAGCGGTGACGGGTCCTCGTAGCGGGTCCACAGCCCCTCGAGGTTGAGCACGCCCAGGCCACCCAGCCGGCCCAGCTCGATCGCCGTCTCGGGGCTCGTCACCCCGTCCATGGCCGCACCGAGCAACGGCAGCCCCATGCCGAAGGCGTCGATCTCCCAGGAGATGTCCACGTCCTCGGGGTCCCGGGTCCGGCGGCTCGGCACGATGGCGATGTCGTCGAACCCGTACGCCCGGCGGCCGGACTTGAAGATGCCGATCTCGATCTCTGCCACGCACCGCCTCCGAGCCTCGTGTGCGTTCCACCCTACCGTGCGGCCGGCGGCCCGGGAGGGGGCCGGCGGCGCTCCTGGCCGCGGCCCGGGAAGGGGCCGGCGGCGCGTCAGCCGCCTACCCCGAGGACCGTGGAGAGCAGGTCGACCAGGATGCGGGCGGTGGCCCCCCACACCGTCTCTGTGGCCACGTCGAAGAACCACACGGGGAACGAGCCGTCGGCCGAGGAGCCGCCGGCCGAGGAGCCGTCGGCCGAGGAGCCGGAGGGGCCGCCGGGGCGTGCCGGCAAGACGGCGGGGGCCGGCCGGCCGGGGACCGTCCAGCGCTCCTCGTGGAAGGCGCCGTCGGCCAGCAGGTCGGCCAGGGCGACGTCGAACACCCGGGCCACCTCGGCGGCGTTGGGCCGCACCTCCGGCCGCCGGTCGAGGACGCCCACCACCGGCGTGATCCACCACTGCGAGGAGACGGTGGACACCGGGTGGAGCCATCCGACCGGGGTGACCGCCGGTGGCGCCAGCCCGATCTCCTCCTCGGCTTCCCGCAGGGCGGCCGCCACCACGTGCTCGCCCGGCTCGACCCGCCCCCCGGGGAGGCTCACCTCCCCCCGGTGCGACCGCAGGCCGGCAGCCCGCCGGGTCAGCAGCACCCGGGCCTCCCCGCCCTCGTCGAACGTCGCCACCAGCACGGCCGCCGGCGACGCCACCCCCGGCGAAGCCACGCCGGACGACGCTCCCGCCACCAGCTCTCCGATCGGACCGGACCGGCCGGCACCGGCCAGCGCCGCCACCACCTGTGCCTGCACCAGTCCCCGCCGGGCGCCGGCCGGCACCGCCGCCCACGGGGCCGGCCCGCCCGGCCTGGCGGTCGGGGGGCGCGGAACCGGTGTCGGGTGTCGCGGGACCGGTGTCGGGTGTCGGGGGACGGGTGTCGCCACCCGCTGCTACATCATCCCGCCCATGCCGCCCATCCCACCCATGCCGCCCATGCCGCCGCCCATCCCGCCACCGGCGCCGTCGGACGCCTTCTCGGGCTTGTCGGCGACGATCGCCTCGGTGGTGAGCAGGAGGGCGGCGATGGAGGCGGCGTTCTGGAGTGCCGACCGGGTGACCTTGGCCGGGTCGATGATGCCGCCCTTCACCAGGTCCTCGACCTCGCCGGTGATGGCGTTCAGCCCCATGGCACCCTTCTCGCCCTCCACCTGGCGGACGTACACGGCGCCCTCCAGACCGGCGTTGGCGGCGATCCACCGCAGCGGCTCCTCGAGGGCGCGGGCGACGATCCGGGCGCCGGTCGCCTCGTCGCCCTCCAGGCTGTCGGCCACCTTGCGCACGGCCGGCCGGCTGCGCACCAGGGCCGTCCCGCCGCCGGCAACGATGCCCTCCTCGACGGCGGCCCGGGTGGCGGAGAGGGCGTCCTCGATGCGGTGCTTCTTCTCCTTGAGCTCGACCTCGGTGGCGGCGCCGACCTTGACCACGGCCACGCCGCCGGCCAGCTTGGCCAGCCGCTCCTGGAGCTTTTCGCGATCCCAGTCGGAGTCGGTGTCCTCAATCTCCCGCTTGATCTGGGCCACCCGGCCCTTCACCTCGTCCTTGGCGCCGGCGCCCTCGACGATGGTGGTGTCGTCCTTGGTGACGATGACCCGGCGCGCCCGCCCCAACAGGTCGAGGGTGGCGTTCTCCAGCTTGAGGCCGATCTCCTCGCTGATGACCTGGCCGCCGGTCAGGGTGGCCATGTCCTGGAGCATCGCCTTGCGCCGCTCGCCGAAGCCGGGCGCCTTGACAGCCACCGAGGTAAACGTCCCCCGGATCTTGTTGACCACCAAGGTGGCCAGCGCTTCGCCCTCGACGTCCTCGGCCACGATGAGGAGCGGCTTGCCCGTCTGCATGACCTTCTCCAGCACCGGGACCAGGTCGTGCACGGCGCTGATCTTGCCGTTCATGTACAGGATCTGCGGCTCGTCGAGCACCGCCTCCTGGCGCTCGGCGTCGGTGACGAAGTACGGCGACAGGAAGCCCTTGTCGAACTGCATCCCCTCGGTCAGCTCGAGCTCCATCCCGAAGGTGTTGGACTCCTCGACGGTGACGGTCCCGTCCTTGCCGACCTTGTCGATGGCGTCGGCCAGCACCTCGCCGATGGCCGGGTCGGCGGCCGAGATCGAGGCCACCTGGGCGATCTCCTTCTTGCCCCCGATCTCGGTGGACTGCTCGGCGATGGAGGCCACGGCGGCGGCCACCGCCTTCTCGATGCCGCGCTTGAGGGCCGCCGGGTTGGCGCCGGCGGCCACGTTGCGCAGCCCCTCGGCGATCAGGGCCTGGGCCAGCACGGTGGCGGTGGTGGTGCCGTCACCGGCCACGTCGTTGGTCTTGGTGGCCACCTCCTTCACCAGCTGGGCGCCCATGTTCTCGAAGGGGTCCTCGAGCTCGACCTCCCGGGCGATGGAGACGCCGTCGTTGGTGATGGTCGGGGCGCCGAACTTCTTGTCGATGACCACGTTGCGGCCCTTGGGGCCGAGCGTCACCTTCACGGTGTCGGCGAGCTTGTTGACGCCCGCCTCGAGGCCACGGCGGGCAGCCTCGTCGTACTTCAGGATCTTGGGCATGGGGGAACCACCTCTCGGAGGGTCGGTCGAATTCGGGAAAGGGTCCTGCGGTGCGGCGTGGCCAACCGGCGAGGCGGGCGGGCCGGTGCGGCCGACCTACTTCTTCTTGTCCATCTTGGCCAGCACGTCGCGCCCGGAGAGGATGAGCAGGTCCTCGGCGTCCACGGTGATCTCGGTGCCGCCGTACTTCGAGTAGACGACGGTGTCGCCGACCTTCACGTCGAGCGGGATGATCTCGCCGGTGTTCTCTGCCCGGCGGCCCGGGCCGACGGCCAGGACCTCTCCCTGCTGCGGCTTCTCCTTGGCGGTGTCGGGGATCACCAGGCCGGACGCCGTGGTCTCCTCGGACTCGCCAGGCCGGACGACGATCCGGTCATCGAGGGGGTGGAGCTTCATGGGGGCTGGCCTCCTTGGGCACTGGTTAGCACTCGAACGTTGCGAGTGCCAATCCTAGCGGAAGCTCGATGAGCCGGGCAACCGGGTCGGTTTGTCGCCACCTCGGCGCGGCGGCCCTCACGACGCCGCCAGCTGGCCGCAGGCGGCGTCGATCTCGCGTCCCCTGGTCACCCGGACCGTCACGTTGACCCCCAGGGCCGACAGCTCGGCGCAGAAGGCGTCCACCCGCCGGCGCGGCGACCCGCCGAGGGCGTAGCCCGGGGTCGGGTTGAGCGGGATGACGTTCACGTGCGCCCGCAGCGGGCGGGCGAAGGCGGCCAGCTCGGCGGCGTCGGCCGGGCGGTCGTTGACCCCGTCGATCAGCGCCCACTCGAGCGACAGCCGCCGCCCGGTGGCCGACACGTACCCGGCGCACGCCTCGGCCAGCGTCGCCAGCGGGTAACGGCGATTGATCGGGAGGAGCTGGTCGCGCCGGGCGTCGTTGGCGGCGTGCAGGGACACGGCCAGGTTGACCGGCAGCCGCTCGGCGGCCAGGCGCCGGATCCCCGGCACCATCCCCACCGTGGAGATGGTGATGCGGCGGGCCGACAGGCCGAGGTCGCCGTGGATCCGCTCGACCGCCGCCCACGTGCGGTCGTAGTTGGCCAGCGGCTCGCCCATGCCCATCATGACCACGTGGGTGAGCCGGCGCGGCCGGGCCTGGCGCCCCGCCGCCACCACCTGCTCGACGATCTCGCCGGCGCTGAGGTTCCGGCGGAAACCCGACTGGCCGGTGGCGCAGAAGGCGCAGGCCATGGCACAGCCGGCCTGGGTGGAGACGCAGACGGTCACCCGGTCGGGGTAGGCCATGAGCACCGTCTCGACCCGGCCGCCGCCAGCCAGCGACCACAGCCACTTGACCGTCTCCCCGCCGTCGGCCGTCCGCCGGGCCACCGGCTCGAGGGCGGGCGGCAGCGCCGCCTCCAGCCGCCGCCGCAACCCGGCCGGCAGGTCGGTCATCTCGCCCGGCCGCAGCCCCCGGCGGTGGAGGCCGTCCCACACTTGGCGGGCCCGGTAGGGCGGCTCGCCGGCCAGCATCTCGCCCAGCTCGTCCAGGGTGACGTCGTAGGCGGTGCGGGGCGGGCTCATGTCGTGCACGGCAGGGACAGGTTCGGGTCGGCACCGAGCGACCACGGGCTCGGGCCGTCGTGGCCCAGGCGCCACCAGCCGGCGGCAGCCACCATGGCGGCGTTGTCCGTGCACATGGCCAGGCTCGGCAGGTACACCGGCACGTCGACGGCGGCCGGCGCCCGGCGGCGCAAGAGCGAGTTGGCCGCCACCCCCCCTCCCAGGCACAGCCCGCCGGCGCCCACCTCGGCCACCGCCCGGGCCGCCTTCGTCACCAGCACGTCGACCACCGCCTCCTGGAACGATGCGGCGACGTCAGCCGTCGGGGCGTCGGGTCGGCGCTCGACGGCACGCACCACCGCCGTCTTCAGCCCCGAGAACGAGAAGTCGTAGCCTTCCCCGCCCATCGCCCGCGGGAAGGCGAAGGCGGTCGGGTCGCCGGCGGCGGCGACCCGGTCGACGGCCGGACCGCCCGGGTACCCGAGGCCCAGGTAGCGGGCCACCTTGTCGTAGGCCTCGCCGGCGGCGTCGTCCAGCGTCTGGCCGAGCAGCCGGTACCGCCCCGGGCCCCGCATCTCGACCAGCAGGGTGTGGCCCCCCGACACGAGCAGCACCACCAGGGGCCAGCCGAGCCCGGCCTCCTCGATGAGGGGGGCGAAGAGGTGGCCCTCCAGGTGGTTAACGCCGACGAAGGGGACCCCCCAGCTCAGGGCCAGGGCCTTCGCCCCGCTCAGGCCCACCAGGAGCGAGCCCACCAGCCCGGGCCCGTAGGTGGCGGCCACGGCGTCGGCCCGGTCGACCCCGGCCCCGGCCAGGGCCTGCTCCACCACCGGGGTGAGCAGCTCGAGGTGTGCCCGGCTGGCCACCTCGGGGACGACCCCGCCGAAGCGGGCGTGGAGGTCGATCTGGCTCGAGACGACCGAGGAGCGGATCCGTGCCCCGTCGACCACGACGGCCGCCGCCGTCTCGTCGCACGAGGTCTCGATGCCGAGCACGATCATCGCCGGTCGCCGTCGCTCCCGGCCAGCCCGGCACCCTCCACGCCGTCCAGCCGGTCGGCCTCGATCCGGGCCAGCCGGTCGGCCTCGATCCGGGCCAGCCGGTCGGCCTCGATCCGGGCCAGCCGGTCGGCGTAGGCGGGGGCGTCGACGTCGTAGGCCCACATGACGTAGGCGTCCTCGCCGGTCGCCTGGTAGTAGCCCTGGCGCACGCCCACCGGCACGAAGCCGAACCGCCGGTAGAGAGCCTGGGCCCGGGTGTTGCCCACCGCCACCTCGAGGGAGATGTGGCGGGCGCCCTCGGCCGCCGAGATCCGGGCCGCGCCGAGCATGATCTCCGTGCCCACCCCCTGCCCCTGGTGGGCGGGGGCCACCGCCACCGTCGTCACGTGCGCCTCCTCGTCGGTGAACATCAGTCCCAGGTAGCCGAGCGTCTGGCGGCCGCACCGGGCCACCCGGTAGGCCCGGCCGGTCCGCAGCGAAAGCTCCGAGGTGAAGATGGCGTGGCTCCACGGCTCGGGGAAGACGGCGCGTTCGATGGCCATCACCCGCCGGAGGTCCCGGCGCCGCATCGGCAGGAGCTCGATCACCGCGTCGCCCAGTTGATCGTGGCGTCCGGCTCCCGCAGGTAGACCGGGCGGATCCGGTCGGGCGGGAGCAACGGCTCGCCGTCGGCCAGCCTACCGGTGGCCACGGCCACCAGGGCACCGGGGGACGGCTCGGCCAGCGAGGCTCCGGCCGGCACCGCCGGCCCGAGGTCGTCGGGGTACCGGCGGGCCCCGGTCCCCACCGCCAGCACCGGGTGACCGGCCTCGGCGGCGACGGCGCCCAGCAGCCCGGCCAGCTCGGCCGGGGCGTACCGGGCCGGCGGGCGGTCGGGGACGGAGCCGGCCCGGTAGGTGGCGGCGAACACCTCTCCCCGCCGGGCGTCCACCACGGCCGCCACCGGACCGGGCCAGCCCCCTTCGTAGGCGGCGTGGGCCAGCACGTCGAGGCTCGTCACCCCGACGACCCCGATGCCGAGCCCCTGGGCCAGTCCCTGGGCCGTGGCCACCCCCACCCGCAGGCCGGTGAAGAGCCCGGGCCCGACGTCGACGGCCACCGCCTCCACCCGGCGCAGGGGCAGGCCGGCCTGCTCGAGCACGTGGGTCACCGCCGGGGCCAGCGACTCGGCGTGGCGGCGGCTCCCCCGGACCCAGACCCCGGCCCGGAGGCCGTCGTCGTCGGCCAGCGCCACCCCGACCAGCTCGGCCGCCGTCTCGATCCCGAGGACGATCACCCGAGCGCGTCCAGGTAGCGGTCGTCGCCCTCCACCGTCACCGTCCGGACCTCGGCGCTCGCCGCCGGCCCGCCGCCGTCCCCCCGGCCGCCGGCGGCCCGGATGGTCACCGTGCAGGTGGCCGGGCCCAGGACGGGGGCGGCAGCCTCCCCCCACTCCACCAGGGCGACCGCCTCGTCCTCGACCAGCTCGTCCAGGCCGAGGTCCTCCACCTCGGCCAGGCGGTCGAGCCGGTAGACGTCGGCGTGCAGGAGCTGACCGACCCGGCACGGGTACTGCCGCACCAGGGTGAAGGTCGGGCTGGTGACCGGGCCCTCGACCCCGAGGCCGCGGGCGAAGCCCTGGGCAAAGGTCGTCTTTCCGGCGCCGAGCCCCCCCACCAGGAGCACCACGTCCCCGGCGCGGGCGGCTCCGGCCAGGCGCGCCCCCACCGCCCGCATGGCCTCGGGCGACGGCACGGTGGCGGTGGCCGGTCCCCTCACCAGACCGGTCCCCTCACGAAAGGAGCCTCTTGGCCCGGACGAGGTCGGCCCGCATCTCGGCCACCACCTCGCCCCCCGAGCGCAGGGCGGCGGCCGGGTGGTAGGTCGGGACCAGCTGGGCCGCCCCCAACGGGTAGGCGCGGCCCCGCAGCCGGCCGATGCCCTCGCCGGTGCCGAGCAGGGCCCGGGTCGCCACGTTGCCCAGGCTGACGATCACCCGGGGGGCCACCAGCTCGATCTGGCGGTCGAGGTAGCCGCGGCACGCCGCCAGCTCGGCCGGCCGCGGGTCGCGGTTCTGCGGCGGCCGGCACTTGACCATGTTGGCGATGTAGCAGGACCGGCGGTCCAGGCCGAGCTCCTCGGCCATCAGGCGGTCGAGGAGGCGCCCCGAACGTCCGACGAACGGCTCGCCGGCCAGGTCCTCGTCCCGTCCCGGTCCCTCCCCGACCAACATGAGGTCGGCCACCGGGTGGCCCACGCCGAAGACGACCTGGGTCCGGGTGGCGGCCAGCGGGCAGCGGGTGCACTCCGCGGCCCGGGCGGCCAGGGCCTCCAGGCCGGCCGGATGGGGATCCGCAGCGCCCACGCCCGGCGGCCCTACACCAGGAGGTCGCACAGCTCGTCGGCCCGCTCGAGCATCACCATGTGGCCGCAGCCCGGCAGGAGCGACAGCTCGGCCCCCCCGACAAGCCGGGCCAGCGCCCGCCCTGTCCGGGGCGGGGTCAGCAGGTCGCGGCTGCCCACCACGACCCGGGTCGGCAGGTCCACGGCGGCCAGGCGGTCCCGGGCGCAGAAGCCCAGCAGCGCCGGCACCAGGGCCGAGAGGGTGGCAGGGGACATGGCGTCGACCATCGACCGGGTCAGCTCGACGTCGGCCGGGGCCGGCCGGGCCCCGAACCCGAGCCGGGTGGCCCACACCCCGACGTCGTGACCGGGGAAGAGGCCGCCGCCCCGGCGCTCGGCCCGCCGCAGCCCCCGGCCGGCCAGCGCCGTGAGGGCGGGCACCAGAGGCTCGGCGACGACCGGGCCCGGGCTGGTGGCGATCAGGACCAGGCGGCGCACGTGCCGCCGGATCCGCTCCGGATGGCGGACGGCCAGGATCTGGCACACCATCCCGCCCATCGAGTGTCCGCCCAGCACGCCGTCGTAGACGTCCAGGGCGGCCAGCACCTCGAGGAGGTCGTCGGCCAGCCGGTCGAGGCCGTAGCCGCCGTCGCCGGCCACCGACTGGCCGTGGCCCCGCTGGCTCACGGCCACCACCCGGCACCGGCGCGACAGCTGGCGGAGCTGGGGCGCCCAGGTGGCGACGCCGAGGGTGATCCCGGGCACCAGCACCACCGGCGGCCCCTCGCCCCGCTCCACGGCGTGGATCCGCCCGCCGTCGGACACCGGGACGAAGTGGTGCTCCAGGTCGGCCGGGAGGGTGCGGCCGCCGGCGGCCAGCGCCTCCTCGTCGACCCGCCAGCGCCCGGCGGCCGACCGCTCGAGGGCGTAGCCGGCGCCGACGACGGCCCCCGCCCCGGCCACCAGCGCCGCCGCCGACCTGGTCGTCATGGTGCACCTCCCCTCGCCAGCCGGGGCCGCCATCCGCCGGCCGGCTCGCCGGCTGGCACCCGGGGCACCCGCGAGCCGATGCCGCACAGGACCTCGTAACCGATCGTCCCCAGCAGCCCGGCCCATTCGGCCGCCGTGACCTCCTCGTCGCCCTGGCGCCCGAGGAGCGTCACCTCGTCCCCGGGGGCCACCGGCGAGCCGGGCCCGCAGTCCACCACGATGTGGTCCATGGTGACCATCCCGGCCAGTGGGCGGCGCTCCCCCCGCACCAGCACCGAGCAGCCGGTCGAGAACAGCCGCCGGGGAACCCCGTCGGCGTACCCGATCGGCACCGTGGCCACCACCGACCGCTCGGGAAGCGGCCGCAGCCGGCCGTAGGACGGCCGCTCCCCGGCACCCAGCTCGCGCACGGCGACCACCCGGGCCCGCAGGGACAGGACCGGCACCAGGCCCGGCGGCACGAGGCCGGGCGCCGGCGGCACCCCGTAAAGGGCGATGCCGCAGCGCACCATGTCGTAGCGGGCCCGGGGCCAGGCCATGGTGGCCGCCGAGTTGGCGGCGTGCAGCAGCTTCGGCCGGGTCCCGAGCTGCGTCACGACCTCGTCGAACCGGTCCAGCTGGCCGGCCGTGAAGGCCCGGTCCTCGGTCGATGCGCCATCGGCTACCGCCAGGTGCGTCCACAGCCCGTCCAGCCGGAGCGCCGGGTCGCCACGCACGGCCGACGCCAGGGCCGGCACCGAGGCCGGGTCGGCCCCGAACCGGTGCATCCCGGTATCGACCTTGACGTGGACCCCCACCGGCGACCCGAGCCGGCGGGCCGACGCCCCGGCCCGGGACACCGCCTCCCCGGTGCAGAGGGTCGGCACCAGCCCGGCGGCCACCACGTCGTCGTAGGCGTCCGGCGGCGGCTCGGACAGGAGCAGCACCGGCCGGGCGACCCCGGCCCGGCGCAGCTCGACCCCCTCCTCGACCGTGGCCACCGCCAGCCCGGCGGCCCCGCCTTCCACCGCCGCCCGGGCCACCGCCGCCGCCCCGTGGCCGTACCCGTCGGCCTTCACCACCGCCCACAGCGCGGCCGGCGCCGCCAGCCGGCGCAGGACGGCGGCATTGTGGCGGACGGCGCCCAGGTCGACCTCGGCCCACGCCGGCCGGCTCCCCGCCTCAGCCACGGGGCACGTCGGTCATGGGGCTGCCCGGTCGCAGAGCAGCTCGGTCGCAGAGCACGTCGGTCATGGGGCTGCCCGGTCCGTGGAGCAGCTCGGAGAGGCACGTCCCGACGAGGTCGGGCAGGTCACCGGCGATCAGTCCCTCGGCCGGTCCCCGCCCGGCCGCCAGGCCGTGGACGTGAGCCCCGACCGCCGCCGCCTCGCCCGCCGGCACCCCGCGGGCCAGCAGTGCCCCGATGACCCCCGACAGCACGTCGCCCGTTCCGGCGGTGGCCAGGCGCGAGCTGCCGGAGCCGGAGAGGAGGACGCGGCCGTCCGGCGCCGCCACCGCGGTGAGCGACCCCTTGAGCAGCACCACCGCCCCCGACGCCCGGGCCAGCCGGCGGGCGGCGCCCACCCGGTCCGGACCCGGCGGGGTGCCGGCCAGGCGCCCGTACTCGCCGTCGTGGGGGGTGAGGACCACCGGGCGGTCGCCGGCCACCACCGGCGCCGGGTCGTCGCCCAGGGCGAAGAGGGCGTCGGCGTCGACCACCACCGGCACCGGGGAGCCGGCGACGACGCGGCGGATCTCCTCCTGGGTGCCCGGGTCGCGGCCGAGCCCCGGGCCGACCACGAGCGCCCGGCACCGGTCGAGGGCGTCGAGCACGGCGCCGGACCATCCGTCGCCGGCGATCTCCAGGCGCACCGCCTCGACCGGCCACCCGGCCGAGCCCCCTCCGGGGACGGCCAGCCGGACCATGCCGGCGCCGGCGCGCGACGCCCCGCGCGACGCCAGCACCGCCGCCCCCTCCATCCCCGGCGAACCGGCCACCACCGCCAGCGCCGTCGCCCACTTGTGCGAGGACGGCGGGCGCCGCGGCACCAGGTGCGCCACGTCGTCGCCGTCGACCAGCCAGATCGCCGGCACGCCGACCGGGAGGCCGATGTCGGCCACCTGGACGTCGCCGGCCAGCTGCCGGCCGTCGCCCTGGAGCAGCCCGGGCTTCCAGGCGGCGAAGGTGACGGTCCAGTCCGCCGCCATCGGGCGGCCGTGGGCGTCCCCGGTGTCGCCGTCGACGCCCGAGGGGATGTCCACCGCCAGCACCCGTGCCCCCCGGGGTACCGGGGTGGCGTCGTAGGTGCCCCGGAACCCGGTCCCGAAGGCGGCGTCGACGACCAGGTCGCAGGGAGGCAGCGTCGAGGCGTCGGGTGCGACGATCTCCACCCGGGCGCCGCGGCGGGCCAGCGCCGCCGCCGCCACGCGGCCGTCGGCGCCGTTGTTGCCCTTCCCGGCCACCACCACCACGCGGCGCCCGTAGGCGCGACCGAGGTGGCGCGATGCTGCCACCGCCACGGCCGTTCCCGCCCGGGCCACGAGCGTGCGCTCGGACACCGGTGCAGCGGCGTCGGCGGCCCGCATCTGGGCCACGGTGACCACCGGGAGCATCGCTACGCCTCGGCCACCACCATGGCGGCGGCCACCCGGTCGGTGTGGGTGAGGGAGACGTGCCACCGCGCCACCCCCCGCCGGCGGGCCAGCTCGGCGGCGGCGGCGGCCAGCCGCAGCGACGGCGCCCCCGACGGTGCCCGCACGACCTCCACGTCGCGCCAGGAGAAGCTGCCGATGCCGCTGGAGAGGGCCTTCATGGCCGCTTCCTTGGCGGCGAACCGGGCCGCCAGCCGCCGGGCGTCGCCGTTGCCGTCGGCCCGCTCACCGTCGGTGAACAGGCGCTCGGCGATGCCCGGCCGGCGCGCCAGGGCATGGCGGAACCGGTCCACGTCCACGGCGTCGATCCCCACACCGGCCACTGCGCTCACTCGACGGTGACCGTCTTGGCCAGGTTGCGGGGGCGGTCGACGTCGTTGCCGAGACGGCGGGCCAGCGAGTAGGCGAGCAGCTGGAGGGGGACCACCGCCACCACCGGGGAGAGCAGCGGATCGGCCACCCGGGGGATCCACAGGACGTGGTCGGCCACCGCCGCCGCGCCGGCGTCACCGTCCTCGGCCACCAGCACCACGGTGGCTCCCCGGCTGGCCACCTCGGCCACGTTGGCGAGGAGCTTCTCGCGCACCAATCCGGCGGTCACCACCGCCACCACCACGGTGCCCGGCTCGATCAGGGCGATCGGGCCGTGCTTCAGCTCGCCGGCCGGGTAGCCCTCGGCCCGCAGGTAGGAGATCTCCTTGAGCTTGAGCGCGCCCTCCAGCGCCACCGGGTAGCCGACGTGGCGGCCGAGGAAGAAGAAGTCCCGGGCGCCGGTGAGCGCGTCGGCCGCCGCCTCGACCTCCTTGCCCCTCCCCAGCGCCTCCTCGACCAGTGCCGGCAACCGGTGGAGCTCGTCGACGAGGCCGGAGATCTCTGGCCCGGCCAGCGTCCCCCGCCACTGGGCCAGGGCCAGGGCCAGCAGCTCCAGCGCCGCCACCTGGGCCAGATGGCACTTGGTCGAGGCCACCCCCACCTCGGGGCCGGCCCGGGTGTAGACGACCCCGTCCGCCTCCCGGGCCATCTGGGAGTGCACGACGTTCGACACCACCAGCGTCTGCGCCCCGGACCGCCGGGCCTGGCGCAACGCCTCGAGGGTGTCGAGCGTCTCCCCCGACTGGCTCACCCCGATCACCAGGGTGCGGGGACCGACCACCGGATCCCGGTAGCGGTGCTCGCTGGCGATGTCGACCTCGGTCGGCAGGCGGGTCCACCGCTCGATGGCGTACTTGGCCACCATGCCGGCGTGGTAGCTGCTGCCGCAGGCCACCACCACCACCTTGTCCGCCCGGCGGACGTCGTCCTCGGTCAACCGGAGCTCGTCGAGGACCAGGCGCCCGTCAGGCCCGCGCCGGTCGAGCAGGGTGTCGGCCACCGCCCGTGGCTGCTCGTGGATCTCCTTGGACATGAAGTCGTCGTAGCCGGCCTTCTGCGCCGCTTCGAGGTCCCACGCCGGGTCGATCGGCACCACGGTCGGGGTCACCGCCTCCCCGTCAAGGGTGGTGACGGCGATCGACCCCGCCCGGACCTCGGCGACCTGGTCGTCCTCCAGGGCGTAGACGACCTCCACCGCGTCGAGCAGGGCCGGCACGTCGGAGGCGACCAGCGACCACCCGGCCCCCGTTCCCACCAGGAGCGGAGCCGATCGTCGGCCGGCGGCCAGGACACCGGGCTCGCCGGCGTGCACCGCCGCCACGGCGAAGGATCCCCGGACCCGGGCCAGCGCCGCCGCCAGCGCCGCCGCCAGCGCGGCGCCGCCGGCGAGGGCATCCTCGACCAGGTGGGCCAGGACCTCGGTGTCGGTGGCGGAGACCAGGCGGTGGCCGGTGGCCGCCAGCTCCGCCGCCAGCTCGGCGTGGTTCTCGACGATGCCGTTGTGCACCACGGCCACCCGGCCGGAGCAGTCGAGGTGGGGGTGGGCGTTGCCCTCGGTGGGGGCGCCGTGGGTGGCCCACCGGGTGTGGCCGACCCCGGTGGCGGGACCGGCCGGCGCCGCCGAGACCCGCAGGGCCAGCTCCTCCACCGACCGCGTCCCGTCGGCCGCTCGAGCCCGCCACAGCCGGTCGCCGTCGACCAGCGCCATCCCGGCCGAGTCGTAGCCCCGGTACTCGAGTCGCCGGAGCCCGTCGACGATCGCCGGCACCCCTCGGCCCACCACCCCGACGATGCCGCACATGGCAGGGAGGCTAACCGCCGAGCTCGCCCTCGACGACCTTGACCAGCCGGCGGGCGGCCTCGGCGGCCTGGTCCTCGGTGGGTGCCTCCACCATCACCCGCACCAGCGGCTCCGTCCCGCTCGGGCGCAGGAGCACCCGCCCGCCGTCCCCCAGCTCCGCCTCCACGTCGGCCACCGCCGCCCACACCCCGCCGGCGCCGGCCAGGCGGTGCGGATCCTCCACGGTGACGTTCACCAGGACCTGGGGCAGCCGCTCGACCAGGCCGGACACCAGGTCGGCCAGCGGCCGCCCGGAGCGGACGACGGCGTCCGCCACCAGGAGCCCGGTCAGGATCCCGTCCCCGGTGGTGGCCCGCCGGCGGAAGACGATGTGCCCGGACTGCTCCCCCCCGAGGGCGAGCCCCTCGGCGTCGAGCGCCGCCAGGACCTGGCGGTCGCCGACGGGAGTCTGGCGCACGGCGATCCCCCGGCGGGCCATGGCGTGGTGGAAGCCGAGATTCGACATGACGGTCACCACGACGGCACCGCCGGCCAGCTCCCCCCGCTCGGCCATGTCGACGGCGAAGAGCGCCAGCAGGGCGTCACCGTCGACGACGGCGCCCGAGTGGTCGACGGCGATCAGCCGGTCGGCGTCCCCGTCGAAGGCCAGCCCGAGGTCGGCACCGTGCTCGACGACGGCCCGGGCCACGGCGGCCGGCTGGGTGGAGCCGCAGCCGTCGTTGATGTTGGTCCCGTCGGGGTGGCAGGCGGTCGGGACCACCGCCGCCCCCAGGTCGGCGATCACGTCGGGGGCCACCCCCGACGCCGCGCCGTGGGCGCAGTCCACCACCACCGTCAGGCCGTCGAGCCGGCGGCCGTCGAGGGCGCCGACCAGGTGCCGGCGGTAGGCGGCGGCTCCTGCGGGGTCGGCCGACAGCGAGCCCACCGACGCTCCGACCGGGGCGGTCCCGGGGCGGAGGTCTGCCCCCCCGTCGAGGGCGGCCTCGATCGCCGCCTCGTCGGCCGCCGCCAGCTTGGTCCCCTCCGGCCCGAACAGCTTGATGCCGTTGTCCCCGAACGGGTTGTGCGACGCCGACACCACCGCCCCCGGCACCCGGCGTTGGGCGGCGCAGAAGGCGAGCCCGGCGGTGGGGAGCACCCCGAGGTCGACCACGTCGGCCCCCTCCGCCGCCAGCCCGGCGGCCAGGGCGGCCTGGAGCATCGGCCCCGACCGGCGGGTGTCCCGGCCCAACAGGAAGGTGCGGGCGGCCAGCACCCGGGCCGAGGCCCGTCCCAGGGCGGTGGCCAGCTCCGGCGTCAGGTCGGCGTTGGCCACGCCGCGGACCCCGTCGGTGCCGAAGCGGGGCCTGCCCACTTACCTCTTCGAGTACTGGGGCGCCTTGCGGGCCTTCTTCAGGCCGTACTTCTTGCTCTCCTTCTCCCGGGCATCGCGGGTGAGGAGGCCGGCCCGCTTGAGCGCCGTGCGGAGCTCGGGGTCGAGGGCGCACAGGGCGCGGGCGATCCCCAGGCGCAGGGCGCCGGCCTGCCCGGACATGCCACCACCGCCGATGGTGGCGTCGATGTCATAGCCCTCGGTGCTGCTCGTGACCCGGAGCGGCTCGGTGGCCAGCATCCGGTGGGTGGCGGAGGGGAAATAGTCCTCGAAGGCCCGCCGGTTGACGGTGATCGCTCCCTGCCCGGGGCGGAAGCGCACGCGGGCCACCGCTTCCTTGCGGCGACCGGTGGTCTGGGAGAGGGGCGCCGGCATGTCAGCCCGCCCGCCGGGCGCCGTCGAGGGCGAGCGGGAGCGGGTCCTGGGCCTGGTGGGGGTGGTCAGGGCCGGCGTAGACCTTGAGCTTGCCGAGCTGCTGGCGACCGAGGGTCCCCTTGGGCAGCATGCCACCGACGGCCCGACGGACCAGCTCCTCGGGCCGGCGGTCGAGCAGGTCGGCGTAGCTCGTCCGCTTGAGGCCTCCGGGGTAGCCGCTGTGGCGGTAGGCGTACTTCTGGCCCGCCTTGCCGGCGGTGAGCACCACCTTCGACGCGTTCACCACCACCACGTGGTCGCCGGTGTCGAGGTGCGGGGCGAAGCCCGGCCGGTGCTTGCCTCGGAGCAACCGGGCGATCTCGGTCGCCATCCGCCCGAGGACCAGCCCGTCGGCGTCGACCACGTGCCAGGCACGCTCGATGTCGTCGGCTCTCGGTGAGTAGGTGCGCAAGGGATCCCCTGGGGAGACGCGGATGGCCGGCCGGACGCTGGCCGACGGACCAGGATACGGGCCACCGTGCGGCCGGGCAAGCCGGGAGCTCCCCGGGCAGCCCCACTCGACGGATCTCGTTTCCGGCCGGCGCCGGTCAGAAGCCGAACACCCCGCCGTCGGAGGCGACCTCGAAGTAGCCCTTGCCTGTCGGGGCGGCGGCCATGCCCACCATCGGGGCATCGAGAGGCTCCCCGCCCATGGAGCCGTAGAAGGGGGCGCCGAAGGAGAAGATCCCCCCGTCGGAGGCCACCTCGAAGTAGCTCTTGCCTGTGGGGGTGGCGGCGATGCCCACGATCGGCCGGTTGAGTGGCTTCCCGCCCATCGACCCGTAGAAGCCGACCCCTGTCGACGCCGGCGGTGTCACCAGCGGTGCTACGTGCTCCACGCCGGCAGCGCGGGCTCGTGGACCTCGAGCTCTTCTCCCGCCGCCACTCTCACCAAGGCCGCTGAGCCCCACGACAGCTACTTCGGCCAATCGGTCGCGCTCTCAGCCGACGGCACCACCGCCTCGCCGTCCGAGCTCAGTAGGTCACCGACACCAGGCACAGCCCCTGGGGCGGAGCCGGCCGCGGCGCCCCGGCCCGGCTGCCCGACGCCAGCAGCGCCACCACGGTGGCGGCGTTGGCCCGCCCCCTC
>JBOGGE010000118.1:0-7454 GCA_050743865.1 Acidimicrobiales bacterium
GCCCACTTGCCGTCGTAGCCGAGCATCCGGGTGCGGCGGGAGAAGTCCGCCAATCCGTCGAGGTCCCGCACGTAGAGGTACGGGCCGTCGATGACCTGCAGCCCGTTGGCCCGGCCGGCCATGAGGATCTTGGAGAACACGTAGTGAAAGTGGTCGCCGGGGTACTCGGGGATCTGGACTCCCCCGGTGAGCACCGGCATCTCCATCGAGGCGGCGAAGTCGGCCGGGCCGAAGATGATCGTCTCCAGCCGGGGCGACGCGGCGCAGATCTCCTCCACGTGGATGAGCCCCCGGGTGGTCTCGATCTGGGCCTCGATGCCGACGTGCCCGACCGGGAGCCCGCAGTTCCTCTCCACCTGGGTCAGCAGCAGGTCGAGCGCCACCACCTCGGCGGCCGACTGCACCTTGGGCAGCATCACCTCGTCGAGTCGCTCGCCGGCCGTGCCCACCACCTCGATGACGTCGCCGTAGGTCCACTCGGTGTCCCAGGCGTTGACCCGCACGCACAGCACCCGGTCGCCCCAGTCCAGGGTCCTGACGGCAGCCGCCACCTTGGCCCGGGCCGCCACCTTCTCGAGCGGCGCCACCGAGTCCTCGAGGTCGAGGAAGGTCATGTCGGCGGGCACCGACGGCGCCTTGGCCAGGAATTTCTCCGTGGCGCCGGGGGTGGACAGGCAGGAACGGCGTGGGAGGTCACGGGAGCGGGAAGACATGGCCGGATGTTAAGGCGGCTGCCCGGGGTCCGGCCAGCCCGGCCCGGCGGCGAAGAGCCGGCAGCGGCGTCGCCGGACGCGCTAGGTTGGCCCCGTTTGCCCCGGATATCCGTGCATTGGGCCCATTTGTAACGGGAGCGCAACGGAATAGCGCAACCCCCATGAGCGTCGCGGCATGGTTGCGGGCAAGGGGCCGTTTCACCGGTAAATTCACCATTCGATCGGCGGGAAAACGTAGCCTCTGACCTGCGGTGATCTCCCCGGCCTTCGACCCGAGTTGCTGGGTGGATTCGACCGAGAAGGTTGATTTCCGGGCCCGAATGGGTAAGAATGCCCCGCATTGTGACTGACCGAGAGGCGCGCCCGCGCCACTCGACGGCCCGGTCGGAGCGGCGACTCCGGCTGCAGCGGAGGATCGCGGCTCCAGCGGCGATCCTCGTGGCGGTGCCCCTCGGTGCCATGCTGTCGCTGCAGTCCGGCGCGTCGGCCGACCAGCTGTCGAACGCCCAGGCGAAAGCGGCGCAGATCGCGCAGGAGATCCAGACAACCGGCCAGCAGATCGACGCCCTGGACCAGAAGTACGAGGGCGCCCAAGCCCACAAGGCGTCGCTCGACCAGCAGATCACCGTGACCGAGGGCAAGATCGCCAAGACCAAGGTCTCGGTGGCGAAGGACCGGGCCACGCTGCGCAAGGTGGCGGTGCACGCCTACCTGAGCGACGGCTCGTCGGCTTCGCAGAACCCCCTGTTCGCTGGCAACGAGACACAGGCCGAGGCGGCCAAGGTGTTCAACCGGGTGGCCGAAGGCGACCTCGGCACCGCGGTGGCCGTCCTCCACACGGCCCAGACCCAGCTCAACGCCCAGGAGTCGACCCTGCGGACACAGGACCAGCAGGCGGCCCAGGCGGTGACCGTCGCCAACGACGCCTTCCAGCGGGCCCAGGCCCTCGAGGCCCAGCAGCAGGGTGCCCTCGACCAGGTGAAGGGTCAGATCGCCACCCTCGTCGCCCAGCAGCAGCAGGCGGAGGCGCGGGCACAGGAGCGGGCGGCGCAGGCCAGGCTGGCCTTCCTGGCCCAGTCCCGGCCGCCCACGGCCACCCTGGCGGTCGATGGATCGTCGCCGCCCCCGCCCTCCCCCGGCGGCGGCGGGATGGCCGCCGTGCGGGCGGCCGAGTCCCAGATCGGGGTCCCCTACGTGTGGGGCGCCGAGTCGCCCGGGAGCGGCTTCGACTGCTCGGGGCTGGTGGCCTGGTCCTGGGGGCAGGCCGGCGTCGGGCTCCCCCACTATTCGGGCGCCCAGATGTCGGACAGCACCCCGGTGCCAGTGTCCGACCTCCAGCCGGGCGACCTGCTCTTCTACGGCCCGGGCGGCAGCGACCACGTGGCCATGTACGTCGGCGGCGGCGCCATGATCGAGGCTCCCTACACCGGCGCCTCGGTGCGCATCACCGGCGTCCGTCTGGGCACAGGGTTCGCCGGGGCCGGCCGGCCCTGACCGGCCGAGCCGAGCTGACCACCTGACCTGAGCGCTCCGCCGGCCGGGAACGGACTCGGGGAGGCGCAATACTTGGGGGCGTCCCATGAGGCCCGTCCCCGTCCTGTTCCACCTCGGCCCCCTGCAGGTCCACACCTACGGCATCGGCCTGGCCGTCACCTTCTGGTTCGCCTACCGCTACTTCGAGCGGCGGCTCCGGCGCAACGGCTACCCGACCGAGTGGCTGGTCGGGATGTTCCTCTGGGTCATCGTGGCCGCCGTGGTCGGCGCCCGGGTGGTGCACGTCCTGGCCAACCTCTCCTACTACGTCCACAGCCCGCACCAGGTGATCGAGGTGTGGCACGGCGGCCTGTCGTCGTTCGGCGGGCTGATCTTCGGCATCCCCACCGCCCTCGTCGTCATCCGCCGTCGCTGCCCGGAGCTCGCCGTCGGCCGGGCGCTGGACCTGGTGGCGCCGGTGCTGGTGGCGGCGTGGTGCGTCGGGCGCCTCCTCGGTCCCCAGCTCATGGTGGCCGGCGGCGGTCACCCGACGACCCAGTGGTTCGGGATGTACTACGCCGACCAGGTCGGCAAGCGATTGCCGGTCCCCATCTTCCAGGCGCTGGAGGACCTCGCCGTCTTCCTGGTGCTGCTCTACGTCGAACGGCGGTGCGAGCGGCGGGGGGCCGGCCACCCGGCCGGGACGGTCCTGGGCGTCGCCATGATCCTGTGGGGGATCGTGCGGACCGTCGACGAGCACCTGTGGCTGTCCACAAGCGGGCACATCGGCGACGTCCTCGTCCAGGTGGGCGGGGTGGTGCTGGTGGCGGCCGGGGCAGCCGTCCTGGGCGCCAGCCGACGGCGCTGGCGGGGCTGGTCGCCCCTCCCCGACGCCACCCCGGACCAGGGGACGCCGGGTACCGGGGGTGCTACAGGGATCGGGGGTGCTACAGGGACCGGGGGTGGCGGGGGGCCGGCTCCCCCCGCTACGACCGCTCACTTTCCGGCCGGCGCCGGTCGATGACCTCGACCTCGCACCGCCCGCCCGGCGCGTCGGACAATCGGACGTCGCCCGTCACCAGCAACGCCCCGAGCAGTGCGGGCAGCGCCACGTAGGACGCGTCGTAGACCGTGAGGTTCACCCTGAGGCTCCAGCACCTCGGGAGCAGGATCCGGTGGGCGACGCGACAGAGCGGCAGGGCGACAAGGTCCGACAGGGCGAGCTCGCCGGGCCGGGCCGGGCCGGCAGGGTGCCGGCGAGGGTGAGCCTCCGGAGCACGGAGGACACCTCGAGATCGATCGGCTCCGGCGCCGCCAGGCTCTCGCCGGAGAGACGCGCCTGAGCCCGGTGGCCGTCCTCGCCGTCGTCACCCAGCGCCGGCGCCAGCACGCTGGCGTCAACGACGACCACGGTCCTCGGCCAGCGCCGTCAGCGCGTCGGAGAAGGACACCGACCCTCCGCCCCGGCCGCCGGCGCGCTCCACGATCTCCTCGACCGTGGGGGTCGCGGCCTTCTCGATCAGCCTCCCGAGCAGGTACTCCTGCAACGCCTGGTGCGCCTCGACCGCCCGACGGCTGAGCACGGCGTGAGTCTCGGTGGGAACGTCCTTGACCTGAATCCTGGGCATGGCGCCCATTTAGCGCCGGCTACGCCAGAGCGGTGCCGCCTTGGCCCGGGCGGTAGGCCCGCAGGGCAGACCGGCTCGGGCGGTAGGCCTTCGGTGACGCCGAAGCCCGGCTACCGAGCCGCCCGGGCGCGGGATCGCCGCGGCGCCGGGTGCGCCCGCAGCCCGTCGAAGATCACCTCGAGCATCCGGTGGCACGCCGCCGAGTCGGCCGGCGCCGGGCCGTGACCCACGCACGACCCGACGACCAGCTGCATGATCTGCTCCGACGTTACGTCGCTGCGGACCTCGCCCGACGCCGCCGCCAGCCGCCGCAGCCGTTCGATCCCCTGCTTCAGGCACTCGACCCGGTCGGCGCAGCGAGGCTTGTAGTCGAAGCCAGCCGCTGCCATGGCGTCGAACAGGTCGTGCTTGCGGGACACCTCGTCGGCCAACTTGGCCAGGAACGAGAAGAAGGCCGCCCCTGGCTCGGCGTCGCCACCGGCGTCGCACGCCTCGATGAGCTCGTCCATGCGGGCCACCACGATGGCCTCGAAGAGGGCTTCCTTGGTCGGGAAGTGCCGGTAGAGGGTGCCGACGCCGAGCCCCGCCCGTTCCGCCACCACGTCGACGGGCACCGACAGCCCGTCGCGGGCAAAGGTGTCCTCGGCGGCCTCGAGGATCCGGCGGCGATTGCGCAGGGCGTCGGCCCGCATGGGCCGGCAGCCTACGCCGCCGCCCGCCCCTCGGGCCGTTGCCGGATTCTCACCCACGAGGGTTGACAAACGGAACCAGCGTTCCGTATAGTGTCCAGGTAACCGGAACCATCGTTCCACATCATACCGGCTGGGGGGCTGCAGGAGGTAACCAGATGCCAATCCGTTCGTCCGCCGCGCTCGCGTCGCCGGCGCCGCCCCGAATGCCGGCGCTGGCCGCCACTCCTCGGGCCCACGGTCAGCCCCGGTCGAGGAGCGGCCTGGCCCTGGCCGTCATCGCCGTCGCCCAGCTCATGATCGTGCTGGACGCCTCGGTGGTCATCGTCGCCCTTCCCTCGGCCCAGCATGCCCTCCACATCTCGGTGGTCGACCGCCAATGGGTGATGACGGCGTACACCCTGGCCTTCGGGACGCTCCTGCTCCTCGGCGGCCGGATCGCCGACTACGTCGGCCGGCGCCGGACGTTCGTCATCGGGCTTCTCGGGTTCGCCGCCGCCTCGGCCCTGGGCGGGCTGGCCCAGAGCGCGTCGATGCTGTTTGCCGCCCGGGCGCTACAGGGCGGCTTCGCCGCCGCCATGGCCCCGGCCGCCCTCTCGCTCCTCACCACGACCTTCACCGAGCCTCGCGAGCGGGCGCGTGCCTTCGGCGTCTACGGCGCCGTGGCCGGGAGCGGGGCCGCCATCGGCCTGGTGCTGGGCGGGGCGCTCACCCAATTCGCCTCGTGGCGCTGGACCCTGCTCATCAACGTCCCGATCGCCATCCTCGCCGCCATCTCCGCCCGGCGGGTGCTCGGCGAGAGCCGGGGGCAGCGCCGGCGCGGCTACGACGTCACCGGCGCCGTGACCGTGACCGTGGCCTTCTTCCTCCTCGTCTACGGGTTCACCGTTGCCGGCACCGACGGCTGGTCGAGCCCGGTCACTCTGGGCCTCCTCGGCGGCTCGCTCGCCGGCCTGGCCCTGTTCGTGCTGGTGGAGCTGCGCTCGGCCAATCCCCTCCTGCCGCTACGGATCGTGCTCGACCGCAACCGGGGCGGTTCCTTCCTGGCCTCGCTCCTCGTCGGCTGCGCCCTGCTCGGCACCTTCCTCTTCCTCACCTACTACTTCCAGGCCACGCTCGGGTACTCGGCCGTCAAGACCGGGTTCGCCTTCCTGCCCTTCTCGGTCGGGATCATCGCCGGAGCCACCCTGGCCAGCCGCCTCCTGCCCAGCGTCGGCCCGCGCCGGCTGATGGTCGCCGGGCTCGTGCTGGCCGGGATCGGCCTGGCCTGCATCACCCGGCTGTCCGTCGGCAGCTCCTTTGCCGAGCTGGTCCTGCCGGTCGAGGTCGTCATCAGCCTGGGCATGGGGCTGTCGTTCGTGCCGATGAGCTCGACCGCCCTCATCGGCGTGGACCCGAGCGACGCCGGGGTGGCCAGCGCCCTGGTCAACACCACCCAGCAGGTGGGGAGCTCACTCGGCACCTCATTGCTCAACACGGTGGCCGCCACCGCCACCTCGGCCTACGTGGTGGCCCACCCCGGACTGCGTGACCTGGTGCCGGTGGCCGCTGTCCACGGCTACACCGTCGGCTTCACGGTCAGCGCCGCCCTCGTGCTGGGTGCGGCGGTGGCCGCCGCCATCCTGGTTCGAGCCCGGCGCGACGGGAACGAGGCCGAGGCGGGGGCCGGAGGCTCGGACCGTCTCGCCGACGCCGCCGGAGCGGACCGCGGCGAGCGGCCCGGCTTGGTCCCCGAGCTGGTCGCCAGCGGCGCCGACTAGCCGGCACCTCACCGGCTGCAGTCGTGTAATCTTGTAAGCATGACAAGCCAGACGGAGATCGACCAGATCGAGAAGCACTTCACCGCAGCCGTTCCCCGCGAGTGGTTCACAGGGGCGCCCCGGGTCGACGTCGACGAGGAGGAGATCCTCTGCGTGGGCCGACTGGCCACCAGGACGGAGGCCGTCGCCTTCCGGGAGGCGACCCGGGCCGAGCGCGTCGCCATCGCCGAGAAGGCCGAGCCCCGCTTCCGGCGCAAGGTGTCCTGGGGGATCGAACAGGACGGCCGAACCGTCCTCTTCACCACCCGCAGCGCGCCGGTGATGACCCGCCTCCGCCTTCCCGAGCGGGCGGTGCTGGACACGCTGGTCGGCGCCGGCGTGGCCCGGAGCCGTAGCGACGCCCTGGCCTGGTGCGTGAAGCTGGTCGGCCGGCACCAGGCCGAATGGCTCGCCGACCTGCGCGACGCCCTCGTCGACGTCGACCGGGTGAGAGGGGAGGGGCCGACGCCGCTATGACCGAGCGCATGACGCAGGAGCACACGGACGTGCCCCTCGACGCCTACTCCGCCGTCGTCACCGCGGTGGCCGACCGGGTGGTGCCGTCGGTGGCGGCTCTCACCGTGGGACGGGCCCGGGCCGGCGGCAGTGCGGTGGTCCTGTCGGCCGACGGCTACCTGCTGACCTCGGCCCACGTGGTGTCCGCCGCCGACCGGGGCACGGCAGCCTTCGTCGACGGCCGGGAGCTGTCGATGGAGGTGGTCGGGCGTGACCTGCTCTCGGACCTGGCGGTGGTGAGAGCGGACGGCACGAGCCTGCCGCCGGTCGACCTCGGCGACGCTGATTGTCTCCGGGTGGGCCAACTGGTCGTCGCCGTCGGCAATCCTCGCGGCCTCGCCGGATCGGTGTCCGCCGGGGTGGTGAGCGCCCTGGGGCGCTCGCTGCCCGCCGGGGGCCGGGTGGTGGACAACGTCATCCAGACCGACGCCGCGCTCAATCCCGGGAGCTCGGGCGGGGCGCTCGTCGACTCCCGGGCCCAGCTGGTCGGTGTCAACACCGCCCTGGCCGGGACGGGGCTCGGCCTCGCCGTCCCGGTCAACGCCACCACTCTCGGGATCGTCGCCGCGCTCATTCGCGACGGCCGGGTGCGGCGCGCCTACCTGGGATTGGTCGGCGGCCGCCGGCCCCTGGCCC
>JBOGGE010000119.1:0-2542 GCA_050743865.1 Acidimicrobiales bacterium
TGTCGAGGTGGCAGACCCGCATCATGATGCAGCCCGACACCACCAGGGGGGCCGTGGCGAAGCCGTACTCCTCGGCGCCCAGGAGGGCACCGATCACGACGTCGCGGCCGGTCTTCATCTGCCCGTCCACCTGGACGACGATCCGGTCCCGCCGGCCGTTGGCCATCAGCGTCTGCTGGGTCTCGGCCAGCCCCAGCTCCCAGGCGATCCCGGCGTGCTTGAGGGAGGTGAGCGGCGCGGCGCCGGTGCCGCCGTCGTGGCCGGAGATGAGCACCACGTCGGAGTGGGCCTTGGCCACCCCGGCGGCGACGGTGCCCACGCCGACCTCGGCCACCAGCTTGACGTGCACCCGGGCCGCCGGGTTGGCCGACTTCAGGTCGTGGATGAGCTGGGCGATGTCCTCGATGGAGTAGATGTCGTGGTGGGGCGGCGGGGAGATCAGGCCGACCCCCGGCGTGGCGTGCCGCGTCCGGGCGATCCACGGGTACACCTTGTTGCCCGGCAGCTGGCCGCCCTCGCCCGGCTTCGCCCCCTGGGCGATCTTGATCTGCAGGTCGTCGGCGTTGACCAGGTACTCGGCGGTTACCCCGAAGCGCCCCGAGGCCACCTGCTTGATGGCGCTGCGGCGGAGGTCGCCGTTGGCGTCGGGGACGAAGCGGTCGGCGTCCTCGCCGCCCTCCCCGGTGTTGGACCGCCCGCCGATACGGTTCATGGCGATGGCCAGGGTCTGGTGGGCCTCGGCCGAGATGGACCCGTACGACATGGCCCCGGTGGAGAAGCGCTTCACGATGTCGGCGACCGGCTCGACCTCCTCGAGGGGGACCGGGCCGCCGGGAGCCGGGTTGAGGCGCAGGAGGCCGCGAAGCGTGGCCAGGCGGGCCGACTGGTCGTCGACCGCCTTCGTGTACTCCTTGAAGATCTCGTACCGCTTGGACCGGGTGGCGTGCTGGAGCTTGAACACCGTCCTCGGGTTGAACAGGTGCACCTCGCCGTCCCGCCGCCACTGGTACTCGCCCCCCACCTCGAGCTCGCGGTGCGCCAGCTCGCTCGGCCGCTCCAGGTGGGCCAGCCGATGGCGAGCGGCCACCTCGGCCGCCAGCACGTCGAGGCCGACGCCGCCGATGCGGCTGACCGTACCGGTGAAGTACTCGTCGACGAGCTGGCGGTCCAACCCGACCGCCTCGAACACCTGGGCGCCGGTGTACGACGCCACGGTGGAGATGCCCATCTTCGACATCACCTTGAGCACACCCTTGCAGGCCGCCTTGACGTAACGCTGGTGGGCCTGGCGGGGCGGGACGCCGACCAGCTGGCCGCCGGCGATCATGTCGTCGATCGACTCGAGGGCCAGGTACGGGTTGACCGCCGCCGCCCCGAACCCGATCAAGAGGGCCATGTGGTGGACCTCCCGGGCGTCCCCGGACTCGACCACCAGACCCACCTTGGTCCGCTCCCGTTGGCGGACGAGGTGGTGATGGACGGCGGCGGTGACGAGAAGGGACGGGATGGGGGCCAGCTCGGTGGTGGAGTTACGGTCGGACAGGATGATGACGTTGGCACCGTCGGCGATGGCCGCCGACACCTTGGCCCGCACGTCCTCGATGGCCGCCGCCAGGGCCCGGCCGCCCTCGGGCGTCGGGCGTCGGGCGTCGCCCGCCTCGGCCACCGGGAACAGGGCGTCGATGGCGAAGGCCTTGAACCCCGGGGTCTCTGTGTGCTCGTCCACGTACATGAGCTTGGCCAGGTCGGGGCGGTCGATGACCGGCCGGGGCAGCAGGATCTGGCGGCACGCCCCGGGGGTGGCGGCCAGCAGATTGCCCTCCGGCCCGACGGTGGCGCCGAGGGACGTCACCAGCTCCTCCCGGATGGCGTCGAGCGGGGGGTTGGTGACCTGGGCGAAGAGCTGGGTGAAGTAGTCGTAGACCAGCCTCGAGCGCTCGGACAGCACGGCGACCGCCGAGTCCGAGCCCATGGAGCCGATGGGCTCCTCGCCGTTGCGGGCCATCGGCCCGACGATCATCCGCAGCTCCTCGGTGGTGTAGCCGAACAGGCGCTGGTGGGTGACCACGCTGGCGTGCTGGGGGGTGAGCATGCGACGCGGCGGCAGGTCCTCCAGCCGGACCTGGTCCTGGGCCACCCACTCGGCGTAGGGATGCTCGGCGGCCAGGTCGGCCTTGACCTCGTCGTCGTCGACGATCCGGCCCTGGGCCGTGTCGACCAGGAACATCCGCCCCGGTTGCAGGCGCCCCTTGCGGACCACCGACGCCGGGTCCACGTCGAGCACCCCGACCTCGCTGGCCAGCACCACCAGGCCGTCGTCGGTCACCCAGTAGCGCGCCGGGCGCAGCCCGTTGCGGTCGAGCACGGCACCGGCCACGGTCCCGTCGGTGAACACCACCGCCGCCGGCCCGTCCCACGGCTCCATCAGGGAGGCGTGGTAGCGGTAGAAGGCCCGGCGGGCCGGGTCCATCGTCTCGTGGTTCTCCCACGCCTCGGGGATCATCATCAGCACCGCGTGGGGAAGGGAGCGCCCGGTCAGGTG
>JBOGGE010000120.1:0-21367 GCA_050743865.1 Acidimicrobiales bacterium
GACGACACCGACATGTCCGTCTGTGTCGCCCAGGCGGCGGCGAAGGGGCTGGCGCTCGACTCCCCCGAGGGCCTCCGGGCGGTGGCCGAGGGGTTCCTCGGGTGGTACGCCGACAAACCTCCCGACATCGGGAACCAGACGAGGGCGGTGCTGTCGGCTACCACCGACCCCGACCGGCTGGCTGAAGCCGCCGCCGCCTACCAGAAGGCGAACGCAGACGCCGCCGGCAACGGGTCGCTGATGCGAACCGGGCCGGTCGCCCTGGCCCACCTCGGCGACGATGAGGGTCTTGCCCGTGCCGCCCGTGCGGTGTCCTCGCTGACCCATCCCCATCATTTGGCCGGCGATGCCTGCGTGCTGTGGTGCGTCGCCATCGACAGAGCGGTGCGCGAGGGGCGCCTCGACGGCATCTGGGAGGGTCTGTCCCTCTTGCCTCCAGAGCGACGCGGGTTCTGGGAGGAGACGATCACGACCGCCGAGACGGCACCGATCGAGTCGTTGCGCACGATGGGCTACGTCGTGACCTCCCTCCAGGCGGCGCATCGGGCCATCACGTCGACCGCCCACATAGAGGGGGCGGCGAGGCTGGAAGCTGCTCTCCGACAGGCGGTGGGGATCGGCGGGGACACCGACACGGTCGCCGCTATCACTGGGGCGCTCATCGGCGCTCGCTACGGCGCCAGCGCTGTCCCCTTCCCCTGGCGCAGGCACCTCGGTGGCTGGCCCCCAGAGCTGGGGCACCGGGACCTCGTCGGCATCGGCATCCTGGCGGTGTCTCACGGAGACGACGACTCCATCGGCTGGCCGGACGCCGACGACCTCATGCCCTACTACGAGCGTTCCTGGCGCCCGCAAGGGCTGGCGGTCGAGCTTCCTGACCACCGGGGTGTCATCTGGGGCTACATCGCCGCACTGGCGGGGACGAACGCGCAGGCGTACGTCTCGCTTTGCCGGATCGGCAAGGGACAGCGTCGGGGCGTCGAGCACCACGAGGTGTGGCTGATGGACGGCCCCGACAACGCCGATACGGGATTTGTGCTCCGCGACACCGCCGACGCCGTCGAGCGATTGCGTCGGGATCATGGCTCGGTGTTCGTGCACTGCGTCCGGGCGGAAAGCCGGACTCCGGCGGTCGCCGTCGCCTGGCTCATGCGGCACCGCGGAATGGACTTCGATGGTGCACTCGCCGCGGTTCGGAGCGCCCTGCTGGACTGCAATCCCAATCCGGCGATGCTTGAAGCACTGGGATCGGTGATCCACGCACACGGGTCCTGATGGTCGGCTTCATGGCTGCCCTGACCGTTCGCCGAGCCGCCGACAATGCTCTACGGGCGTAGCTCCCGCACAAGGAAGCCGGGGTCGACCTCCATTGCGTGCGCCAACCGAAGGATGTTCCGTAGGCTGATGTTCCGCTCGCCGCGCTCAACCGACGAAACGTACGTCCAGTGGAGCCCCGCCTCCTCAGCAAGACGCTCCTGCGACCACCCGAGTTCGGCACGGCGAGCACGAACTCGGTCGCCGAATGTCCGGGCAGCAGGGAATGGGTCCGGCGTCTTCGCCATTGCTGGCGTAGTAGAAGGGTGGGTCTGCAGTGGTGCCAGGCACCACTTCGTCACGATGATCCGTCTGGACGAGAGACGATGGCGTGCCTGATCCGATGCTGTGACGATCGGTACTGGCCCATGCTCCGTGACGAGATCGTCGTCGCGTTCTTACGACCGGGTGCACGGGGACAGGTCCGGTCCCGACGGCAGGCGGAGGGGTACGCCGCCGGGAGGGGTCAGGAACCACCCTGCCAGTTCTCACCGCAAGGCAACGATCACCTGATGTCGTCACATCGTCACCTGCCGTATCTATGACGGCGGTGCCCAACCTGGCGGGGCGTCGTCCCCGGCGTCAGACTCGGGGGTGCTCGGTGTCACGAGCGTCCTGGTGCTCGCCGCCGTGGCTGGTCAAGCCCAGACCATGCTCGGAAGCTGCCGAAGGGATTAGGGACCGTCTCCCCGGTCATCGTGTCCACCGTGACCCGCCGGCCGTCGCAGTGGGGCTGTCCTCGTGGCAACCGCTGAACGGCAGGGGCTCAGCCGGAGGCGGCCATCCCCACCACCGGAGCGTTCAATGGCTTGCCGCCCATGGAGCCCTTGAACGGCGCTGTGAAGGCGAACAGGCCGCCGTCAGAGGCCACCTCCCAGTAGCCGCCGGTCGAAGAGTCGACGGCCATGCCCACCACCGGCTTGTTGAGCGGCTTTCCACCCATCGAGCCCTTGAACGGCGCTGTGAAGGCGAACAGGCCGCCGTCAGAGGCCACCTCCCAGTAGCCCGGGGAGGTCACCGTGAAGCGCACGGCCGACGAGGTCGTGGCCGTGTAGGTGTAGCTGGGTGTGGACGACACGCCGCCGGCGTAGGCGGCGGCGGGTTTCGTAGAGGTCAGCGGCCCGTTTCCTACTCGCGCGCTGGTGCGGCGTTTGTTGTGACTCTTGCCAAGAGCCAGGACCGGGTCTGCTGGCGCTGCGGGCTGGTTCCTTCGGTCAGCGTCTGTTCATGCGCTGCGCTTGGCAGTCGCCGGTTCGGTCGCGGTGAGAGGGATGCGCCGGTCATCGACGACGGCGTTGATCTCAAGGTGGCCCCCGAGCGCCTCGACATAGGCAGCGAGCGTGGAGAGCAGCATGTCGCCCTCGCGCTCGATCCGAGAGATCGTCGACTGGGGCCGCTGCATCGTGCGGGAGAGCTCCACCTGGGTGAGCTGACGGACGCGGCGCAACTCGCCCAGGGCGTCTCGTACCTGTTCGGCCACGACCTTGGCCCGCTCGTGCTCGACCCGCTCCCGGCGGGACGGGTCGGCCATCACTTCGGCCTCCAACTCTTCGAAGCGCTTCATGGTTTGCTCCTCTTCTTCATGGTCTCGACGTGCTCGGCGTACAGGCGCTCTGCCTCGGGGATCGACCGGCGGTACCAGGACTGCCACTGCCCGGTCTTGTTGCCGGCGACCAGCAGGACCGCTCGACGCGCCGGATCGAAGACGAACAGCACCCGGAGGTGCGCTCGACCGACCGAGGCCCGGATCTCTTTCAAGTTGGCGAGCCTGCTCGCCTGGATGGTGTCGACCGTCGGCCTCCCGAGCGCTGGCCCGTGGTCACGCAGCATGGCGATCCGTGCCGTGAGCGCGTCCTGGTGCTCGTCGGGGAGGGCTCGCCACCATCGTTCGAAGTCTTCGGTGACGAGGACCTCCCACGGCACGTCTGCCACTATACCGCCGACAGGTTACATCGTCAACAGGATAGACTGGCAGCCGGGCGGTCGGCGCGATGCCGCTCCGACGCTCGACCCTCCAGGAGCTGTCGGAGGCGAACGATGACGGACCAGCGCATCTACGGACACACCAAGGGCGGCGAGCCGATCATCGACGCGATGATCGAGCGGTTCGCGGAGGAGGCCGACCGCAACTATGAGCCCGGTCAGATGAAGGGGCGCCGCCGGGGACCGGGCCTGCCATCGATCGGTGGGGCTGCGGAGTCGGTCGAGTCGGTGCGGCTGGATTCCGACCTGCGCGGCGCAGTCGCTCGGCGGGCACAGACCGAGAGCGTCACGGTCTCCGAGCTCATCCGCTGAGCCCTCTGTCAGTACCTGAACAGCGCGTAGCGCTGGAGCGCAGAGTTTCTCGGGCCTTGATGACCAGCGGGGCCCTCATTGATCAGGGGAGTGCCATATGCAGTGCGTAGGGCACGACGCCGTGACCAGCGGCTTCTCATTCGGGCTTGCGTCGGGTCGGAGATGCGAGTTTCTCGGGCGAATTGTCAACGTCGGTCGAAAACTGACCCCCTTCCACCGGTCGAAAACTGACCCCCCCTCCCCGGGCCACCGATTGCACTGCGTGCTCATTCGGCGAGCGGCATCACCTCCGCTGGGGCCCGGAGGTGGCGGTCTCGTCCGCCCGAGTCGGTCATGAGCGCGGTCACTCGCTCGGGCCATCGCCAGCCGTAGGGGGGATGCACTTCACCCTTGTCGAAAAGGGCGATGGTGCGGGACCGGTCCGTCGTGTCGTGCCAGAGCATGGCGTGGATGCCGTCGAACCCGGCCTCGTGGAGACGGGATGCCAGGTCCCGAGTCCGACGCCGGTCGTCGCCGGCCGCCAGGCCGAGCGTGACCCCGAAGCCGCGCGCTGCCCCCCTGGTCGTCGCCGCCAGCCGCACGGGTGCCGGCACCGCCGTGCGCAGGAGACGCCGGGCCGCCACGTCGGTGGCGTCGACCAGCGTCGAGCGGAAGGCTTCCAGCACCGCCCCGGTGAGGCTGGTGGCCAGGTAGTACGTGCCGAGGGGGAGCTCGAGGTCGAACCGGCCGGAGCCCGACGAGAAGAAGAATGGGCCCCGCCTGCGACCGGTCGCCGGGTCGTGGCCCCGGAGCACCCGGTAAAGGACCGTGCCATGCACGGTGGTCGCCGGGAAGCGGCCGAGGTCGCCGCTGGCTGGCGCCGCGCCCCCGCGCCCCCCGCGCCCCCCGCGCCCCCCGCGCCGGTCACCTTTTAGGCCGAGAGGCCGGCGGCCCAGTCTTCGGCCTGCGAGAGGACCGGGTCGACGGCACCTTCCGCCAGGAGGTCGTCGGGACGGTCGCCGCCCAGCTCCGGGCACGGGGTCATCAGCCAGCTGGCGACCGTCCAACGAGAGGCCCGCCCTTCCGGCAGCGCCGACAGCGCGCGACCCAGGCCGGCGAGCACGGTGCCGTGACGGAACTGGAAGCGGGGGTAGACCACACGGCCCGAGCCCGTTCGCAGCGCCAGGAGGTCACGCCGCTTGGAGACGGCCTGCTTTGAGACGGCGTCGCCCCCCGGCCTGGCCAGCAGCCGGCGGACGCCGTCGACGTCGAGGAATGGCCCGATCTCTTCCTCCCATGCGTCGGCGGCTGGGAGCAGCACGTCGGCGGCGGCGCCCGGATCGAAGTGGCCCCGCTCGAGAAGCGCCGCCAACCGGCCGCCGCCCGCGTCGCGCCGCACCAGCTCGGCCGTCACCTGGTCGGCGATCCGCCGTGCGGATACCCGGGCGGCCCGGCGTCGCTCCGCCGAGCCCTGCGCTGCCGCACGCCGGTCTCGCTCGTGGTCAACCATGTCAACCAGCGTGGAGCGCGACCCCTCGCCCCCGACCCGGTCGCCGCCGGGCGGGCTATACGTCGCGACCGAGCAGGCCACCCATGATCCCGCCGGCCATGCCGCCGGAGACCGCCCCGGTGCCGGCCTGGGTGGCGAGGTAGGGGGACAGGGCGTGGGCGAGGACGGGGAGCGGCATGCTCTGGAGCCACACCGTCCCCGGCCCGGTGAGGGTGACGAGATGAAAACCGTCCTGACCGAAGAGGATGTTGGCCACCCCGGGGACCCGGGTGATCTGGAAGCTCACGCTGTCCCCGAACACGCCGACGTGGCCGGGATGGACCATGACGGACTGGCCCGCCGCCAGCTCGTAGGTGATGGTCTCGCCGGCCAACTCGACCCAGGCCGTGCCCTGGCCCTCCAGCCGCTCGAGCACGAAGCCCTCCCCGCCGAACAGCCCGCCCCGGAAGCTCTGCTGCAGGCCGACGGTCGGCGTCACCCCCGGGGTGGCGCACAGCCAGCCGTGCCGGTGCACCAGGAAGCCGGCACCCTCGGTGATGTCGAGCGGGAAGATCCGCCCCGGCAGCTTGGCGGCGAAGGCGACCGTCGCCGGGCCGCCCTGCGCCGCGTACCGGGTGAGGAAGATGCCCCCGCCCCCGATGGCCCGCTTGAGCCCGCCGAGCAGGCTCCTGCCCTTGCCGCCGCCGGTGCTCGTGGTCTGCGACATCTGGAGGTTCGGCGTCATCCACGACAGTGATCCGTGAGTGGAGATCACCTCTTCGCCGGGGTCGAGGCTCATCTCGAGGACGGGCATGGTGGTTCCCTTGACGTCGCTCTTCATCGCCGCCTTTCCGTTGGTCGCCGGTCGACCGGTCCGGTCGACCGGTGTCGGGTGACGGGATGATGGCACACCTCGGCTGCGGCCGCCGGGGTCGGCGCGGAGGCGTTACGCCGCCGCCGTGTGCCGCGGTGACCTGGGTCAGCGGGTGCGCACCACCGGCCGGCCCGGGAGGAGCAGCGAGCGCCCGAGCCGGGAGGCCATGAGAGCATCGAACTGCTGGCGGCGATGGGTGAGGATGATGCCGTCCCAGTACCGCCCGCCGAAGTAGTACTGGTCGCGGATCCGCCCCTCCACGGTGACGATGCCGGCCTTCTCCATCGACGCCACGTGGGCGAAGGTCCGGCCCGTCGTCTCCAGGAGGACCAGGCGGAAGTCCCAGCCGGTGAAGAGGTAGCGCGACAGTCCGAAGATGGCCTCGATGCCCAACCCGCGTCGGCGAAGCTCCGGCCGCATGACCACTCCGGCATGGCAGAACCGGTTGCGGAGGTCGGCGCTGAACGCCACCACCAGCCCGAACAGCTCCATCGAGCCGATCGGGCTCACGGCGAACTGGCAGAGCACGCTCGGATGGATCTGGCGCTGGAATTCCTCGAAGCTCGGCGTGGTCCCTCGCAGGCGCCAGTCGAAGGTGACGTCCGGGTCGAGGGCGAGGCGGTACAGGAGGCGGTGGTCCTCGGGCCGCAGCGGCCGCAGCTGCAGGCGGCGGGTGCGCAGGCTCACGAGCGCCTGCCCCGGGTCGTCTGGCGGGGCCGAGGGGAACGGCGAGGATGCGTCGCTCACGCCGGGTGGCCCTCGTCCTGGAACGGGAGGTGGGCGAGGGCGCAGTACTGGAGGTAGGCGTCCCGGACGGTCCGGATCCCCATCACCAGCTCGATGGGCATCACGGCGTCACCGCCCACGGCGTCCTCGATCTCGGTCACCAGCTCGAGCATCCCGAGAGAGTCGAGCCCGAGCTCTTCGACCAGGTCGGTGTCGTCGCCGACGGCCGACGCCTCGACATCGAGCGCCGCCGCCAGCAACCTGGCGAACTCGGGCTGGGACATCACCGGCTGGTCCTCCCGCGGCGCCATCGAGCCAGTATCGCCGACGGCCCGTGACGCGGCGGGGATGCGCGTCGACGGCTCGCCCGCCGCAGTGCCGGCCGCCGCCCGCCGGCCGCCGCCGCTACCACCGCCCGCGGTGGACGCGGTCGGCCCGGCTCGGGCCGGGGCGGTCCAGCGAGCCCGAGCGGTGGTCCGCCCCGTCGGGGTGCCCCAGGAGCACCGCCCCGAACAGCCGCCACCCGCCGGGCACTCCCAACGTGTCCAGCAGCCGGCGCTCGCCCCGGAAGGTCCCGAGAAGGCAGGCGCCCAGCCCGCTGGCCGTCGCCTCCAGCAGCAGGGTCATGACGCAGAAGGCGGCGTCGCCGAACCAGTAGGGGACGGGCCAGGAGCCCGGGTCGCCACCGAGGTCCGGGCCGGGCCCCACCTTGTCCTCCTCGGCATAACGGGCCACGTAGGAGCCGGGGGACGCCAGCGCCAGGGCGACCACCGGCGCCCGGGACAGGCCCGGCCCCCTCCGGGAACCTTCGCGCCACCCGGCCGTGGTGGTCGCCCGCCAGTAGGCGGCCGTCTGCTGGCGCCCTTCGAGCACCAGCCAGGCGGTGCCCCGGGCGTGACCGGCGGTGGGCGACCGGAGCGATCCGGCCACCAGCCGGTCGACCACCTCCGGGCCCACGGGGCGCTCGGAGAAGCTCCGCACCATCCGCCGCCGGCGCACCGCCTCTTCCAGGTCCACCCGCCGATGTCTACCGCGACCCGCCGCCGGACGGCGCGACACCCCCGGGCCGGCAGGTCGGGCGGTCGGGGAATGTTGACCTGACTGGTAGTGTTTTCCTGTTCACACGGGGGGATCGGAGACCGCAGGAGGTCGACCATGGCGACGTCGAGAGATCTGCTCCACCAGGCCAAGGCGGCCATCGCCGAGGTGGACGTGGCGGCGGCGGCCGACCGCCTGGGCCACGCCACGTTCCTCGACGTGCGGGAGCCGGACGAGTACGCGCAGGGAGCAATCCCCGACGCCGTCCACGTCCCCCGGGGCAACCTCGAGTTCCAGGTCGAGGGGCGCCTGCCCGACAAGGGGAGCCCGGTCGTCGTCTACTGCGCCGGCGGGGGCCGGTCGGCCCTGGCCGCCAAGACCCTGGGCGAGCTCGGCTACACCGACGTCGTCTCCATGGCCGGTGGGTTCAACAAATGGAAGGACGACGGCAGGCCCTGGAAGACGCCGAAGACCCTCTCGGCCGACCAGCGCAACCGCTACCAGCGGCACCTCCTCCTGCCCGAGGTGGGGGAGAAGGGGCAGCAGAAGCTGCTCGACTCCAAGGTCCTCCTGCTCGGGGCGGGCGGCCTCGGCTCGCCGGCCGGGATGTACCTGGCGGCGGCCGGCGTGGGCACGCTCGGGATCATCGACATGGACGTGGTCGACGAGTCCAATCTCCAGCGCCAGATCCTGCACAACACCGACCGCATCGGCGAGCGCAAGGTGGACTCGGCCAAGAAGACCCTGACCGGCATCAACCCGGACGTCGACGTGGCCACCTACGACGTGCGGCTGGGGGCCGACAACGTGCTCGACGTCATCGACGGCTACGACCTGATCCTCGACGGCACCGACAATTTTCCCACCCGGTACCTGGTGAACGACGCGTCGTTGCTCAAGCGCATCCCCGTCGTGCACGGGTCGATCTTCCGTTTCGAGGGGCAGGTGACGGTGTTCGATCCGTACAACGGACCGTGCTACCGGTGCCTCATCCCCGAGCCGCCGCCGGCCGAGCTGGCGCCGTCGTGCTCCGAGGCCGGGGTCCTGGGCGTGCTCTGCGGGATCGTCGGGTCCATCCAGGCCCTGGAGGCGATCAAGATGCTGCTCGGGCTGGGCGACCCGCTGGTCGGGCGGCTGCTGTCCTTCGATGCCCTGGAGGAGTCGTTCCGCAGCTTCAAGGTCCGGCGCGACCCGGCCTGCCCGACCTGCGGGGAGGGTGCCGGAGAGATCGTCATCGCCGAGTACGACGAGCTCTGCATGCCCCACACGCACTGAGTCCCGGAGCCCTGCCGGCCGCCTCCCGGTGGTCGCCGGGGTTCGGGCCGCCGCCGGCGCCCCGGGTCAGCGAGCCCAGTAGCCGGCGGACGCCTTGCTGGCCACCAGCGCCTCGGCCGTCTCGAAGCCCGGGGCCATCGAGGCAGAGGTGCCGGCCATGACCTGGTGGTGCTCGATGCCGAGCAGGCGCAGCCAGCTCTGCTGGCCCATCGTGAGGGCCACGAAGCAGCCGAGCTCGACGAGCTCGGGCTCGCTGAAGTGCTGGTGCATGCGCTCCCAGAAGGCGTCGTCGGTCTCGAGCCGCCAGGTGATGGCCTCGGTGTAGGCCAGCGCCGCCTTCTGGCGGTCGTCGTAGCGGGACGAGCGCTCGAAGTTGAGCAGCTCGTCGTAGGCGGCCTCGGTGAGCCCGGCCGAGGTGGCCCGGACCGAGCGCTGGTTGCCGCAGTACTCGCACTTGACCGAGCGCGACACGAACACCCGGCACAGGTCCTTCAGGGCGTGGTCCACGACCCCCTCCCGGAAGATCGAGCGCCAGGAGTCGGCGAACGCCCAGAAGCACGCCGGGACGTGGGCCCGGACGGCCGAGCTCTCCGGGCGGGGCGTTCCCTCGGTGGCGCAGCGCTCCATCTCGGCCTGCATCTCCGGCGTCATTTCGTCGGGGACGACGTAGCTGATCCGCTGGGGTCTGGTCATGGCAACCACCTCCGTTGCAATCGTGTGCAGGGTACCACTGGCGCTGCCGGGGTGCCGGGTCACGACCGTCTCCCGTAACCTGGCCCGGTGCCAGGCGACGAGGGTGCGGCGGGTGGGGGCGGTCTGCCGGCCGCCCGCCGGAACGGCTCGGGGATCGAGGTCCGGCCGGTGTACACCGCCGCCGACCAGGCCGGCTGGGATCCGGCGGCCAGGATCGGCGAACCGGGCCGGTACCCCTACACCCGGGGCATCCACGCCGACATGTACCGCCGGCGCCTGTGGACGATGCGCCAGTACGCCGGGTTCGGCACGGCCGAGGCGACCAACGAGCGCTTCAAGTTCCTGCTCGACCACGGCCAGACCGGGCTGTCGTGCGCCTTCGACCTGCCGACGCAGATGGGCTACGACTCCGACCATCCCCGGGCCGAGGGCGAGGTGGGCAAGGTCGGGGTGGCCGTCGACTCGCTGGCCGACATGCGCCTCCTCCTGGCCGGCCTGCCCCTCGGCCAGGTGACCACCTCGATGACGATCAACGCCACCGCCGCCATCCTCCTCCTGCTGTACCAGTTGGTGGCCGAGGAGCAGGGGGTGCCCGGCGAGCGGATCCGGGGGACCGTCCAGAACGACATCTTGAAGGAGTACGTGGCCCGGGGGACCTACATCTACCCGCCCCGCCCGTCCATGCGGCTCGTCGTCGACACCTTCGCCTACTGCCACCGGCACCTGCCGAACTGGAACACCATCTCCATCTCCGGCTACCACATCCGCGAGGCCGGCTCGACGGCGGTACAGGAGGTGGCCTTCACCCTGGCCGACGGCATCGCCTACGTCGAGGCGGCGCTGGCCGCCGGGCTCGATGTCGACCAGTTCGCCCCCCGCCTGTCCTTCTTCTTCAACGCCCACAACGACCTGTTCGAGGAGGTGGCCAAGTTCCGGGCCGCCCGCCGGATGTGGGCCCGGATCATGACCGAGCGGTTCGGGGCGAAGGACGAGCGCTCGAAGCTGCTGCGCTTCCACACCCAGACGGGCGGCTCCACGCTCACCGCCCAGCAGCCGGAGAACAACATCGCCCGGGTCACCGTCCAGGCCCTGGCGGCGGCGCTGGGCGGCACCCAGAGCCTGCACACCAATGGCTTCGACGAGGCCCTCGGGCTGCCGACCACCCGGGCCGCCAAGATCGCCCTGCGGACCCAGCAGATCCTCGGCTTTGAGTCGGGCCTGGCCGCCACCGTCGACCCTCTGGGGGGGTCCTACTTCGTCGAGTCGCTGACCGACGCCGTCGAGGCCGGCGCCCTCGACTACCTGGAGCGGATCGACCGGATGGGCGGTGCCGTGGCCGCCATCGAGGCCCGCTTCATGCAGGAGGAGATCGAGGCGGCCGCCTACGCCTACGCCAAGGCGGTGGACGACGGGGAGCAGGTGGTCGTCGGGGTCAACCGCTTCGTCGACGAGCAGCCCGAGACGGCCGAGGTCTTCCCGATCGACGTGGAGCTGCAGCGGACCCAGGTGGCCCGGGTGGGCCGGGTCCGGGCCGAGCGGGACCAGGGCGCGGTCGGCGCCGCTCTCGACGCCGTGCGGTCGACCGCCCGGGGCACCGGCAATCTCCTGGTGCCCATGAAGGGTGCGCTGCGTGTCATGGCGACCCTGGGCGAGGTCTCCGACGTGCTCCGGGCCGAGCTGGGCACCTACGAGCCCGGCGGCTGACCGGAGCCCCGGCCACCAGGGCCGCCCGGTCCCCGCCGTCACCGCCGCCCGGTCCCCGCCGGGGCGCCCGGTCCCCGCCGGGGCGCCAGGAAGGTGCACGGACGTACCCGAGAGCGCGGATCAGGCGGCGATCCCGAGCAGCCGGTCGCGCAGGCCGGCCCGGGTGGCGGCGTCGATGGCCGTCCAGGCCATGGCCAGGGCGCCGTCCCGGACGGCGGCGTCGGCCGAGGCGGTGGCGCAGGCGGCGGCGAACTCCGGCTGGTGGTTGACCGAGCCGCCGGCGTCGACGGCGATGAGCGGGTGGATGGTCGGGAGGGCGAGTGACACGTTGGCCATGTCGGTCGACAGCGTCGGCGGCGGTACGTCCTCGTCGTCCAGGCGGAAGCGCCGGCCCAGCGCCTCGGCGTTGGCCCGGTAGGCGGCCAGCAGCTCGGGGTCGCTGTACATGTGCGAGTAGACGGGGCTGAGCTCCTCGAACGCCGCTCCGCACCCGGTGGCCAGTGCCCCCGCCTCGAAGCAGGCCCGCACCCTTGGGTCGAGCCGTTCGAGGTCGTCGAGGCTGTCGGCCCGGCACATGAACCGGCCGCGGACCGAGGACGGGACGACGTTGGCGGCGGTGCCGCCGTCCATCACCACCCCGTGCACCTGGTCACCCGGGCGGAGCTGCTGGCGGAGCAGCCCGATGGCCACCTGGGACACCGTCATGGCGTCCAGGGCGTTGACTCCCTCCCAGGGGGCGGCCGAGGCGTGGGCCCCGCGGCCGGTGAAGTGCACGTCGAAGTGGGCCACGGCCAGGCACCTGGCCGCCAGCCGCTCGGTCGGCCACGGGTGGACCATCATCGCCGCGAGGCCCCCGTCGACCGCCCCCCGTTGGAGCATGCGGATCGTCCCCCCGCCACCCTCCCCGGCCGGCGTCCCGAGGACCAGCACCGTGAGCCCGAGGTCGTCGGCCATCCGGGCCAGGCCGAGACCGGCGCCGGCGGCGGCGGCGGCGATGACGTTGTGCCCGCAGGCGTGGCCGATGCCGGGGAGCGCGTCGTACTCGGCGCAGACGGCGATCACGAGCGGCCCGGACCCGGCCCGGGCGGCGAACGCCGTGGGCAGGGCACAGATCCCCCCGGACACCTCGAAGCCGCCGTCTTCCAGCACGCTGGCCACCGCCGCCGCCGAGCGGTGCTCGGCGAAGGCCGTCTCCGGGTGCCGGTGGAGCTCGTGGCTCAGGGCGAGGAGGGTGTCGAGCCGCGACGACACCTCCGTCTCGGCGGCGACCCTCGGGTCGGCGGCCACCGGGCGCGCCGCTACTCGATCACGGCGACCACGTCGCCGCCGCCGACGGCGTCCCCGGCGGCCACCCGGACCTCCTTCACCACGCCCGACCGTTCGGCGCTGATGGTGTTCTCCATCTTCATCGCCTCGAGGATGCAGACGGTCTGGCCGGCCTCCACCGTGTCGCCCACCGCCACCCGCACGGCGAGGATGGTGCCCTGCATCGGCACGGTGACCGACCCCGATCCGGTGCCGGGGGCGCCGGACGTCGCCGGCCGTGGCCGGCGAGCGGCCCCGCCGCCGGTGCCGCCCGCCGGTGCCGGGGGCTCCCCGGAACCGGGCACCCACAGCTTGAGCCGGTACCGGCGCCCGTCGACCTCCGCCGTCACCTCCCGGAGCACCCGGTCGCCTGTCTCCTCGGCCGCCGGCGGGGCCGGCGACGGCCCACCCGGCGCGCCGGTTCCGGCCGGGCCCAACGCCGAGAGGTCGAGGCGCTCCTCCACCCACCGGGTGGAGTGGCGGGCCCCGGCGAAGTCGGGGTGCGACAGGATGGCGACGTCGGCCGGGATGGTGGTGGCCACTCCCTCGATCCGGGTCTCCTCCAGGGCGCGGAGCATCCGCCGGCGGGCCAGGTCCCGGTCCTCGGCCCACACGACGAGCTTGGCCACCAGGTTGTCGTAGTACTGGCTGACGGTGTCGCCGGGGCCGTAGCCGGTGTCCAGCCGGACGCCGGGGCCGGCCGGCGGATCGAAGCGGGTGATGGTGCCCGGGGAGGGCGAGAACCGGCCGCCGGCCGGGTCCTCGGCATTGATCCGCACCTCGATGGCGTGGCCCCGGCGGCCGATGTCGTCCTGGCCGAAGGGCAGGGGCTCGCCGGAGGCCACCCGGAGCTGCCAGCCCACCAGGTCGAGCCCGGTCACCAGCTCGGTCACCGGGTGCTCCACCTGGAGCCGGGTGTTCATCTCGAGGAAGTAGAACTCGCCGTCCTGGTAGAGGAACTCCACGGTGCCGGCGTTCACGTAGCCGCAGGCCCGGCTGACCTTGACGGCGGCGGCGCCCATCGCCCGGCGGACCTCCTCGGGGAAGTCGGGCGCCGGCGACTCCTCGACCAGCTTCTGGTGCCGGCGCTGGCACGAGCAGTCCCGCTCGCCCAGCCACAGCACGGTCCCGTGGGCGTCGGCCAGGACCTGCATCTCGACGTGCCGGGGCCAGGACAGGTACCGCTCCACGTACACCTCGGGCCGGCCGAAGTAGGCCTGCGCCTCCCGCTGGGCCGATGCCACCGCCTCGGGAGCGCCCTCGGCCGACGCCACCACCTTCATGCCGCGGCCCCCGCCGCCGAAAGCCGCCTTGATCGCCACCGGCCATCCCTCCGACCGGCCGAACTCCACCACCTCGTCCGGCGAGGCGAGCGGAACCGACCGCCCGGGGACGCCGGCGACGCCGGCCCGGTCGGCCGCCAGCCGGGAGCTGATCTTGTCGCCCATCACCTCCATGGCCTCGGGCGGCGGCCCTACGAAGACCACCCCGCTCCCGGTCACCGCCCGGGCGAAATCGGGGTTCTCGGAGAAGAAGCCGTAGCCGGGGTGGACGGCGTCGGCACCGGACTTGGCCACCGCGTCCAGGATGGCCTCGGTGTTGAGGTAGCTCTCGGCCGCCGTCTGGCCGCCGAGGGCGTAGGCCTCGTCGGCCATGCGCACGTGGAGCGCCTCGCGGTCGAGATCCGAGTAGACGGCGACGGTGGCGATCCCCAGCTCGCGGCAGGTCCGGATCACGCGGACGGCGATCTCACCCCGGTTGGCGATGAGGACCTTTTCGAGCACGGAGCGCCGCCGCCTTTCCGATCGGGGGAACCGGGGCCGGCCACACCGGGGACGCCCCACCCAGCACGTCCACACTGTCACGCCGCCTAGGGTTCCTGCCATGTCCGCCGTCCGGCCGGTGCCCGAAGGGTGGGCGGGGGAGGTCCGGAGGTTCGGGACGCTGGGGTCGACCAATTCCTACGTCCTGGCCGAGGCCCGCCGGGGTGCCCCGGCGGGGCTGGTGGCGGTGGCCGACCGGCAGTCGGCCGGCCGGGGCCGCCGGGGCCGGAGGTGGGAGGCGCCACCGGGGACGTGCGTGCTGCTCTCGGTCCTCCTGCGGCCGTCCCTCCCCCCGGATCGCCTCCACCTCTGCACCGCCGCCGTGGCCCTGGCCGCCGCCGATGCCTGCCACGACGTGGCCGGGGTCCTCCCCGGGGTCAAGTGGCCCAACGACCTGGTCGTCGGCGACCGCAAGCTGGCCGGCGTCCTGGCCGAGGCCGACTTCGACGCTCCCGGGGGGCCTCCCGGATCGGTAGCCGTCGTGGTGGGCATCGGCGTCAACGTCGCCTGGCCCGGACCGCCCGGGGCCGGGGGCACCTCCCTGGAGGACGAGGCCGGCCGGATCGTCGGGCGCCAGGCGCTGGTCGACCGCCTGCTGGCCCGCCTCGGGCCCCGGGCGGCGGCCCTCGACGCCGCCGGGGACCGGTCGTCACTGGCCGACGAGCTCCGGCGGCGGTGCGTGACCCTGGGCCGCCGCGTGCGGGTCGAGCTCCTGTCGGCCGGGGACGACCGGGTGGTGGTCGGCGTGGCCGGCGGGCTGACCGACGGGGGCCATCTGGTGGTGGTGACGGCAGGCGGACGGCACCAGGTGTCGGCGGCCGACGTCGTCCACCTCCGCCCCGACGGGCCCCCCGGGGAAACCGGCACCGTCGGGTAGTCTTGACCGGCCATGCGCCTCCTCGTCACCGGCGGTGCCGGGTTCATAGGGTCCAATTTCGTGCGGCACTGGGTGGCGCGTCACCCGGCCGACCGCGTGGTGGCCTACGACGCCCTCACCTACGCCGGCAACCGGCCCAACCTGGACGACGTGGAGGACCGGATCGACTTCGTACGGGGCGACATCTGCGACCTCGACGCCGCCCTGTCGACCATGGAGGAGCACGAGGTGGACACGGTGGTGCACTTCGCCGCCGAGTCCCACAATTCGCTGGCCGTGCTCGACCCCGGGCTGTTCTTCCGGACCAACGTCCTCGGCACCCAGACCATGCTGGAGGCGGCCCGGCGGCACGGGGTGCGGCGCTTCCACCACATCTCCACCTGTGAGGTCTACGGCGACCTGGCCCTCGACGCCGACGAGAGCTTCCGCGAGGACAGCCCCTACCGGCCGCGCACCCCGTACAACGCGTCGAAGGCCGGTGCCGACCACGCCGTGCGGTCCTACGGGGAGACCTTCGGGCTCCCGGTGACCGTCACCAACTGCTCGAACAACTTCGGCCCCTTCCAGTTCCCCGAGAAGGTGATCCCCCTCTTCGCCACCCGCGCCCTGGACGACGAGTCGCTCCCCCTCTACGCCTCGACCCAGAACCGGCGTGAGTGGCTGCACGTCGCCGACCACTGCCGGGCGGTGGAGGCGGTGCTCTCCGGCGGGAGGGTGGGCGAGACGTACCACGTCGGCAGCGGAGTGGAGGCCAGCATCGAGGAGATCGCCGACCTGGTGCTGGGCACCCTGGGCAAGCCCCCGTCGCTGAAGCGGATCGTGCCCGACCGCCCCGGGCACGACCGCCGGTACCTGCTCGACTCGTCCAAGATCCGCCAGGAGCTCGGCTGGCGGCCCGAGGTGCCCTTCGCCGAGGGGCTGGCCGAGACGGTCCGCTGGTACGCCGGCAACCGGGCCTGGTGGGAGCCGCTGCGCGACCGGGCCCCGGTGGCCGAGGCCGCCTGGGCGTCCGCCGGCTAGCGCCGGCAGCGCCGGGCGGAAGGACGGGCGTCGGGCCGTGCGGGTACTGGTGACCGGTGCCGGGGGGCAGCTCGGCCGGGACGTCGTGGCCGCGCTGTCGGGCACGGTGCCGGCCGCCGGTCGCCGGAGGTCCCTGCGCTCCCCCGAGGGGCGGGGCGGCGGGGAGGTCGACGTCGTGGCCGCCGACCATGCCGCCCTCGCCGTCGAGGACCGGGCCTCGGTGCGCCAGGCCGTGGCCGGGCTCCGCCCCGACGTCGTCGTGCACGCCGCCGCCTGGACGGCGGTGGATGCCTGCGAGGGCGATCCCGATCGGGCCTTCGCCGTCAACGCCCTCGGCACCAGGAACGTGGCCGAGGCGGCGGCCGAGGTGGGCGCCCACCTCCTCTACGTGTCGACCGACTACGTGTTCGACGGGTCGGCGGCGCGGCCCTACCGCGAGTGGGACGAGCCCGGCCCCCTCTCGGTCTACGGGCGGAGCAAGCTCGGCGGCGAGCGTGAGTGCCGCCCGGGCTCCACCGTCGTCCGCACCTCGTGGGTGTGCGGGACGTCCGGGGCCAACATGGTGCGGACCGCCCTCCGGCTGGCGGCCGGCAACGGCCCGCTGCGCTTCGTCGACGACCAGCACGGCTGCCCGACCTTCACCGCCGACCTGGCGGCGGCGGTCGTCACCCTGGCCCTCGACCGGTGCCCCGGGACCTACCACGTCACCAACCAGGGGGCGACGACCTGGTACCGGTTCGTCCGGGCCGTCCTCGAGCTGGCCGGCCACGACCCCGACCGGGTCGAGCCGATCGCCACCGCCGACCTGGTGCCGGCCCGGCCGGCGCCGCGACCCGCCAACTCCGTGCTCGACAACACCGCCCTCCGCCTGGCCGGCCTGCCCCTCCTGCCGCCGTGGGAGGACGGCCTGGCCCGCCTGCTGCCGGTCCTGGCCGGGCCGGGGAACGGGTAGCCGGTCCCGGCGGGGGGACCGGCGGCGTCCTCTACGCTGCCGGGGTGGCTGGTGCCCGACGGGACGGACAAGCCGCCTCGGTGACCTCCCGGGTGGCGGCGGTGGTGGTCGACTTCGAGGCCGGACCGGTGCTGGCCGACTGCGTCCGCTCGCTCCGCGACGAGGGCGTGAGGGACCTTGTCGTGGTGGAGAACGGCGCCCCCTCGGCCGCCAGGGGAGCGCTCGGGCCGGCCGGCGACGGGGCGGCGGTCGTCGTCACCGGCCGCAACGTCGGGTACGGCGCCGGCGCCAACCGCGGCGTCGCCGCCACCGGGCCCACCGAGCTCGTGCTGGTGTGCAACCCCGACCTGACGGTGCACCAGGGCGGGCTGGGCCGCCTGGTGGCGGCGCTCGACGCCCACCCCGAGTGGGCGCTGGTCGGCCCCCGGCTGATCGGCCCCGACGGGCGCGTCTACCCGTCGGTGCGCCGGTTCCCGTCGATGGTGGACGCCGCCGGGCACGCCCTGCTGGCCCTGGTCCGGCCGGACAACCCCTTCAGCCGGCGGTACCGGCCGATGGACGGCGGGGGCGACGGCCGCCGCCCGGCGGACTGGGTCTCGGGCGCCTGCATCCTGGTCCGCCGGGCGGCGCTCGAGGAGCTCGGCGGTTTCGACGAGGCGTACTTCATGTTCGCCGAGGACATGGACCTTTGCTGGCGGGCCCACCGGGCCGGGTGGGGCGTGGGCGCCGAGCCGGCGGCGGTGGTGACCCACGTCGAGGGGGTGTCCCGCCGCCGGCACCCGTACCGGATGCTGCTGGCCCACCACCGCTCGGCGCTGCGCTTCGCCGCCCGCACCCAGCGCGGGTGGCGGCGGCTGGCCCTGCCGCTGGCGGCGCTGGTGCTGGGGACGCGCCTCGTGATCGCCCTCGTCGACCAGGTGCTGCGCCGCTGAGCCCGACCGGGCCGGCCGGCGTAGGATGGCCCGGGCTGCGTGCGGGTCTGTGGTTGCAAGTCGACGCCAGTCGCAGGCGAAACGACCCACGTAAGGCAACTCGTGGTTGCCGAGCATGGTGCGGCTTAGGGGTAAGTCCTGCCTGCCCGGTCCCCGGTCGTCGGGGGCGGGTGGTGACGGGGTGACGTGCACCGTCGACGGTGCCGCAGGGCCGTCCGTGACGGCCGCCGGTGCCGGGGGCACCAGCCCTGCTGCAGGCGAGTGTGGGGACAAAGACCAGGTCAGCCGCACGCAGCCCGTCGGCCCGGGGGGAGCCGGTGCCGGTAGCATTGCCGGGTCATGTCCGTGCTCACCAAGGTCCTTCGCGCCGGCGAGGGGAAGAAGGTCCGCCGCCTGGCCGAGATCGTCCCCATGATCAACGCCCTGGAGGCGGAGATGGAGGCTCTCTCCGACGACGACCTGCGGCACAAGACGGTCGAGTTCCGCCAGCGCCTCGACGAGGGCGAGACCCTCGACGACCTGCTGGTCGAGGCCTTCGCCGCCGTCCGCGAGGCGTCGTGGAGGGTGCTCGGCCAGCGCCACTTCGACGTCCAGCTCATGGGAGGCATGGCCCTCCACTTCGGCTGGATCGCCGAGATGAAGACCGGCGAGGGGAAGACCCTGGTCTCCACCCTCCCGGTGTACCTGAACGCCCTGGAGGGCAGGGGCGTGCACGTGGTGACGGTGAACGACTACCTGGCCACCCGGGATGCCGAGTGGATGGGCCGGGTGCACCGCTGGATGGGGCTGACCGTGGGCCGGGTCGGTCCCGACGTCACCGAGCCCGAGGCCAAGCGGGCCGCCTACGCCGCCGACGTCACCTACGGCACCAACACCGAGCTTGGTTTCGACTACCTGCGTGACCACATGCAGTGGTCACGGGATGCGATGGCCCAGCGGGGGCACGCCTTCGCCATCGTGGACGAGGTCGACTCGATCCTCATCGACGAGGCGAGGACGCCGCTCATCATCTCGGGCCCGGCCGACGAGGCGGCACGCCTCTACTACCAGTTCGCCAGCATCGCCCGCACCTTGGAGCGCGACGTCGACTACGAGGTCGACGAGGAGAAGCGCCACGTGGTCCCCCTCGAGTCGGGGATCGAGAAGGTCGAGCGGGCGGTCGGCGTGGACAACCTCTACGAGGCCGTCTCCACCAACTACGTCCACCAGCTCATCAAGTCCCTCGAGGCCAAGGAGCTGTACCGCCGGGACAAGGAGTACCTGGTGGACCACGGCGAGGTGAAGATCGTCGACGAGTTCACCGGCCGCACCCTCGAGGGGCGCCGCTGGTCCGACGGGCTGCACCAGGCGGTCGAGGCCAAGGAGCGGGTCCGCATCCGCGAGGAGAACCACACCTGGGCCACCGTCACCCTCCAGAACTTCTTCCGCCTCTACGAAAAGCTGGCCGGGATGACGGGGACGGCCGAGACCGAGGCAGCCGAGTTCGCCGGCACCTACAACGTGCCGGTGGTGCCGATCCCCACCAACATGCCGATGGTCCGGCGCGACGAGCCCGACCTGGTCTTCAAGACCGAGGCGGCCAAGTTCAACGCCGTGGTCGACGACCTGGCCGAGCGCCACGTCCGGGGCCAGCCCGTCCTGGTCGGCACGGCGTCGGTGGCCAAGTCCGAGATCCTCTCCCGCCTCCTGGAGAAGCGCGGCATCCCCCACCAGGTGCTTAACGCCAAGCAGCACTTCCGCGAGGCCGAGGTGGTGGCCCAGGCCGGACGTCTCGGCGGGATCACCGTCGCCACCAACATGGCCGGTCGCGGCGTGGACATCATCCTGGGGGGCAACCCCGAGATGCTGGCCCGCCAGGAGGCCCTGAACGACGGTCTCGACCTGGCCGCCGAAGAGGCCGACGGTTCGGGGGACGGCGAGGCGGCGAGCGGGGAGCTGGCCCGCCTGGTCGGCCGCTACCAGGAGGTCTGCCGCCAGGAGGGGGAGAAGATCCGGGACCTGGGCGGGCTCTACGTCCTGGGCAGCGAGCGCCACGAGAGCCGCCGCATCGACAACCAGCTGCGGGGCCGCTCCGGGCGCCAGGGCGACCCGGGCGAGAGCCGCTTCTACCTCAGCCTCGAGGACGACCTGATGCGCCTGTTCGCCACCGGCGCCATGAACTGGGTGATGGGCCGCACCCTTCCCGAGGACGTGCCGATCGAGGCGAAGATGGTCACCAAGGCCATCGAGCGGGCCCAGAACACGGTGGAGGGCCGCAACTCGGAGATCCGCAAGGAGGTCCTCAAGTACGACGAGGTGATGAACGAGCAGCGCAAGATCGTCTACGCCCGGCGCCTGCAGGTCATCGACGGCGAGGACCTTGAAGAGCACACCCGCCAGCTCGTCACCGAGACGATGGAGCTCCTGGTCCGCCTGGCCTGCCCCAGCGACTTCCCCGAGGAGTGGGACCTCGAGCTGCTGGTGAAGGAGGTCTCGCAGTACTACCCGACCGCCTTCACGATCGAAGACCTGGCCGAGGGGGTCAGCGCCGACCAGGTGGCCGAGAGCCTGGTGGCCGACGCCCTCGAGTTCTACGTCGAGCACAGCGCCTCGCTCCCGGGCGGCGAGGAGAACGCCCGGGAGATCGAGCGCCAGGTGATGCTGCAGATCATCGACGCCCGCTGGCGGGACCACCTGGCCGAGATGGACTACCTCCGCGAGGGGATCAACCTGCGGGCCATGGGCCAGCAGGACCCGCTCGTCGCCTGGCAGCGTGAGGGCTACGACATGTTCGGCCAGCTGATGGAGGCCATCGACGACGACTACCTCCGCTACGTGCTCCACGTGGAGGCGGTCACCGAGCCGGCGGCGGAGCCGGCCTTCGACCGGGCCGTGTACGAGGCGGCCGACGACCCGGTGGCCGGCACCCTGGCCTTGGCCGGCCGGCTGCTGGCCGACCAGGGTGTCGACGTCCCCGCCATGCGGTCGGCCGATGTCGGGCCCGGAGGTCCGGGGGCCGCCGACCCGGCGGGGGTGGGCCGCCCACCGGCTGGGCCGCCGCGGGCCGGGGCGCCGCTGGCCGACGATGGCCC
>JBOGGE010000121.1:0-3651 GCA_050743865.1 Acidimicrobiales bacterium
TAGCGTCGGGCGGGGTGGCCATCGTTCGCACGGCTGCCGGGCCGGAGTCGAGCCAGCCGTTACACCCCTCTGACAACCTGGCCCCATGGCGATCGCAGCGGCGACCACCACCCGAGCGGTGACGAACCCCCGGGCGGCGACGAACCCCCGGGCGGCGACGAACCCCCGGGCGGCGACGACCCCCCGAGCCAACCCGCCGACCGGCGGAGCCCGGCTTCTGTCCGAGGCGGTGACCACCCTCCGGGCCGCAGCGGCCCGGGTTGCGGTCGACGAGATGCCGCTCCCAGTGGCCGCCCGGCTCGTGGAGGACCTGGCCCGCTGCGAGCGGGTGGTCGGCTCCCTGCGGGTGCGCCTGGCCCACCGGGTCGCCGCCGCCGACGGCCACCGGGCCACCGGCGACCGGGACGCCGCCAGCTACCTCGCCCGGGTGTCGGGCTCCTCGCCGGGCCGGGCCCGAGCCGAGCTGGAGCTGGCCGATCGCCTGGACGCCCTCCCCGAGGTGGCCCGCGCCTACGGGGAGGGGCGCCTGTCGACGGAGCAGGCCCAGGTGGTGGCCACGGCCGCCCGAGCCGACCCTGCCGCCACCGACCGCCTCCTGGCCGCAGCCCGGGAAGGCTCCTTCAGGGAGCTCCGGGACCTGGCCGCTCGCTGTGAGCGGGCGTCGCGCCGCGAGGCCACAGAGGTCGAGCGGGAGCGCCGGATCCACGCCCGCCGCTACTGCCGCACCTTCTCACCCGGGGAGGGTGGCCTGCGTATCGACGCCCTCCTCACCACGCTCGAAGGGGCAAAGCTCCTCGCCGCCCTCGCCAAGAAGACCGGCCAGCTCCTGGAGTCATCCGAGGAGCCGGCCGAGCGCCTGCGAGCCGACGCCCTGGTCGACCTGTGCTGCGGCAACAAGGTGGACACCCAGCTCCTCGTCCGGGCCGACGCCGCCGCCCTCGTGCGCGGCGAGGTCCGGGGCAACGAGGTCTGCGAGCTCCCCGGAGTGGGTCCCCTCTCGGTCACCGCCGCCCGCTCCCTGCTCGGCGAGGCGTTCGTGACCCTTCTCGTCACCTCGGGCGCCGACGTGAGGACGGTCACCTCCACCACCCGGGTCATCCCGCGCAAGGTCCGCATGGCTCTCGCCGAGCGGGACCGCTGCTGCGTGGTGCCCGGCTGCGGGGCCACGTTGCACCTCGAGATCGACCACTGGAAGGTGGACTTCGCCAGGGGCGGCCTCACCGCCCTGGGCAACCTCTGCCGGCTCTGCTCCGTCCACCACAGGTTGAAGACCCGGGGGCTGCTCCACCTCGGCGGCGGGCCGGGCAAGTGGTTCGTCGGCCCTCCCCGGGCCGGGCCATAGGCCCAGCCCTAGCCGTCCTGCGCCGCCGGGCCTTCCAGCCGCTCGGGCAACGCCTCGTCCAGGCGCCGGCGCAGCACGCCGACGGCCAGGTCGACCAGGTCGCCGATCACCAGCCGGTCGCCCCCGGTCACCCCGAGCACGGCCGCCGGCACGCCGGCCGCCTCGGCCCGGGCCATCACCTCGTCCGGCCGCGGCGTGGCCACCACCACCCGGGACCCCAGCTCGGTGAAGAGCTCGCCGTGCCCCTCCACGCCGTCCAGCCGTGCCCCGAGCCCGGCGCCGGCGGCCATCTCGGCCAGGGCCACCGCCAGCCCGCCGGCCGACACGTCGTGGACCCCGTCCAGCAGTCCGTCACCACCGGCGACCGCCCGGGCCACGAGCTCGACGACCAGGTCGACCAGCCGCCGGTGGGCCACCAGGTCCACCGGAGGGAACGTGCCGTCACGCAGCCCCCGCAGCTCCACCGCCCACCGGCTGCCGGCCAGTGGGAACGGCGCGCCGCCGGCGGCCCGCCGGGCGCCCAGCACGAGCACCGACGACCCGTCGGCCCAGCCGATGCCCGGCGGCCGGGCGACCAGCTCCTCTACGAGGCCCAGAGCTCCGATCACCGGGGTGGGGTCGATGTCGACCCCGGCGCTCTCGTTGTACAGGCTCACGTTGCCGCCGATCACCGGCAGCCCGAGGGCGGTGCACGCCTCGGCCAGGCCGTCGACCGACTCGGAGAGCTGCCACATCACCTCGGGGTGCTCGGGGTTGCCGAAGTTGAGGCAGTTGACGACCGCCACCGCCCGGGCACCGACGCAGGCCAGGTTGGCCACCGCCTCGGCCACCACCGCCGCCGTGCCCGCTCTCGGGTCCAGCGCGCACCACCTCGGGGCGGAGTCGGTGGTGACGGCGATCCCCCGCCGGCTGGGCGGCAGCCCAGGCCCGGCCAGGCGCAGGAGGGCGGCATCCCCGCCGGGACCGACGACGGTGTTCAGGAACAGCTGGTGGTCGTACTGGCGGTAGACCCAGGCGGCATCGGCCAGGAGGGCGAGCGTCTCGGCGCCGCAGTCTCCGGCAGCCCCGGCCGGCCCGGCCGGCCCGGCAGCCGGGGGGGACATCGGGCGCCGATAGAGCGGGGCGTCGTCGGCCAGCGAGGCGGCGGGCACATCGGCCAGCACCGGGCCGTCGAGCCCGTCGAGGATCCGCAACCGGTCGGAACCGGTCACCCGGCCCACCACCGTGGCCCGCACCTCCCACGTCCGGCACACCTCGGCCGCCGCCGGCCAGTCGTCGGGGGTGACGATGGCCAGCATCCGCTCCTGGCTCTCGCTGGTCATCACCTCCCACGGCGCCATCCCCTCCTCACGGCACGGGACGGCCGACACGTCGACGTCCATCCCGACCCCGCCCCGGGCCGCCGTCTCGCTGGTGGCGCAGGCGAGCCCGGCCCCGCCGAGGTCCTGGATGCCGACCACCAGACCCCGGTCGAGGAGGGAAAGGCACGCCTCGATGAGCCGCTTCTCCTCGAACGGGTCGCCGACCTGGACGCTCGGGCGCTTGGCGTCGTCGGCCACGCCGGAGAGCCCGGCCGACGCCAGCACGCTCACCCCGCCGATCCCGTCGCGCCCGGTGGCCGACCCCAGCAGCACCGCCAGGTTGCCCAGGCCCGAGGCCCGGCCCAGCACCAGCCGCTCCCTGGGCAGCGCTCCCAGGCACAGCACGTTGACCAGGGGGTTCCGGGCGTAGCAGCGGTCGAAGGTGAGCTCGCCGCCGACCGTCGGCACCCCAACCGAGTTGCCGTAGCCGGAGATCCCGGCCACCACCCCCTCGACCAACCACCGCTGGCGGGCGTCGTCGGGCGGCCCGAAGAAAAGGGGGTCCATCAGCGCCAGCGGCCGGGCCCCCATGGTGAAGATGTCCCGGAGGATCCCCCCGATCCCGGTGGCCGCCCCCTGGGTGGGCTCGATGGCGGAGGGATGGTTGTGGCTCTCGATGCGGATGGCCACGGCGATCCCGTCGCCGGCGTCGATCACGCCGGCGTTCTCCCCCGGGCCGACGAGGACCCGGTCGCCCGTGGTCGGCAGCCTCCGGAGGTGCACCCGGGAGGACTTGTAGGAGCAGTGCTCGCTCCACATCACGCCGTACAGCGCCAGCTCCAAGTGATTGGGCTCTCGCCCGAGCACCGCTCCGATCGCCGCCAGCTCGTCGTCGGTCAGGACCGACACCGTCAGGCGGTGCGCCCGGCGGCTGCGGGGCGCCCGACGCCGGCTGGCTCGGCGGTGGTGGCACGCCCGACGCCGGCTGGCCCGGCGGCGGCTGCTGGG
>JBOGGE010000122.1:0-34203 GCA_050743865.1 Acidimicrobiales bacterium
CGTTCACAGTCGGGTGCTCACCCCTTCGCGCTGGAGCCGCTAGAACTAGACGCTGGACGAGCGAGGACCAACCGGTGATCGATCTGCCGGCCAGGGACTGTTGATCTGATCGGCACTCCCAACGTGCAAAGCCAACGGCCCATCACGCTCGTGAGGATTGGCCCACGGGTAGCTTTGCGCGATGCCGGCGGCTGGTGAAGGCCGCTCGAGGTCGGCTCCTCCCACCTGGAGGGGGTGGGCCGGGACCAAAGGTGTGAGCGACGAGGTGCAGAGTGCCCCATTGGTTCTCGGTGCCTCTCTCGCAAACAGCGTTTTCCCCAAGACCCGATCGTGGTTCGCGCTCGGAGCGCCAGTCGAATTGCTGCGCCCGCTTTCGGTTCTCAGGTCGGACTTGGTGGAGTGGGTCCTGGGAGAGCTGGATCGAAGAGCGCTCCCGCCCGGCTGCCTCACCCTCGAAGTGACCGAGACCATGGCAGCCGACATGGTCCACCCGGCCGAGCTGTTGGAGCCGCTGCGTCGACGTGGCGTGAGGGTCTCGGTCGATGACTTCGGCACCGGGCATACCTCTCTCGGCGCGCTCCCGAAGCTGACGCTCGACGAGCTGAGGATCGATCGGAGGTTTGTCCAAGCAGCGCAGGGCTCGCCCGCCGACGATGCCATCGTGGCGACCGTCAGCGGGCTGGCGCATCGTCTAGGGCTGGCGACGGTGGCCGAAGGCGTGGAGGACGAGGCGACCCGGGAGCGGATGATCCAAGCGGGATACGACCTCCTCTTGTGTTTCGGACCGCTGTGTCCCTGGCCGGCGTCCTCGACCTAAAAGAGCGAGCGCGGTTGGGACTGGGGCGCGGCGCGGTCTGCGCCCTGCTCGGGGGTGAAAACGACGAGCGCCCCGAGCGCTACGACGTGTCATCGCCAACGTGCCTGCTCCCGATCGGAGTCCACCAATTGCTGGTGCACGGAGCCCAAGACTCGGTCGTGCCCATGTCCATGAGCGACGCGTGCCGCGCCCAAGAGTTGATAGGCGACCCTGTCGAATTGGAGCTGCTGGCGGGCGTGGGACACATGGGCCTCATCGACACGGCCGAACCCGGGTGGCAACGAGTCATCGCCCATCTCGCTCAGGTGCTCGAGCCCGAACAAGGCCTGACCTGATCGCTCGGTGCTCGAGCTCAAATGGAAGTCGGGCTTGTGTATGAACCTGCATCAGGCGCGTGGTTGGGTGCCCGAGCGCGAACGGCCCTGCCGGTCGGACCAAGTGCTCAGGCCGCCTGGTGGGCCCCACTCACATCGGCATCGGACATGAGCGTCGCCAGGCCCTCCTCTTCCGCGCGACGCACGCGGCGCACGCCCACCCCCAGTCGTTCGGCGGTGAGCTGCAGAGAAGCAGGAGCGGTCCCGTCGAAACCGAAGCGCATGCGCAGCACATCTCGCTGCAGGTCGGGAAGTTTGTCCAACGCCCCGCGGACCTTCTCGAAGACCATCTCGCGCTCGACGTCCTCGGCCCAGTTGGAGTTGTCCGGGGCGATGAGGTCACCGAGGGCTGTCGCGGAGTCCGCTGCAGCCGGCTGGTCCAGGCTCGCCGAGACCCTCGCCGCCGTCTCCAGCGCCTCACGCTCTTGGGGGCTCAGGCCCGTAGCCTCTTGGATCTCGTCGTCTGTGGGGGCCCGTCCCAGCTGTGCGGTCAGCTCCGTGGTCGTCCCTTCCAGGCGCTGGAGACGCTCGCCCACCTCGAGGGGGAGCCGGATGATCCTGCCGTGCTGCTGCACGGCACGCTGGAGCGCCTGGCGTATCCACCAGGTCGCATAGGTGGAGAAGCGGAATCCCCGCTCCCAATCGAACTTCTCGACCGCCCGGATGAGCCCGAAGGCCCCCTCTTGGACGAGGTCACCCATGTCGACGCCGCGGTCCTTGTAGCGCCGTGCCCAATGGAGCACGAGGCGCAAGTTGGCGGCGACCATCTCCCGTTTGGCCTGATCGTCTCCTGCTGCGACCCGCTTGGCCAGCTCCACCTGCTCGTCGTAGTCGGGCATCGGATGGGCTTCGAGATCATGGAGGAGCAATCCGAGACTGTCTGTAACTGATGCGCTCTGGGGGCTCATCGTCTCTCACCATCTTGGTTCGTGTGGGTCATGTGCTTTGAGGCCGCGATCATCCACCTTGGCTGTGACATCGGCGCGACTCTGACGCCGGGACGACCCGCCTTGTCAACATTTTCAACGCAGCCGAGGGCTTGCGCATTCCGGCCCGTAGGAGCCGTTCCCCGGAGCCCGGAGCTGGTGCTCGGAGAACCGGTACCTTTGATCTGTGAGTGTTTACCCGACCAAAGACCAGGCCAAACTGGTAGTGGTCCGCCATGGCGAGACCGAATGGAGCAAGCAGGGCCGCCACACCGGCCGCACGGACATCGCCTTGGACGCCTCTGGGAGGGAGGCGGCGATCGCCCTCAAGTCTCACCTCGTGCAGATGAGCTTCGTGCTCGTTATGTCGAGCCCCCTGTCGAGAGCGATCGAGACCAGCGCGCTCGCAGGTTTCGGGGCGGAGACGAAACAGACCCCAGATCTGTCCGAATGGGACTATGGGGCCTACGAGGGGCGCAGGACGCTCGACATCAGAAAGGAGCGCCCTGGGTGGTCGCTTTGGAGCGACGGGGTGCCCGGAGGCGAGACCGCCGAGCAGGTGGGAAGTCGGGTCGATCGGGTGATCGCCCTGGCGCGCGGCGCCGGGGGGGACGTCCTTTGCTTTGCGCATGCCCATGTCTTGAGGGTGCTCGCCGCTCGCTGGGTCGGGCTCGGGCCGCAGGATGGTTCGATCCTCGTCCTCGACGCCTGCGCCTTGGGGGAGCTCGGTTGGGAGAGAGAACTCCCCGTCATCCGACGCTGGAACGTGCGCTGGTAGCGCGGGCCCGGCCGCCGGGCAGCGGCCGTGGCTGACGAGCTGGCTCGGGCGCTACGCCACGGGCCGCGAGCACCATGTCGGCCAAGGTGAAGGAGGAGAGGTGCTCACGCATCTTCTCTCCGACGTCGGCCCAGAACGCGAGCAGAACGCACTGACCTTCGTGGTCGCAGGCACCACCGGTGTGGGGCTCTGCGAACTCGCCGGCAACGATCGGCCCGTCGACGGCCGAGACGATCTGGGCGAGGGTGATCGCATCGGGCGGGCGGGCGAGCACGTACCCGCCCCCGACGCCTCGCTTGGAGCGCACGAGGCCGGCCCCTTTCAAGGCTAGGAGGATCTGCTCCAGGTACGGCTGGGGCAGGCCGGTCCGCTCGGCCACATCGCGCACCGAGGTCGGGGCGGCCAGACCATCATGCAGCGCCAGGGAGAGCAGCGCCCGGCTCGCGTAGTCGCCTCGGGTTGAGACCTTCACTCGCTGAGATCCTACCCAGCGATGCCACAGATGAGGGGTGGAGCCCGAAACGTGGGGCTGCCGATCTCTGGCATCATCACAAGGTGAGCCAGGGCCCCGAGCACGCCGAGCCGGTCGTCTCTCCCGACGAGGTGCTCCGGCCAGAGGCCTCAGAGGGCGCCCTGGTGGTCGGCGGCGGCGAGACCATCGAGAAGCCGGCAAAGGTCATGCGCATCGGCGCGATGGTCCGTCAGCTCCTAGAGGAGGTTCGCCAGGCCCCACTGGACGAGGCCGGTCGAGCCAGGTTGCGGGAGATCTACGACCAGTCGATACGAGAGCTCTCCGACACCCTGTCGGCAGACCTCGCCAAGGAGCTGGGTGCTGTCGCGATCCCCTTCGACACCGATCGAGTTCCGAGCGAGGCCGAGCTTCGGGTGGCTCAAGCTCAACTGGTGGGCTGGCTCGAGGGTCTTTTCCACGGGATCCAGGCCGCCCTGGTCGCCCAGCAGATGTCGGCGAGAGCGCAACTGGACGAGATGCGGCACCGGAGCCTGCCTGCCCCACCCATCACGGCGAGCGAGCCCAGGCCCGGGACCTATCTGTGAGCAAACGCAGCGGTGCGCTCGCTCGGCTGATCTCGCGCTGGGGCCCGCGTCCGGATCGCTTCCATCGGTAGGCACGACCCGTGCCAAGAGGCTAGGGTCGCTTCTAACGACACGTCTGTAGTTATTCCACAGGTTGGGTAAGGCCTGTGAGCGAATGGAGGGCTTGGGGGAGTTGGCTTCGGGTTCGTTCGCTCATCTGCACACTCACAGCGAGTTCTCGATGCTCGACGGGGCCGCCCGGATCGACGGGATGGTCGCAGCCGCAGCCGCAGATGGCCAGCCGGCCCTCGGGATAACCGACCACGGTCACATGTACGGGGTGCTCGACTTCTATCGAGCCTGCCGGGAGGCGGGGATCAACCCGGTCATCGGGACCGAGGCCTACATGGCGGGCGAGTCGCGCCACGAGCGGCCGGTGCGCCGTGGGAGGTTGGACGATACGGGGGGCGACGTCGGGGGAGGTCGGAAGCTCTATTACCACCTGACCCTCCTCGCCGAATCCGACGCCGGCTATGCGAACCTGATGCGCCTCTCCTCGGCCGCATACCTGGAGGGCTACTACTACAAGCCCCGCGTCGACTGGGAGCTTCTCGACCGCTACCACGAGGGGCTCATCGCGACCACCGGCTGTCTCGGAGGCGTGGTGGCCCAGGCCCTCTTGGCGGGGGACAAGCCCGGAGCCGAGGCACGCGTTGGGAGGCTCGCGGACATCTTCGGGCGGGACAACCTCTTCGTCGAGCTGCAGGACCACGGGCTCGCAGCTCAACGAGAGACGAACCCTCAGCTTCTCGACATCGCGCGCAGGCTCGGGGTGCCGCTTCTGGCAACCAACGACAGCCACTATTGCCGCCGCGAAGACGCAGAAGCTCACGACGCCCTGCTGTGCGTGCAGACGGGGACCCTAAAGAGCGATCCCAAGCGGTTCAAGTTCGAGGGCACCGAGCACTACATGAAGAGCTCGGCGGAGATGCGCAGCCTCTTCTCGGAGCTTCCCGACGCCTGTGACAACACTCTGCTGATCGCCGAACGCGCCAACGTCGAGATCGAGTTCGGCAAGCCCAAGCTCCCCGAGTTCCCGGTTCCCGATGAGTTCGGCGGCGACACCTACGACGAGAGGGCCGCCTCCTACCTCCGCCACCTCGCAATGCGCGGCGCCGAGCAGCGTTACGGCACCCCGGTCCCAGGAGAGGTGACCGAGCGGATCGAACGGGAGCTCGACGTGATCGTCTCGATGGGCTTCTCCGCGTATTTCCTGGTGGTCTGGGACCTGATCGACCACGCGAGGCGATCGGGCATCAGGGTGGGGCCCGGGCGCGGATCTTCGGCCGGGTGCTGCGTCGCGTACTGCCTCAAGATCGTGGACCTCGATCCCATCCGCTACGGCCTCATCTTCGAGCGCTTCTTGAACCGGGGCCGACGGGAGATGCCCGACATCGACATGGACTTCGACGAGCGGTACCGGGGGGAGATGATCCGCTACGCCGCCGAGCGTTACGGCAGCGACCGGGTGGCACAGGTGGTGACGTTCTCGACCATCAAGGCCAGGGCCGCCGTGCGCGACGCCGCCCGCGTCCTCGGGCTGCCTTACGCCGTGGGCGACAAGGTGGCCAAGGCCATGCCGCCCCTGGTGATGGGCCGGGACACCCCGTTGCGGGCGTGCCTCGACCGCCTCGAGGGAATGGAGGAAGGCTATTCGGCGGCGGCCGAGCTCCGGGCCATGTACGAGGCCGACAGTGAGGTGCGCCAGGTGGTGGACGTGGCGCGCGGGCTCGAGGGGCTGCGCCGGCAGGACGGGATCCACGCCGCCGCCGTCGTCATCACGAAGGACCCGCTGACCGAGTACCTCCCCGTCCAGCGCAAGCCGGACGCCGGGGGCGATCCGGAGGGCTCGCCGCTCGTGACCCAGTACGAGATGCACGGGGTCGAGGAGCTGGGGCTGCTCAAGATGGACTTCCTCGGCCTGCGCAACCTTTCTGTCATCGAGCGGGCGCTCGACCTGGTGGAGGGCTCGACCGGCTCCCGACCGGACATCGACGCCGTGCCGCTGGACGACGAGGAGAGCCTGGCCATGCTCCGGCGAGGCGAGTCGGTCGGCGTCTTCCAGCTCGAGGGCTCGGCGATGCGGGCCACCCTGCATGCGCTGGCGCCGACGACCTTCGACGACGTGGCCGCCCTGGTGGCCCTGTACCGCCCGGGGCCGATGGCGGCCAACATGCACCACGACTACCCCGATCTCAAGAACGGCCGCAAGACGCTCACCTACCTCCACCCGGATCTCGAGGCCATCCTCGGCGACACCTACGGGCTCATGCTCTACCAGGAGTCGGTCATGCGGGTGGCGCAGAAGTTCGCCGGGTACTCGCTGGAGGAGGCAGACACCCTCCGCAAGGCCTGCGGCAAGAAGAACCGGTCCCTCATCGCCGCCGAGCGGGAGAAGTTCGTGGCCGGCTGCGTGGCCCAGGGCTACGGCGACAAGCTCGGCACCCAGCTGTTCGACATCATCGAGCCGTTCGCCGACTACGCGTTCAACAAGTCCCACGCCTACGGGTACGGGCTGGTGGCCTACCAGACCGCCTGGCTGAAGGCCCATCACCCGGTCGAGTACATGTCCGCCCTCCTGACGTCGGTCAAGGACAACAAGGATCGGACGGCCGTCTACCTGGCCGAATGCCGGGCCATGGGGATCGAGGTGGTGGTCCCCGACGTGAACCGGTCGGTGGCGGAGTTCTCGCCCCGCCTGGGACCTCCCGGCATCGTCTTCGGGCTGGCAGCCGTTCGCAACGTCGGCGAGGGGCTGGTGGAGCGGATCGTGGCCGATCGCCAGTCCGGCGGGCCGTTCGCCGATGTCTACGACTTCTGCCGGAGGGTCGACCCGACGGTGCTCAACAAGAGGACCATGGACTCGTTGGCCAAGGCCGGCGCCTTCGACTCCGTCGGGCACCCGCGCCAGGGACTGTGCCTGGTGATGGACGAGATCGTCGACCGGACGCTGGAGCGCCGGAGGGAGCACGACGTGGGCATCGCCACCCTCTTCTCGTCGGTGGAGACCGCCGACGGCGACGGTGCCGGGCGGTGGGAGGGTACCCAGGTGCCCCTGCCGGACCTGGAGTTCGACAAGGCGCAGAAGCTGGCGTTCGAGAAGGAGATGCTCGGCCTCTACGTGAGCGATCACCCGCTGCTCGGCCTCGAGCGGGCCCTGGCCCGCCACACCGACTGCCCGCTGGCCGAGGTGCGGGACGCTTCCGAGGAAGGGGCGGTTCGCACGCTCGGCGGGGTGGTGACCGACCTGCGGCGGCAGTACACCAAGAAGGGCGACCTCATGGCCCGTTTCGTCCTGGAGGACCTCCAGGCGTCGATGGAGGTCTTCGTCTTCCCCAAGGTGATGGCCGAGCACGGTGCCGCCCTGGAGAACGACGCCGTGGTGGTGGTCCGGGGCCGGATCGACCTGCGGGAAGAGCAGCCGAAGATCGTCGCCGTCGAGGTCCGGCGACCCGAGCTGGGCTCGCCCGACGCGGCGGCACTGCGCATCGCCCTGCCCCTCGGCGCCCTGACCGACGACAAGGTGGGCCGTCTCAAGACCTTGCTGGGAGAGCACCCGGGAGCCTCGCCGGTCCTCCTGCACGTCGGTGGCAAGGTGCTGCGGCTCCCGCCCGAGTTCAACGTGGACAGCCGTAACGGGCTGGTCGGGGAGCTGAAGTGGCTGCTGGGGGCGGGCGCCGTCGTCGCCTGATCGCCGGCCGGCGTGACCGCTTTGGCGGCGGTCGGTAGAATTGGGGCATGTCGATCGTGGTGAGCACCAAGGACTGCACGTCTCTCAGTGACGCGGAGCTGGCGGAGCTGGCGGATCTGGGTGTCGGGCAGGCGCCGGGCCTCGACATCGGGTACCTCTCCAAGGAACGGGAGGAGTGGGTCCTGGTGACCGACGCCCGGGAGGGGAGCAAGCTGCGCGGCTACTCCTTCTGCACGCTGGAGCGGATCGGAGGCACCCCGTCCCTGCTGGTCGGTCTGGGTCTGGTCGACCGGGCGAGCCGGGCCGATGCCGCCCTCCGGGCGATCATGGGCGATCAATTCCGCCGGGCACTCCTGGCCTTCCCTGACGAGGACGTGCTGCTGGGGACGATGCTGGCGTCGGCCGACGGGTTCCGGGCGTTCGGCGGGCTGGCCGACGTGGTGCCTTCCACCGGTCATCGCCCCACTGGCGAGGAGCGGGCTTGGGCCCGGCGCCTGGCCAAGCGGTTCGGGGTCGAGGGGCGCCTCGACGACCGCACCTTCGTGGTGGCGGGCGACGGGTCGGCCAATCGCGGCCTGGAGTTCACCAGCGCCAAGGCCACCCCGACCGGTGACCTCTTCGATCACCTGGAACCAGGGCGGGGCGACCGGTTGGTGGCCTTCGGCTGGGCCATGGCCGAAGACCTGGCCGGAGGGAAGCTCGCCCGTTAGCAGCGCGGCAGCACTGCCGCGCACACCTTGTAGCAGTGGCCGTCGCGGGGCAGGCTGATCGACGCCAGCAGGTAGTGGGGGGTGAACCCGAGGGCGCGGTGGAGCTCCTTGCCGGCCAAGCGCTCCCGCCGGGCGGCGTCGAGGGCCCGGCAGGCCCCGACATCCTCCACCGGCAGCCAGACGTCGTCGCGTTCCCAGCCGAAGCGGACCCAGGTCGACCCGTCGGCCGGCCGCCGGATCAGCTGGGGCGCCCGGGTTGGCTCCACCAGGGCCACCGACGGGCGTAAGCCGCGGAATTCCCAGTAGGGAGCGGAGGAGCCGGGGAAGCCGAGCAGCGGGCCGTCGGGGGGCGCCGCCAGGCGGGTCAGCAGCTTACGGGCGCGGCGGCCCCGCAGGGTGCCGACGTGGCGGGGGAGGTCGGCGGCGGTCGCCGCTTCCGGCTGGGCCAGGTCGTCCCGTTCCGGGTCGTCGGCCAGCGTGGACTCGACCACGTCGAAGGCGGAAAGATCGGGCGAGTGCCCGTCCGGCCACGGGACCCGCAGGCGGAGCAAAGCGCCGGAGGCCAGGTCCACGGCAGTGGTGCCGTCGGCGGTGCAAGCCAGGACCAGCAACCGCAGGCGCGCCCCGCCGTCGGTCACCGCCCGGTCGCGTCGGACGACGTCTCGAAGGACCGCTCGTCCGCGGTCCTGCGCCTGGCGTCCGTTGTCCGGCACTTCTGGTCGACCTCCCTGGCCCGTTGCCCGGGCACAAGCTAGCCAAGTTGGGACGCCAGGGTGGGGACGTCGTGGGCCGGCGACCGGCAGGCGGAACGGTGACAGACGTAGGCCGCCCCGGGGGCCCGGTCCGTCCACAGCGGTGACCCGGTGGGCTCGCCCCACGCCACCACGGCGTCGGGCAGCCAGTGGCGGCGGACCTCGGCCAGGAGGTCGGGGCGGTCCCCGGCCACCACCACCTCGGTCCCTCCCTCGACGAGGGCCAGGGCCGGCACCATGTCGGCCACCGCCGTCGGCTGGCGCTCGAGCAGGGGCGAGACCAGCTCGACCAGGCGCTCGCCGGCGGAGCGCAGCCGGTCGTCGTCGGTGAGCGCCGCCAGCCGCAGGAGCGCCTGGGCCGCCGCCGAACTGGCCGAGGGGACGGCGCCGTCGAGGACGTCGACCGGCCGGACCACGAGCTGCTCCGCGTCGTGGCCGGTCGTGCACAGCCGGCCGTCCCCGTCCACGAAGAGGTCCAGCATCTCCCGGGCCGTCTCGACGGCCCGCCGCGTCCAGGCCGCCTCGCCGGTCAGCTCGCCCAACCGGGTCGCGCACGCCACCAGCCAGGCGTGGTCGGCGGCGAACGCCGGGACGTCGGTGCCCGCCGCCCGGAGCCAGCGCCCGTCGGGGCGCCGTGACCGGGTGAAGAGCTCCTGGCCGAGCCGGACGGCGGCGCCCGCCCAACGCGGCGTCCCGGTCGCCGCCGCCGCTTCGGCCAGGGTGGCGACGGCCATGGCGTTCCACTCGGTGAGCACCTTCCCGTCGCGGGCCGGCTGGGGCCGCCGGCGCCGTTCGGCGAGCAGGAGGCGCCGGGCCTCCTCCACCTCGGGCGGGCGGTGGAGCGGCTTTCCGAGCGGGCGGCGGAGCACCGTCGTCCCGTCGAAGTTGCCGGCGTCGGTGATGCCGTACCAGTCCAGGGCGACCGCCGCCAGGTCGTCCCGCCCGGCCGCCGCCAGCGCCCGGCGCACCTGATCGGGGGAGAAGGTGGTGTGCCCGCCCTCCACCCCGCCGGCGTCGGCGTCCTCCGAGGAGCAGAGCCCGCCCCCCGGGTCGGACAGGTCGGTGAGCACGTAGTCGAGGGTCTCGGTGACGACCTGGAGCCACCGTTCGTCGCCGGTCGCCTGCCAGGCGTGGAGGTAGGCCCTGGCCAGGAGGGCCTGGTCGGTGAGCATCTTCTCGAAGTGCGGCACCGTCCATTCCCGGTCGGTGGAGTACCGGGCGAAACCCCCGGCCAGGTGGTCGTAGATCCCGCCGGCGGCCATCGCTCCGAGGGTGGAGGTGGCCATGGCCAGCGACGCCGGGTCGGCGGTGGCGCGGTGGTGCCACAGGCACAGCTCGACCAGGACGGGCCGGGGGAACTTCGGCGCCGGGCCGAAACCTCCCCACTCGGCGTCGAAACGCTCGGCCAGCTCGCCGACCAGCCGGGCCAGCACGGCGTCGGTGCGCGGGGCCGGGCCGGGGGTCCCGGGTGGGCGGACCCCCTGGGCCACGGCCCGGAGCAGGGCGTCGGCCTGGGCCTCCACCTCGGCCCGGCGGTCCCGCCAGGCGTCGGCCACCGCCGCCATCACCCGCCGGAACGACGGCATGCCGTGGCGGTCGTGCGGCGGGAAGTACGTCCCTCCCAGGAACGGTCGCCCGTCCGGGGTGCAGAACACCGACATCGGCCAGCCGCCGGATCCGGTGGTCGCCTGGACCGCAGCCATGTAGACGGCGTCGACGTCGGGCCGTTCCTCGCGGTCGACCTTCACCGGGATGAAGGAGCGGTTGAGCTCGGCCGCCGCCGCCGGGTCCTCGAAGCTCTCGTGGGCCATCACGTGGCACCAGTGGCACGAGGCGTACCCGATGGAGACGAAGAGCGGCTTGTCGTCGCGCCGGGCGGCTGCCAGCGCGTCGGGGCCCCACGGGTACCAGTCGACGGGATTGCCGGCGTGCTGGCGGAGGTACGGGCTGCTCTCTCCGGCCAGGCGGTTCACCCCGTCGATGCTAGGGGCGTGTCCGGCCTTCCCGACGGCTGGCTTCCGGGCCCCGGTGGTCGGCGGGCCGGACAAGGTCGGCCCGGCGGACCTTGCCCGACGCCGTGCGGGGAAGCGCGTCGAGAAGGACCAGCTCCTTGGGCGCCGCCCACGGCGCCAGGGTGGCCGCCACCAGGTCCCGCAGCTCGCCCAGATCCGGCGGGGCCGCGGGGTCGGTGGGGACGACCCAGGCCACCACCCGCTCGCCCCACTCAGGGTCGGGACGCTTCCACACCGCCGCCTCGTCCACCGCCGGATGGCTGACCAGCACCTTCTCGACCGGTGCCGGCCACACCTTCTCCCCGCCGGTGACGACCACCTCGGACAGGCGGCCCTCGACCACCAGCCGCCCGTCGGCGTCCAAGTGCCCGCCGTCGCCGGTCGGGAGCCAGCCGCCCCGGCCGTCGGGGCCCGGGATGCGGGGGTCGGCGCCGTCTCGGTAGGCGCGCAGCAGCATCGGGCACCGCAGCAGCACCTCGCCCGGAGCGCCGTCGCCCGCCCGGCCGCTGCCGATGGCCACCTCGACGCCGTCGAGCGCCACCCCGTCGTACACAACGCCCGAGCCGGTCTCGGTCATGCCGTAGGTGACGACGACGTTGCCCGGGAGCCTGGCCGGCGCCGCCGCCCCGCCGAGCACGATGGTGGTGAAGACCGACGGGTCGAGCCGCTGCAATGCCGTGGTCACCAGCGCCACGTGGGTGACCTCGCCCGCCATCGCCAGCCGCTCCGCCTCGTCCGGGTCGAACCCGGGGCGGGCGACCAGCCGGGTGCCGGTCAGGAGGGCCCGTATGACCACCGCCAGGCCGCCGACGTGCGCCGGCGGCAGGCAGGCGAGCCAGGCGTGGCGAGACGGGTCGACCCCGAGGCGCCGGCTGGTCGAGCGGGCGCTGGCCGCCACCGCGTCGTGGGTGAGCACCACCCCCCGGGGCTCACCCGTCGACCCGCTGGTGGCGACGACCACGGCGTCCCCGGCCTCCACCGGCGCCCCCCCCTCGAGTCGCGAGATCTCGCCGTCGGGGCCGACGACCCGGGTTGGCCGCAAGGCCGCCACCAGCGCCCGCCGGGCCGGCGGCGGGAGGCGGGGATCGAGCGGGGCGGCGGCGTCGCCGGTGTCCCACACCGCCTGGAGGGCGTCGACCAGCCCACGGCCTCCGGGCAGGTCCAGGGCGACGAGCTCGGGCATGTGCCGGTAGCGTAGGTCGCCATGACCGCGGCCACCGGCAGGCGTGATCGCCGGGATCCGCGTTGGCCCTGAGCCGCTGGGTCCAGGGGGCGAGGCCCCGGACCCTGGCGGCGGCGGCGGTGCCGGTGGTGGTGGGGACTGCCGTCGGCTGGACCGGGGGCGGGCTGGTCTGGTGGCGGGCGGCCGACGCGCTGGTGGTGGCGGTGGCCCTCCAGGTCGGGACCAACTACGCCAACGACTACGCCGACGGGGTCCGGGGCACCGACGCCGGGCGCGTCGGCCCGACCCGGCTGGTGTCGACCGGTCTGGCGACGCCGTCGGCGGTGCGCCGGGCCGCCTACGCTGCTTTCGTCGTGGCCGCCGCCGCCGGCCTGATCCTGGCCGTGGCCACCTCGTGGTGGCTGGTGGCGGTCGGGGTCGCCTGCGTGGGCGCCGGCTGGCTGTACACCGGCGGGCCCCGGCCCTACGGCTACCTGGGACTGGGCGAGCTGTTCGTGTTCTGCTTCTTCGGGCTGGTGGCCACCGTCGGCTCGGCGTACGTGCAGCACGGGTGGTCCCTGCTCGCCCTGTGGGCGGCAGTGCCGGTCGGCCTGCTGGCCACGGCGCTCCTGGAGGCCAACAACCTGCGCGACGTGGACGGCGATCGCCGCTCGGCCAAGCGCACCCTCGCCGTCCGCCTCGGCCGCCGGCGGGCCGGTTGGCTGTACGTGGGGTCGCTGGCCGGGGTGGTGGGAGGCGTGGCCCTGGTGGCAACGGTGCGTCCCTGGGCGCTGATCGCCCTGGTGGCCCTGCCCCTGGCCGCCAGCCCGGTCCGGGCCGTGAGGGGTGGCGCCGAGGGGCTGCGGCTGCTGCCCGTCCTCGGCGCCACCGGCCGCCTGCAGGTTGCCGTCGGCGTGCTGCTGGCGGCCGGGATCGTCCTGTGAATCAGCGGCAGAAGCGCTCGACCAGCCGGGCGGTGAGGGCCGGTTGGGCGAGGTGGGCGGCGTGACCGGCGCCCGGGACCAGGGACAGCGCGCCCTGGCGCGCCGCCCGGGCCATTCGCTCCCCGGCGACGGTGAAGCGGGTGTCGCACGCGCCGGCCAGTACCAGGACGGGTGGCGCCAGGTGCGGGAGGCGACGCCAGAGGGGGTCCTGGGTGCCGGTGCCGGCCAGTCGCAGGCTCGAGGCCAGACCGGCGGCGGTGTTCCGGCCCCGCTCCTCGGCCCCGAGGACCCCGGCCGGCAGGCCGGTCCACATCGGGGCGGCCAGCCACCGGCGGACGAACCCGGCGACGTCGCCCGAACGTTCGAGCTCGTCGGCCGTGGCGTCGTCCCGGGCACGGCGTTCGGCCCGGGCCCGGGGGTCGTCGATGCCGGCGGTGCCGCCGATGAGCAGCAGCCGGCGGACCAGGTCCGGTCGCTCCAGGGCGGCGTGGAGGGCGACGCGTGCGCCCAGGGAGTAACCGAGCAGGTCGCAGCGCTCTCCGGCCGCCTCCGCCACCATCACGCCCGCTTCGACCAGCCCGGCGCGGACGCCAGCGGACTCCCCGTGCCCCGGGAGATCGACGGCGACCAGCCGGCGGTGACGGGCCAGCAGCGCCTCGAGGGATCCCCACAGCCGGCCGGTCTGGGTAAAGCCGTGCGCCAGCACCAGCGGCGTCCCGCGCGCCACCCCGACCGGCCGGACGAAGAGGCTCACCGCGGGCGTCGGAGCACGAAGTGAGCGTAACCCAGGCCACGTTCGCCGCCACCCTGGCCGACGAGTGGGTGCGGTCAGGGGTGACCGACGCCGTGGTGTGCCCGGGATCGCGCTCGGCCCCCCTGGCCCTCGCCCTCGCCGAGCGGGCGGAGCTGCGGGTCCACGTCCGGCTGGACGAGCGCGGCGCCGGCTTCTTCGCCCTCGGCCTGGCCATGGCCACCGGCCGACCGCCGGTCGTCTGCACCACCAGCGGCACGGCGGCCGCCGAACTGCACCCGGCCGTGGTCGAGGCCCATTACGGCCGGGTGCCGGTGATCGTGTGCACTGCGGACCGGCCACCCGAGCTGCAGGGCGTGGGCGCTCCCCAGACGATCGACCAGCGCGGCCTCTTCGGGTCCGCCGTCCGCTGGTCGGCCGATCCCGGCGTGCCCGTCGAGTCCACCCGGCGCACGTGGCGGGCACTTGCGGCCCGGGCGGTCCTCGAGGCGTCGGCCGGCCCGACCGGGCCGGGACCGGTCCACCTCAACCTCGCCTTCCGGGAGCCGCTCCTGGCCGAGGCCGGGCCGTTGCCCGCCGGCGGGGCGGACGGACGGCCGTCCGTCCGGGTGGGGACTGCCCCCGGGACTGCCCCCGGGACTGTCCCCGGGACTGCCCCCGGGCCTGCCGCCGGGACTGCCCCCGGGCCGGGCGGCGCGACGGGCGCCGACGCCGCCCGGACCTGGCACCGGCGGCGGGGGGTGCTGGTGGCCGGGGCCGGTGCCGGTCCCCCCGAGCTGGTGCTGGCGCTGGCCGAGGCCCTCGGCTGGCCGGTGCTGGCCGACCCCCGCTCGGGCTGCCGCACGGACCACCCGGCGGTGGTGGGGGCCGCCGACGCCCTGCTCCGGTCGGAGGCGGTGGGGACGGCGCTCCGCCCCGAGGTGGCGGTCGTCCTCGGCTCGCCGTGGACCTCGAAAGCACTCGGGGCCTGGCTGGCGGGGGCCGGGGGCGAGATCGTGGCCGTCGACCCGTGGTGGCGGTGGGCGGATCCCGACCGCATGGTGTCGACCGTCCACCGGGCCGACCCGGCGGGGTGGCTGGTGGCGGCGGCGTCCGGCGCCCGGGGTGGCCCGACCGGCGGGGCGTGGCTGGGCCGGTGGCGGGCGGCCGAGGCGGCCGCCCAGCGCGCCATCGACGACGTCCTGGCCGGGGGGTTCACCGAGCCGGCGGTGGCCCGGCGGCTGTACGGGCTCCTGTCCCCGGGCACCACGGTGGTGGCGTCGTCGTCGATGCCGGTGCGCGAGCTCGAGTGGTACGCCCCGCCGGTGGCCGAACCGCCGCCGGTGCTGGCCAACCGCGGCGCCAACGGCATCGACGGGGTCTGCTCGACCGCCCTCGGTGCCGCCGCCGCCGGCTCCGGACCGGTGGTCGGGCTGGTGGGGGACCTGGCCTTCCTCCACGACGCCTCGGCACTCGTCCGGCCGGCCGGCGCCCCCCGCACGGCGTGCACCCTGGTGGTGGTGGACAACGGCGGGGGCGGCATCTTCGACTTCCTTCCCCAGGCGGCGGCGGTCGAACGCTCCCGCTTCGAGCAGCTCTTCGGCACCCCCCAGGCTCCCGATGTGGCTCGGGTGGCCGCCGGGTTCGGGCTCGACGTGGCCGACGCCGGCAGCTTCGACGAGCTGGGTGCCGCCCTGGCCGCCGGGGTCGAGGTGGTCCGGATCCGGGTCCCCGACCGTCGGGCCAACGTGGCCGTGCACGACCGGATCCACCGTGCCGCCGCCGCCGCCGCCGTCCAGGCGTTGGGGTAACGGTATGGCAGGCTGAGCCGGTGCTCTCGGATGACCTGCGCCGGCGCCGCCTGGTGCACCAAGTCACCGACGACGACCTGCTCAGGCTGCTCGACGACGGTCCGGTCACCGTCTACACCGGGTTCGACCCGACGGCGGCGAGCCTCCACGTCGGGCACCTGCTGCCGCTCCTGACGCTCCGGCGGTTCCAGCTGGCCGGGCACCGCCCCATCGCCCTGGCCGGCGGCGGCACCGGGATGGTGGGGGACCCGGGGGGTCGGGAGGGCGAGCGGGCCCTCCTCGGTCCCGACGAGCTCCGGGCCAACCTGGAGGGGATCCGGCCGCAGCTGGCTCGCTTCTTGGATCTCGACGGCGCCCTGCTCCTCGACAACGTGGCATGGCTGGGCGAGGCCCGGCTGCTCGGGTTCCTACGCGACGTCGGCAAGCACTTCACGGTGAACCAGATGGTGGCCAAGGAGTCGGTTCGCAGCCGCACCGAGCAGGGGATCTCCTACACCGAGTTCAGCTACATGCTCCTCCAGGCCTACGATTTCCTCCGCCTCCACTGCGACCACGACTGCCAGGTCCAGGTCGGCGGGAGCGACCAGTGGGGCAACATCACCATGGGGGTCGAGCTGGTCCGCAAGGTGACCGGCGACCGGGTCCACGGGATGACGACGCCGCTCCTGACCAAGCCCGACGGCGCCAAGTACGGGAAGACGGCGACAGGCACCGTCTGGCTGGACCCGGCCCGGACCAGCCCGTACCGCCTCTACCAGTTCTTCCTGCAGGCCGAGGACGCCGCCGTCGGGACCTATCTCCGCCAGCTCACCTTCCTCCCGGTCGACGAGATCACCTCCCTCGACGACGAGACGGCGACCCGACCCGAGCGTCGGGCCGCACAGCAGGCGCTGGCCCGGGCGGTCTGCGACCTCGTGCACGGGCGACCGGCGGCCGAGCGGGCCGAGCGGGCGTCGCGGGCGCTGTTCGGCGAGGAGCTCGCCGCCCTCGACGAGCCGACGTTGCTCGAGGTGGTGTCGGACGCCCCGTCGACCGACCTGGCCAGGGACCTGCTGGGCGGCGGCCTGCCGGTGCTCGACGCGCTGGTGCGCTCGGGCCTGGCTGCCTCGAGGGGCGAGGCGCGGCGCGTCATGGCCCAGGGCGGGGCGTACGTCAACAACCACCGGGTCGACGACGGGGCCGCCCTCGCCATCGACGACCTCCTTCACGACCGTTACGTCGTGCTGCGCCGCGGGCGCCGGGACCAGCACCTGCTGCGTTTCGGATGAGGGTGCGGTGGTGGGTCCCGGTCGGGGTCGTCGCCGTGGTGGCGGCGGCCATCGTCGCCTTCGCCGTGGCCAGCAGCGGCCGGCCGTCGGGCACGCCGTCGGCGCGCCTGGCCGGATGGGTGGCCAGCGCCAAGCTGGGCCAGTCGATCGGCACCCTGGTCGACGACGGCCACCACGTGGCGGAGGCGCTGGCCCGGCATCAGGGCACGACGGCCGTGCACACGGTGTGCGCGGTGATGGCCAACGACGCCCAGACAGCCAACGACAACCTGCCATCCCCGGACACCGCGGTCACGGTCGCCCTGGCCCGCGCCTACGCCCTCGAGTACGACGCCGGCGAGGCCTGCTACCGCGGCGGGGCCACCGGTGCCAGCCTGCTGGCCGAGTCGGCCGGCGACCGCCGTCGCGCCGAGGCGATCTTCGAGCAGGTCCTGGCCCGGGTGGCCCGGGTGACCGGGCGGACCGTCCCGACCACCACCACCACGGTGCCCGGCGGCGCCTCGACAGTGCTCGGGTGAGGGAGGTGGACGACCGCCTCCGCCGGCGGGTCCTGTGGGCCCTCCCCACCGGCCTCTACGTGGTCGGCAGCCGCGCCGGTGGCCGCCGGAACCTGATGACGGCCAGCCTGGTCGTCCAGGTGGCGACCGATCCCAAGCTGGTGGCGGTGGCGGTCGAGTCGGGCGCCGTCACCAGCGGGCTGGTGGAGGCGGGCGGCTGCTTCTCCGTGAACCTCCTGGCCCGGGAGGACCGGGCGGTGGTGCGGCGGTTCGCCAAGCCGGTGGGCCAGGACGAGACGTCGCTCGGCGCCGGCGGCCGGGCGGTGTCGATGGCCGGGGAGGCGGTGCACGAGGAGGCCACCGGAGCGCCGATCCTCGAGCGGGCCGTCGCCTGGCTGGACTGCCAGGTCCGCCACCGGCTGGATCTGGGCAGCCACCGGCTGTTCGTGGGCGAAGTGGTGGCGGTCGGCGCCGCCGGGGACCTTCCGGCGATCCTGCGGATGGAGGACACCAGGATGAGCTACGGCGGCTAGCACCCGCAGGCGCCACCACCCGGCGCGCCGGCCCGGCCGCCGGCGGGTCGGGAGCCACCGACCGCCACCGGTCGCCGCCGGCTCAGGCCGGCGGGCCCTCCTTCGGGCGCAGGTCGACGCGCAGGGTGAGCACGCCGTCCGCCAGCGTCGCCTGGGCGTCACCCAGCATGGCGAAGTCCATGTAGTCGACCTGGGCCTGCTGGCGGATCCGCTGGCGCTCAGGCCCCTCCACCGGCGGCAGCCCCCGTTCCCGGACGGCCTCGGCACGGCGGCGGAAGCGCACCACCATGGCGTCGGGATCGAACGTCGCCGGCACGTCGGCCATCGTAGGCGAGCTAGACTGCGTGCGGAGATGTCGACCTCGGGTCGCGGTCACGACCTGGGGGGATCGACCGGGGGCTCCACGCGGCGGCGGGCGCCGGCGGCCTGCCGGCACCGACGGGCAGCAAGGGAGTGGTCGTGAAGAAGGGACGCCATCGGCGCTTCGAAGAGGCGCGGAGCCTGAAGCGCTCGGTTACCACCGACGGGCATCGGTGCCCAGAGTGCGGTGCCGAGCCGGACGACGTCCACGCGTCGTGGTGCCTGGCCGAGGAGGACCGCTACGACCGGATCCTCGGCGCCGTCCCCGACGAGGAGGACTGACGCACCACGGGGTGGGGCAGTGGGGCTCGCTCTGACAGGTACGCGGCCAGCATCCGGTACACCGCCGTGCCCGCCATGGCCGTCAGCTCGGCCTCCATCTCCACGTACACCGGGTGCTGGCCGACGAACGCCTCCGGGGCCTCGGTGCACCACCAGGCGAACTCGAGCCCGCCGGCGCCCCAGTGCCGCCGGTCCCACTGGCTCACGGTCGAGGTCACGTGGCCGTCGTCGTCCACCTCGTCCTCACGGCGCAGGGGGAGCTGCCAGCAGACCTCCGGCTTGAGCTCCAGCGGGTGTCGGCCCCTGGCCGCCGCCGCCTGGTGCAGGGCGCAACCCGGGCCGGCGGGAAAGCCTGGACGGTTGAGGAAGATGCATGCCCCGTCGACCAGCCGGGTCACCGTCTCGCCGTGCTTGTTGGTCTTGAACACCCCTCGCCGGCGCCCGCGGTCGGCGAACTGCCACTCGTCGGGGCCCAGGGTCGCCGCGTGGCGCTCGACCCGGCGCACGTCCTCGTCGTCGACCATGTGGGCGCCGTAGGAGCAGCACCCCTGGACGAGCTCGGGAGCGGGCTCGGTCAGCACCCCCTGGCAGCCCCGCCCGTACACGCACGTCCACCGGCTGGCGAGGAACGTGGCGTCGAACAGCCACGTGCGCTCTTCGTCCGGGTCCTCGAAGCTGACCCATTCGTGCATGCGGGCGCACCCTAGCCCGGAAGTAGGATGCCGGAGGTGACCACAGGGGGGGTGGTGGCCGGCTGCACCGCCGGGGGCGTCGTAGCGGGCGCATGGCTGGACGGGGTGGTGGAGCGCGTCGCCGGGCGGGGGCGGCGCGCCGTCGCCGGCGCCGTCACGGGTGCCCTGCTGGCCCTCACCGCCGCCCGCCTGGGAGCCGTGCCGCAGCTCGCGGCCTACTGCCTGCTCGGCGCCGGGTTGGTCGCCATGTCGTCGGTCGACCTCGGCACGGGCCTGGTGCCCCGTCGGATCCTCTACCCGACGCTGGCCGTCACCGCCGCCGCCCTGCTGGCGGCGTCGGCCGCCGCCGGCAGGTGGGGGTCGCTGGCCGGTGCCGCCGGGGGAGGGGCGGCCGCCTTCGGCGTCTTCGCCGCCGTGTGGTGGATCTACCCCAGGGGGCTGGGGTTCGGCGACGTTCGGCTGGCCGGCCTGGTCGGGATGTCCCTCGGATGGCTCGGGTTCCGCCAGCTGTACATCGGCTTCCTGGCGGCGTTCGCCCTCGGCGTGGTCGTCGGGGTGGCCACCCTGGTGGCCAGGGGGACCACCAAGTTCCCGTTCGCCCCGGCCCTGGCCGCCGGCGCCATGGTCGGCGTCCTTTGGGGCGGCTACCTGGGCAACCTCTGGCTCCACGGTTAGGTTGGGGCGGTGCTGCGGTACCTCACTGCCGGGGAGTCCCACGGCAAGGCGCTGGTCGTCGTGGTCGAGGGGCTGCCGGCCGGCCTGCCGGTCACGGTCGAGCAGGTGCAGGCCGAGCTCCGGCGGCGGCGGCTCGGGTTCGGCCGCGGGCCGCGCATGCGCTTCGAGACCGACGACGTGACCCTGCTGGGCGGCGTCCGCCACGGTCGCACCCTCGGCGCGCCGGTGGCCATCGAGATCGCCAACGCCGAGTGGGAGCGCAAGTGGACCGCCGAGATGTCGCCGGCGCCGGGCCGCCCGGATCCGGCCAAGGTGCTGACCCAGCCCCGCCCTGGCCACGCCGACCTGGCCGGGATGCAGAAGTACGGCTTCGACGACGCCCGCGACGTCCTCGAGCGGGCCTCGGCCCGCGAGACGGCGGCCCGGGTGGCCGCCGGCACCCTGGCCAAGCTGCTCCTGTCGCATCTCGGGATGTCGGTGGTGAGCCACGTCGTCCAGCTGGGGCCGGTGACGGCCGACGGCCGCCGCCCCGGGCCCGCCGACCTGGAGCGGGTGGACGAGTCGCCGGTGCGGGTGGCCGACCCGTCGGCCGAGCCGAAGATGGTGGCGGCAGTGAAGGCGGCGGCCAAGGACGGTGACTCGCTGGGCGGCCTGGTCGAGGTGCTGGCCTACAACGTGCCGGTCGGTCTCGGCAGCCACGTCCACTGGGACCGGAAGCTGGACGGGCTGTTGGCCCAGGCGCTGATGAGCATCCATGCGGTCAAGGCGGTGGAGGTCGGCGAAGGATGGGACGTCGCCGGCCGCCGCGGGTCCGAGGCGCACGACGCCATCCGGATCGAGGACGGCGAGTTCCGCCGGCGCACCACCCGGGCCGGCGGCATCGAGGGTGGCATCTCCATCGGGGGCCTGGTGGTCGCCCGCCTGGCGATGAAGCCACTGTCCACCCTCAACCGGCCGGTGCTGGAGACGGTCGACGTGGCGACCGGAGAGCCGACGATCAGCTTCAAGGAGCGCACCGACGTCACCGCCCTGCCGGCCATGGGCGTGGTGGCCGAGACGATGACCGCCCTGGTGCTGGCGGGGGAGTCCCTCCGCAAGTTCGGCGGCGACTCGCTGGCCGAGGTCATGCGCAACCGCGACGGCTTCGTGGCGTCGCTGGGCGAGACGCTGTCCGGGCCGATCGGTCCGTGAAGGTGCTCCTGGTCGGGATGATGGGTGCCGGGAAGACGACGGTCGGCCGCCTCCTGGCCGCCCGGCTCGGCTGGCTTTACGTCGACTCGGACGAGGAGGTGGAGCAGGCGACCGGGCACCGGGTGGCCGAGCTTTTCGAGGCTGGCGGGGAGGCGGCGTTCCGGTCCGTCGAGACCGACGCCCTGCGCCGGGCGCTCGCCGGCCGCCACCCGGCGGTGGTGTCGGTGGCCGGTGGGGCGGTGCTCGACCCGGAGAACCGCCGCCTCCTGGCGAGCGGCGGCACGGTGGTCTGGCTCCGGGCCGACCCCGCCACCCTGGCGGCACGGGTGGGGACCGGTGCCGGCCGGCCGCTGCTCGAAGGCGGTGCGGCGGCGGCCCTGGCCCGCCTGGACGCCGTGCGCCGGCCCCTCTACGCCGAGGTGGCCGACGTGGTGGTCGACGTGGACCGCCTCACGCCCGAGCAGGTGGCGGCGGAGGTCGATGCCGGCGTCGCCCGGGCGGCGCCGTGATCACCGTCGGGGTCGAGCTGGGCCTCCGACGCTACGAGGTGCTGGTGGGCGACGGGGTGCGCCGGGAGCTGGCCCGGGTGGTGGCCGAGCAGGTCCCCTCGGCCCGGCAGGCGGCGGTGGTGACCGAGCCGGCCCTGGCTGCCCAGCCGTGGTTCGGCGACCTGGACCCGGGCGTGCCCTTCGACGTCCACCCGGTGGAGGGCGGCGAGGAGCACAAGACCCTGCCGGCGGTCGGGGACCTGTGCCGGCGGTTCGCCACTGCCGGGTTGGCCCGGAGCGACGTGGTGGTGGCGGTGGGGGGTGGCGTGGTGACGGACGCCGCCGGCTTCGCCGCCGCCGTCTACCACCGCGGGACCGCCTACGTGAACGTTCCCACCACCCTGCTGGGACAGGTGGACGCGGCGATCGGCGGCAAGACGGGCGTCGACCTGCCCGAGGGCAAGAACCTGGTGGGCGCCTTCTGGCAGCCCCGGGCCGTGCTGTGCGACACCGCCACGCTCGCCACCCTGCCCGAGCGGGAGTGGGCGTGCGGGCGGGGGGAGGTCGCCAAGTACGCCTTCTTGGACGCTCCCTGCCTCCTGGACCTGCCGCTGGACCGGCAGGTGGCCCGGTGCGCGGCGATCAAGGCGGAGGTGGTGGCGGCCGACGAGCGGGAGGGCGGTCGGCGGATGCTGCTCAACTACGGGCACACGCTGGCCCACTCGCTCGAGGCGTGGGCCCTCTCGTCGGGGGGCGACCTCCGCCACGGCGAAGCGGTCGGGACCGGCCTGGTGTTCGCCGCCCTCCTGGCCCGCCGGCTCGGCCGGATCGACGAGGGGCGGGTCGAAGCGCACCGCCGGGTGGTGGCCGGTCTCGGCCTCCCGACGGCCCTCCCCCCGGGCGCCGATCCCGAAGCGTTGCTCGGCTACATGGCCCGGGACAAGAAGGCGCGCCACGACCTCACCTTCGTGCTCGACGGGGAGCGCGGGGTCGAGGTGGTGCGGGACGTCCCGGCCGGCGCCGCGCTGGCTACCCTGGCGGAGATGGTGCCGTGCGCATAGTGCTGCTGTCGGGCCCGAACCTCGATCTCCTGGGCGAGCGCCAGCCGGAGGTGTACGGCGCGGCGAGCCTGGCCGACCACGTGCGCACGGCGACCGAGGCGGCGCGGGCCCGCGGCTTCGACGTGGAGCACGTCCAGTCGAACCACGAGGGGGACCTGGTGGAGGCGGTGCACGAGGCGCGGGGGGCGGCGGCGATCGTCGTCAATGCCGGCGCGCTGACCCACACCAGCTGGTCGCTCCATGACGCCCTGGCGGCGTACGACGGGGTGGTGGTGGAGGTGCACCTCTCCAACCCGGCCGCCCGGGAGCCGTTCCGCCACACCTCGGTGGTGGCGCCGGTGGCCGCCGGCATGGTGGCGGGGTTCGGAGGGTTGGGGTACGAGCTGGCGATCGAGGCGGCCGCCCGCCTGGTGGCGGAGAGGGAGGGTCGATGACACGGCTCGGCCGGCTGCGCCGGCGCCTGGCCGACGACGGAGTGGACGGGCTCGTCGTCACCAACCTGGTCAACGTCCGCTACCTGACCGGCTTCACCGGCTCGGCGGCGGTCCTGGCCGTCACTCCCGACGCCGCCGTGCTGACCACCGACGGGCGGTACCGCACGCAGTCGGCCGAGGAGGTGCGGGGCCCGGTGGAGATCGCCGTCGGCGGCGTGTCCGCCCAGCGCGACGCGGTGAAGGGCGCGCTGGCGTCGGCCCACCGGGTCGGGCTGGAGGCCGACCACGTGACCTGGGCCGCCAGCCGGAGGTGGGGCGAGCTGTTCGGTGAGGTGGTGCCCACCTCCGGCCTGGTCGAAGGGCTCCGGGAGGTGAAGGACGCCGCCGAGGTCGACCTGATGGCCAGGGCGGCGGCGATCGCCGACGCCGCCCTGGGCGAGGTCCTCCCCGGACTGGTGGCGGGGGCCACCGAGGCGTCGTTCGCCCTCGCCCTCGACTCGGCCATGCGCCGCCGCGGGGCCGAGGGCACGGCCTTCGAGACCATCGTGGCCTCCGGCCCCAACTCGGCCAAGCCCCATCACCGGCCGGGCGACCGGACGATCGGCGCCGGCGACCCGGTGGTGGTGGACTTCGGCGCTGCTTTCCAGGGCTACCGGTCGGACATGACCCGGACGTTCTGCGTCGGCGGGGAGCCCGAAGGGGAGCTGGCCCGGGTGTTCGAGGTGGTCCGGGAGGCCCAGGCCCGGGGGGTGGCCACCGTCGCCCCCGGGGTGGCGGCCAAGGACGTCGACGCCGCCTGCCGGGAGGTCATCGGCCAGGCCGGCTGGGCCGACGCCTTCGAGCACGGGACCGGCCACGGCGTCGGCCTCGACGTCCACGAGGCGCCGACGGTGAGCCCGTTGGCCACTGCTATCCTCGTCCCGGGCATGATCGTCACGGTCGAGCCGGGGGTGTACCTGCCCGGGACCGGCGGCGTCCGGATCGAGGACACGCTGGTAGTGACCGAGGATGGCTGCCGCCCGCTGACCGCCTTTGACAAGGCCGTCGCCGTCTAGCAAGGGAAGCCATGGCCGTCTCCACCAACGACCTGAAGAACGGCATGACGCTGGACCTGCCCGAGGGGCTGTGCAGCGTCGTCGAGTTCCAGCACGTGAAGCCGGGGAAGGGCGGTGCTTTCGTCCGCACCAAGCTCAAGAACCTGCGCACCGGCGCGGTGGTCGAGCGGACCTACCGGGCGGACGAGAAGCTCGAGCAGGCGATCATCGACAAGCGGGAGATGCAGTTCCTCTACCGGGACGGCGACGACTACGTGTTCATGGACAGCTCCACCTACGAGCAGCTCCAGGTGCCCCGGGGCGGCCTCGGGGACGCTGCCAACTACCTGAAGGAGGGCGACGGCGCCGTCCTCCAGCTCTACGACGGCGACGTGGTCGGTGTCGACCTTCCGGCGGCGGTCGAGCTGGCGGTGGCCGAGACCGACCCGGGCCTCCAGGGCGACCGGGTGTCGGGGGCGCGCAAGCCGGCCACCCTCGAGACCGGCCTGGTGGTCCAGGTGCCCCTGTTCGTCGGGCCCGGCGAGACCATCCGGGTCGACACCCGCTCGGGCGAGTACCTGACCCGGGCCTAGCCCACATGGACTCGCGACACCGGTCGCGGGAGCGGGCCCTGTCGCTGCTGTACGAGGCCGAGCTCAAGGGAGCCCGGCCGAGCGCGGTGGTGGCGGCCCTGCCCGTGCCGCCGGACCCCTTTGCCGCCGCCCTCGTGGCCGGGGCCGACGCCCACCGGGAGGAGGCCGACCGGCTGGTGGCCGGGGCCGCCATCGGGTGGTCGCTCGACCGGATGGCGGTTCTGGACCGGCTCCTCTTGCGGCTGGCCGTCGCCGAGCTGCTCGATCCCGACGGCCCGCCGGTGGCGGTGGTCATCGACGAGGCCGTCGAGCTGGCCAAGGCCTACTCGACCGAGGAGTCGGGCGGGTTCGTCAATGGCGTGCTGTCGGCGGTGGCCCGCCAGCTGGGGTAGCCTTCCGACCTGACCGTGAAGCGGGTCCGGTGAGGCCCGAACGGACAGGAGGAACGGTGGCCGAACGCGAGCGCAGCCATTTGGGTAGCGTCTACGTGCCCCGTACCCAGGTTCTTGCCGCCACCGACGTCCAGCGGGCCCTCACCCGGATGGCGCACGAGGTGGCCGAGCGCAACGGCGGGCTGGACGAGGTCGTCCTCGTCGGGCTCCAGACCGGCGGCGTGCCCCTGGCCCAGGCCATGGCTCGGGTCCTGACCGAGGTCGAGGGGGTCGAGGTCCCGGTCGGCACCCTCGACGTCGCCTTCTACCGCGACGACATCGGGCTGCGACCGGTGCTGCCCGAAGCGGTGACCGACGTGCCCGTCGACCTGACCGGCCAGGTGGTGGTCCTGGTCGACGACGTCCTGTTCACCGGGCGGACCGTGCGGGCGGCCCTCAACGCGCTGGGCGACTTCGGCCGGGCCCGGGCCATCCAGCTGGCGGTGATGGTCGACCGCGGCCACCGGGAGCTGCCCATCCGGCCTGACTACGTCGGCAAGAACCTCCCGACGTCGCGCCACGAGATGGTCGACGTCAGCGCCGACGGGGTCACCATCGGGACGCTCGGGTGACACACCTCCTGTCCATCGCCGACCTCGGCCGAGACGGGATCGACGAGGTGCTCCGCGTGGCCGAGGCCTTCGCCGAGGTGGAGCGCCGCCCGGTCCGCAAGGTGCCGACCCTGCGGGGGAGGGCGGTGGCGACCCTGTTCTTCGAGGAGTCGACCCGCACCCGGCTCTCGTTCGAGACGGCGGCCAAGCGCCTCTCGGCCGACGTGCTGTCGTTCTCGGCGGCCGGTTCGTCCCTCAAGAAGGGCGAGTCCCTGCGCGACACGGTGGAGACGGTCGAGGCCATGGGCATCGACGCCCTGGTGGTGCGGCACGCCGCCGCCGGGGTCCCCCGCCAGGTGGCCGGCTGGGTCCACCGCTCCAAGGTGGTGAACGCCGGCGACGGGTGGCACGAGCACCCGACCCAGGCCCTCCTGGACTGCTTCACCGTCCGCCAGGTCCTGGCCGAGCAGGGCGGGCGCGGCTTCGACGGGCTCCAGGTGGTGATCGTGGGGGACGTGCGGCACAGCCGGGTGGCCCGTTCCCAGGTGCTGGCCTACACCGCCCTCGGGGCCGAGGTGTCGCTGGCCGGCCCGGCCAGCCTCATGCCGCCGTCGCTGGAGGGCTGGCCGGTCACGGTGGCCCCGGACCTCGACGCGGCGCTGGCCAAGGCCGACGTGGTCTCCCTCCTGCGGCTGCAGGCGGAGCGGGGGGCAGGGGCTTTCGTGCCCAGCCTGCGCGAGTACACCGCCTTCTTCGGGCTCACCGCCCGCCGCGCCGCCCTCCTGGCGCCCACCGCCATCGTCACCCATCCCGGGCCGATGGTCCGGGGGGTGGAGATCGCCGGGGACGTGGCCGACCTGCCCCAGGCGGTGGTCACCCGCCAGGTGGCCAACGGGGTGGCGGTCCGGATGGCCGTCCTCTTCCTCCTTCTCGGGGCCCCGGCCGGCCGTGGCTGAGCTCCTGGTGCGGGGCGGTGAGGTGGTGGACGCCGGCGGTCGCCGCCGCGCCGACGTGCTGGTCGCCGACGGGGTGGTCCGGATGGTCGGCGAGAGCCTCGAGGCGCCCTCCGGGGCCACGGTGCTGGACGCCGGCGGCTGCGTGGTGGCCCCCGGCCTGGTCGACCTGCACACCCACCTGCGCCAGCCGGGCCGGGAGGAGGCCGAGACCGTCGAGAGCGGAGCCCGGGCGGCGGCCCTCGGCGGCTACACGGCGGTGGTGGCCATGCCCAACACGGAGCCCCCGCTCGACTCGGCCGGGGCCGTGCGCGAGGTGCTCGCCCTGGGGCGCCTGGCCGCGGTGGAGGTGGCGGTGGCGGGCGCCATCACGGTCGGCCGGGCCGGGGAGCGCCTGGCGCCGATGGCCGAGCTGGCGGCGCTCGGGGTGCGGATCTTCACCGACGACGGCGACGGGGTGCAGGACGGGGCGCTGATGCGGCGGGCCCTCGACTACGCCCGCGGCCTGGGCGTCACCCTGGCCGAGCACTGCGAGGACGAGCGCCTGGCGGCCGGGGCGGCGATGCACGAGGGTCCCTGGTCCAGCCGGCTGGGGATCCCCGGGGCGCCGTCGGCCGCCGAGGAGGTGATGGTGGCCCGCGACGTCGCCTTGGCCCGGTTGACCGGGGGACGGCTGCACCTCTGCCACCTCTCGACGGCCGGATCGATGGACCTGGTGCGCCGGGCCAAGGCCGAGGGGCTGGCCGTCACCGCCGAGGTGACCCCGCACCACCTGGTGCTCACCCACGCCGCCGTCGCCGGCTTCGACCCCGTGTTCCGGGTGAACCCGCCGCTGCGGGGGGACGACGACGTGGCGGCGGCGCGCGCCGCCCTGGCCGACGGCACCGTCGACGCCATCGCCACCGACCACGCCCCGCACGCCCCGGAGGCGAAGGACGTGCCCTTCGCCGAGGCCCCACCGGGGGTGCTGGGGCTGGAGACGGCCCTGTCGGTGGCCCTCGGCGTGGCCCCCCTCGAGCGGGTCCTGGCCCTCATGAGCTGGCAGCCCGCCGCCGTCGCCGGCCTGGGGGACCGCCACGGCGGCCCGGTGGTCGAGGGGCGGCCGGCCAACCTGTGCGTGGTGGACCCCGCCGCCCGCTGGAAGGTCGATGCCGGCGCCCTGGCCAGCCTGAGCCGGAACACGCCATTCGACTGTTGGGAGCTGACGGGGCGGGTGCGCCACACCGTGCGGGACGGCGTGGCCGTGGTGGTCGACGCCGAGGCGGTCCGTTGACCCGGCGCCCGGCCCGGCTGGCCCTGGCCGACGGCGAGGTGCTGGAAGGGGAGGCCGCCGGGGACGTCCAGCCGGTGTCCACCGGGGAGCTGGTCTTCAACACCGCCCTCAGCGGGTACCAGGAGGTGCTCACCGACCCGTCCTACGCCGGGCAGGTGGTGGCGTTCACCTACCCGCACATCGGCAACTACGGGGTCAACCCCCAGGACCAGGAGGCCCGGCGCCCGTGGTGCCGGGGGGTGGTGGTGCGCGACCTGGCCGACGAGCCGTCCAACTGGCGGGCGGCCGGGGGGCTCGAGCCATACCTGCGCCGCCACCGGGTGCCGGCACTCACGGGGGTGGACACCCGGCGGCTGACCCGGCACCTGCGCCACCGGGGGGCGATGCCCTGCGCCTTCGGCACGGCGCCGGCCGGCGAGCTCGTGGCCGCCGCCGCCGCCGCCGAGGCCACCGACGGCCACGACCTGGTGAGCGGCGTCTCCACCGCCGCCCCGTACGTGCGGGGCGACGGGCCGTGGCGGGTGGTGGCCTACGACTTCGGGGTCAAAGAGACGATGCTCCGCCAGCTGGGGCGCTTGGCGACGGTGACCGTGGTCCCGGCGGCGACCACCGCCGACGAGGTGCTTTTCCTCGGCCCGGACGGGGTCTTCCTGTCCAACGGCCCGGGCGACCCGGCGGCCCTGCCGGGACCGACGGCCGCCGTGGCCGGCCTGCTGGGCCGGGTGCCGATCTTCGGCATCTGCCTCGGGCACCAGCTGCTGGGGGCCGCCCTCGGGGGCACCATCTACAAGCTCGCCTTCGGCCACCACGGGACCAACCACCCGGTGCGGCGGCTGTCGGACGGCGGCGTGGAGATCACCAGCCAGAACCACAACTACGCCGTGGCCGACGTCCCCGACGCCGAGGTGACCCACGTCAACCTCAACGACGGGGTGGTGGAGGGGATGCGGTGCCGCTCGGCGCCTGCGTTCTCGGTGCAGTACCACCCGGAGGCCGGGCCGGGACCGCACGACGCTCGTTATCTCTTCGGGCGGTTCGAGGAGATGCTGCGGCAGCGGGGCGGCGGCGCCGGTGGTGGCGGCGGCGGCGGCGCCGGTGGTGGTGGCGCCGGCGGTGGTGGCGCCGGCGGTGGTGGTGGTGGTGGTGCCGGTGGTGGCGGCGCCGGCGGCGGTCGGGGCTGAGGCGTGCCGCGCCGCCACGACATCGAGTCGATCCTGGTCATCGGGTCCGGGCCCATCATCATCGGCCAGGCGTGCGAGTTCGACTACTCGGGCACCCAGGCCTGCCGGGTGCTGGCCGAGGAGGGGTACCGGGTGGTGCTGGCCAACTCGAACCCGGCGACCATCATGACCGACCCGGCGACGGCCGACCGGACCTACGTCGAGCCCCTGCACCCCGACGTGCTGGCGGCGATCATCGAACGGGAGCGTCCCGACGCCCTGCTCCCGACGCTGGGGGGCCAGACGGCGCTCAACCTGACGATGGACCTCCTGGCCAGCGGTGCCCTCGACGGGGTCGAGGTGATCGGGGCCCGCCCGGAGGCGATCCGGACGGCCGAGGACCGCGACCGTTTCAAGGGGGCCATGACCGAGATCGGGCTCGAAGTGCCCCCCTCCGGCTTCGCCCACTCGCTCGACGAAGCCATGGCCGTCGCCGAGCAGATCGGCTACCCGATCATGGTCCGACCGAGCTTCATCCTGGGCGGGAAGGGCACGGGCATCGCCGCCGACGCCGGCGCCCTGGCCCGGCTGGCCGCCGACGGCCTGGACGCCAGCCCGGTGGGGGAGATCCTGGTTGAGCGGTCGATCGCCGGCTGGAAGGAGTTCGAGCTGGAGGTGATGCGCGACAACGCCGACAATTGCGTCGTCGTCTGCTCCATCGAGAACCTCGACCCCATGGGCGTCCACACTGGCGACTCCATCACCGTGGCCCCGGCCCAGACCCTCACCGACGTCGAGTACCAGGCGATGCGCGACGACGCCTTCGCCTGCCTCCGCCGGGTCGGAGTCGAGACCGGCGGGTCCAACGTGCAGTTCGCCGTCGACCCGCGGACCGGGCGCCGGCTGGTGATCGAGATGAACCCGCGCGTCTCGCGCTCGTCGGCCCTCGCCTCCAAGGCCACCGGCTTCCCCATCGCCAAGATCGCTGCCCGCCTGGCCGTCGGCTACCGCCTGGACGAGATCCGCAACGACATCACCCGGGCCACGCCGGCCAGCTTCGAGCCGACCATCGACTACGTGGTGACCAAGATGCCCCGGTGGGCCTTCGAGAAGCTGCCCGGGGCCGAGCGGCGGCTGGGGACCCGGATGCAGTCGGTGGGGGAGGTCATGGCCATCGGCCGGACCTTCTGCGAGTCCCTGCAGAAGGCGGTCCGGTCGCTCGAGGAGGGCCGGGCCGGGCTCAACGCCGACCCGCCCGAGGCCGAGGTGGACGGCGTCGACGACGCCACCCTGGTCGAGCGGCTGCGGGTCGCCACCCCCGAGCGGATCTTCGAGGTCGAGTCGGCGCTCCGGCGCGGGCTGGGCGTCGACGCGGTGGCCGGGGCCACCGGGATCGACCCGTGGTTCCTCCGCCAGGTCGAGCGGATCTCCGACGGGCGCCGCCGGGTGGAGGCGGCGGGTTCGGTGGCGGCGATGGACCCGGCGGCGTGGCGCCGGGCCAAGCGGCTGGGGTTCTCCGACGCCCAGCTGGCCCACCTGCTCGGCGGGTCGGAGGACGGCGTCCGTGCCGCCCGCACCGCGGCCGGCGTGACGACGACGTTCAAGACGGTCGACACCTGCGGCGCCGAGTTCGAGGCGTTCACCCCTTACCACTACGGCACCTACGAGGACGAGGACGAGGTGGTGCCGTCGTCCAGCGACCGGGTGGTGATCCTCGGCTCGGGACCCAACCGCATCGGTCAGGGCATCGAGTTCGACTACTGCTGCGTCCACGCCAGCCTGGCCCTGCGGGCGGCCGGCTACGAGACGGTCATGATCAACTGCAACCCCGAGACGGTGTCCACCGACTACGACACCTCAGACCGTCTCTACTTCGAGCCGCTCACGGCCGAGGACGTTGCCAACGTGGTGGACGCCGAGACCCGGGCCGGCGGGCGGCTGGTCGGGGTCGTGGTGTCGCTCGGTGGCCAGACCCCGCTCAAGCTGGCCAGCCGGCTGGCGCCCGGCCTGGTCCTCGGGACCAGCCCGGCCTCGATCGACCAGGCCGAGGACCGGGAGCGGTGGAACGTCCTGTGCGAGGATCTGGACATTCCCCAGCCGCCCGGCGGGACGGCGGCCGGGGTCGCCGAGGCGGTGGCGGTGGCCCGCCGGATCGGGTACCCGGTGCTGGTGCGACCGAGCTACGTGCTCGGCGGGCGGGCGATGTCGATCGCCTTCGACGAGGCCGACCTGCGGCGGGCGATGGACGACCTGGCCGGCGGCCTGGCCCGGGAGGGGGGCGTCACCGCCGAGCGGCCGGTGCTGGTGGACCGTTTCCTGGAAGACGCGGTAGAGGTCGACGTCGACGCCGTGCGGGACCGGACCGGCGAGGTCCTGGTGTGCGGGATCATGGAGCACGTGGAGCAGGCGGGCGTCCACTCGGGCGACTCGGCCTGCGCCCTCCCGCCGCAGACCCTCCCGCCGGCGGTGCTCGACACCCTCGTCCGGCACACCCGGTCGTTGGCCGAGGCCCTCGGCGTCGAGGGCCTGATCAACGTCCAGTACGCGGTCAAGGACGGGACGGTGCACGTGCTGGAGGCCAACCCGCGGGCGTCGCGTACGGTGCCCTTCGTGGCCAAGGCCACCGGGGTGCCCGTCGCCATGGTGGCGGCCCGGGTCATGGTGGGGAGCACCCTGGCCGAGCTGCGTGGCGAGGGGCTGGTCCCGGCGGTGGCGGTGGGGATCGTGCCCGCCCCGGACTACGTGAGCGTCAAGGAGGCGGTGCTCCCGTTCGACCGCTTCCCGGGCGTCGACACCGTCCTCGGGCCCGAGATGCGCTCCACCGGCGAGGTCATGGGCGTCGACATGACCTTCGGCCTGGCGTTCGCCAAGAGCCAGACGGCGGCCGGGACCGAGCTCCCGGCGGCCGGGACCGTCTTCCTGTCGCTGGCCGACCGCGACAAGCCCGGCGGGCTCGAGGTCGGCCGGGGCCTGGAGGCCCTCGGCTTCTCGCTCGCCGCCACCCTGGGGACCGCCGGGTACCTCCGGGACCACGGCGTGACGGTCGGGACCCTGGTGGCCAAGGTGGGCGAGGTAGGGATGGCGACCGACGCCGTCGAGCTCATCTCGTCCGGCAAGGTGCAGATGGTGGTCAACACCCCCCGCGGCCGCGGCTCGCAGGCGGACGGGGTGCACATCCGGGCCGCGGCGCTGGCCCACCACGTCCCGTGCGCCACGACGCTTGCCGCCGCCAAGGCGGCAGTGGCCGGCATCGCCGACCGCGCTGCCCACCCGCTGGCGGTCCGGACGCTCCAGGAGCTGCACCGGTGGCGACGGGACCCGTGACGCCGTGGCACCGTGCCGTGACGCCGTGGCACCGTGACGCCGTGACGCCGTGGCACCGTGACGCCGTGACGCCGTGACCAGCGCCACGACAATGAGCACCACGGTGGGTCGGCTCTCGCTGCCGGCCCCGGTGATGACGGCCTCGGGCACCGCCGGCCACGGTGTCGAGCTGTCGGGCTACGGCCCCCTGTCGTCGCTCGGCGCGGTGGTGGTGAAGTCCCTGTCGGCCATCCCCTGGGCCGGCAATCCCGCGCCCCGAGTGCATCCGGCGAGCGGCGGGGGGATGGTGAACCACGTCGGCCTCCAGGGCCCGGGTGTGGCGCCGTGGCGCCAGGAGCAGCTGCCCGCTCTCGTGTCCTGCGGAGCCCGGGTGGTGGCCAGCATCTGGGGCCGTACGGTCGAGGAGTTCGCGGCCGCAGCGGCCCTCCTGGCCGGTGCTCCCGGGGTGGTGGCGGTGGAGGTCAACGTGAGCTGCCCCAACCTGGACGATGGTCGGCGGATGTTCGCCACCTCGGCGGCGGCAACCGGCGAGGCGGTGGCGGCGGCGGCGGCGGCGGGCCTCCCTCGCTGGGCGAAGCTCAGCCCGGCCGTGAGCGACCTGTGCGAGATCGCCGGGGCTGCCCTGGACGCCGGGGCCGAGGCGCTGACCCTGGTCAACACCCTTCCGGCGGCGGGCGTCGACATCGTGCAGGGACGGCGGTGGTCGGGGGGCCTGTCGGGACCGCCCCTTCACCCGGTGGCCGTCCGGGCCGTCCGGGACTGCCGCCAGGCGTTCGCCGGCGCCGGGATCGTAGGGGTCGGGGGCGTGGCATCGGGGGAGGACGCGGTAGAGCTGCTCCAGATGGGCGCCGACGCCGTCCAGGTCGGGACGGCGATCTTCGCCGACCCCCGGGCGCCGTGGAAGGTTCAGGAGGGGGTGGCCCGGTGGTGCCGGCGGCACGGCGTGACCGCGGTGCGGGAGGTGGTCGGTGCAGCCCTTCGGTGAGCGGGTGGTGACGGCGGTGGAACGGACCGGCCCGCTGTGCTGCGGGATCGACCCATCCGCCGCCTTGCTCGGCGCCTGGGGCCTGCCCGACGACGCCGGCGGCCTGCAGAGCTTCGTCACTCGCTGCGTCGAGGCGTTCGCCGGCGTGGTCCCGGTGGTCAAGCCCCAGGTGGCCTTCTTCGAACGGCACGGCGCCGCTGGCATAGCGGTGCTCGAGCGCCTGCTGGAGGAGGCGGCGGGGGCTGGCCTGCTGGTGGTCGCCGATGCCAAGCGCGGGGACGTCGGTTCGACGTCGCAGGCCTACGCCGACGCCTGGCTGGGGGAGGGGAGCCCCCTGGCCGCCGACGCCGTCACGGCCCATCCCTACCTGGGCCTGGGCTCCCTGGGCCCGCTGGTGGCGGCGGCCCGGCGGAACGGCCGCGGTCTCCTCGTGGTGGCCCGCAGCAGCAACCCCGAGGGTCGCGCTCTCCAGGAGTCGGTCGGCCCCCACCGCCCCTCGGTGGGCGACCCCAAACACCGCCGCGGCGCCCAGCACAACCCCGAGGCGTTTCGCACCCCTGGCCCGACCCCACCCGTCACACCCCCCCCACCCCCCCCCCCCCCCCCCCCCCCCCCC
>JBOGGE010000123.1:0-5470 GCA_050743865.1 Acidimicrobiales bacterium
CGGCGCCGACCGCCAGTCGGTGGGCGACGCCATCCTCCGCGGCGTCGCCGAGCTCAACGCGGAGGAGTTGCGCACGCGTGGCCGGACCGCACCGGTCCCACCCGCCGCACCCGCAGCACCCGCCGCACCCGCCGCACCCGCCGCACCCGTCGCGCAGATCGCCCCGGTCGCACCCGTCGCGTCGGTCGGTGCGGTAGTGGGGGCCACCTGCGCCCCGTCCGCCGCCTCGTTGGGCTCGGTCGGCGGCGTGCTGCTGGCCCCCGGCGTGGGCGCCCAGGGCGCGACCGCGGCCGACGTGGGCGCCCTGTTCGCCGGCTGCCCACGGGGGACCGTCCTCCCCGCCATCTCCCGGGCTGTGTTGGCTGCCGGGCCCGACGCCGGCGCGCTGAGGGCGGCCGCCGTCCTGGCCAGGGAGGAGATGGCGGCAGCCCTCATGTGACCGGCCTGCGGAGAGGCGCTACAGTCGGTGCCCATGCCGCAACCTCCCGCATTGACCACCGAGCAGCGTCAGGCTGCACTCGAGAAGGCCGCCAGGGTACGCCGCGAGCGGGCCGACGTGAAGGAGAAGCTCAAGGCGGGGACCATGTCCCTCTCCGAGCTCCTCCGGCAGTCCGATTCGGACGAGACCGTCGGCAAGATGAAAGTCCTCTCGGTGCTCGAATCGCTGCCAGGACTGGGCAAGGTGAAGGCCCGCCGGCTCATGGAGTCCGTGGGCATCGCCGACAGCCGCCGGCTCCAGGGGCTCGGAGCGAAGCAGCGCGCCGACCTGCTCAAAGAGACTGCTCCCCGCTGACCACCGGCTGTTCGTGCTCGTCGGTCCCGGAGGGGCCGGCAAGGGCACGGTGGCGGCTGCGCTGACCGCTCGCGACCCTCGGTTGTGGCTCAGCCAGTCGTGGACGACCCGTCCGCGGCGCAACGGCGAGCCCGAGGACGCCTACGTGTTCGTCTCTCGCCGGGAGTTCCTGGACAAGGTGTCGGACGGTGGGTTCCTCGAATGGGCGGAGTTCCTGGGCAACCTGTACGGCACGCCGGACCCCGAACCGCCGCCGGGGAGCGATGTGCTGCTCGAGATCGACGTCCAGGGGGCTGAGCAGGTGGTGGGCAAGCGCCCCGACGCGGTGGTGCTCCTCCTCCTCCCGCCGTCCGACGAGGTCCAGCGAGCCCGGTTGACCGCCCGCGGCGACAGCCCCGGGCACGTCGACCGGCGGATCGCCACCGGGCGCCATGAGGTGGCCCGAGCCAGGACGCTGGCCAGTCGCGAGGTCGTGAACGACCAGGTCGGGCGGGCCGTGGAGGAGCTAGCCGGTATAGTGGCCAGCACCCGTCGAAAGGACGCCGATGGCCCGTAACACCCTCATGGACCCCCCGATCGAGGATCTGCTCGACAAGGTCGACTCCAAGTTCACCCTGGTCGCGGTGAGTTCGCAGCGTGCCCGCCAGGTGAATTCGTACTACAACAGCCTGGGCGACGGGCTGGGCCGGATCGTGCCGCCCCAGGTGACGTCGGTATCGGGGAAGCCCCTGTCGATCGCGTTCGAGGAGATCGCCGCCTCCAAGGTCACCTATACGCGGGAGATCGAGGGGGATGGCGACGTGGCCGGGGAGCAGGACGCCAAGGTGGACGCACCGCCGGTGCCGGTCTCGGGCGACGAGGGGCCCGCCGCCGGCTAGGCGGGCCGTGCGGATCGTCCTCGGCGTCAGCGGCGGCATTGCCGCCTACAAGGCTGTCGACGTCTGCCGCAGGTTGGTGGACGCCGGCCACCACGTCGTACCGGTGCTGACCGACGCCGCCCTCCGGTTCGTCGGCGGCACCACCTTCTCCGCCCTGGCCTCCGAGCCGGTCCGGACCGGACTGTGGGACGGTTCCATCCCCCACACCCAGCTGGGGCAGTCGGCCGACCTGGTGCTGGTGGCGCCAGCCACCGCCGACTTCCTCGGACGGTACGCCGCCGGGCTGGCCGACGACCTCCTCACCGCCACCCTGCTGGCGACCCGGGCGCCCGTGGTCGTCTGCCCGGCGATGCACACCGAGATGTGGGAGCACCCGGCCGTACGTGAGAACCTCGCCGTCCTCGGGCGTCGCGGGGTGGTGGTGGTGCCGCCGGAGACCGGGCGCCTGGCCGGAGGCGACGTCGGTGCCGGCCGGATGGCCGAGCCGTCCACGGTGGTCGCCCGTGCCCTTGAGGTGGTCGGTCGGCGCGACCTGGTGGGCCGGCGGGTGGTGGTCAGTGCCGGCGGCACCCGCGAGCGGATCGACCCGGTGCGGGTCATCACCAACCGCTCGTCGGGCAAGCAGGGTCACGCCCTGGCCGAGGCGGCGGCCCGGCGCGGGGCGGAGGTGACCCTGGTCACCGCGTCGTCGTTGCCGGTGTCCTCGCCGTCGGTGGCGGTGGTGCCGGTGGAGACGGCCTCGGAGATGGACGCGGCGATGACCGCCGCCGCCGCCGGTGCCGACGTCGTGGTGATGGCCGCCGCCGTGGCCGACTTCCGCCCGAAGGCGCCGGCCGACGGAAAGCTGCACGGGGTCCCCGACCTGTTGCTCGAGCCGACGCCCGACATCCTGGTAGGCCTGGTGGGCCGCCGGGAGCCGGGGCAGGTGATCGTCGGTTTCGCCGCCGAGACCGACGACCCGATCGGCCGGGCCCGCCGGAAGCTCGACCGGAAGGGAGTCGACCTGCTGGTGGTGAACGACGTCTCGGCGCCAGGCGTCGGCTTCGACCACGACACCAATGCGGTGTCGATCCTGGAGCGCGGCGGCGCGACGGGCGGGGTGTCCGTCATCGAGGTGGCGCTGCGCAGCAAGGCGGAGGTTGCCGCAGCCGTGTTGGATAGGGTGGTCGCCCGGCTGGGGGAACGCACAGAGAGGACGAGCACGTGAGGACCACCTTCACCTCGGAGTCGGTCACTGAAGGCCACCCCGACAAGATGGCAGACCAGATCTCCGACGCCGTGCTGGATGCCCTCATCGAGCAGGACCCGTACAGCCGGGTCGCCTGCGAGACCCTGCTCACCACCGGGCTGGTGGTGGTGGCCGGTGAGATCACCACCGAGACCTACATCGAGATCCCTAGCCTCGTGCGCGACGTCGTGTGCGACATCGGCTACGACAACGACGCCTACGGCTTCAACGGCCGGACCTGCGGGGTGATGGTGGCGGTCGACGGGCAGTCGCCCGATATCGCCCAGGGCGTCGACCAGGCCTACGAGTTGCGGAACGGCACCGGCGGCGAGGACCGGTTCAACGCCCAGGGTGCCGGCGACCAGGGGATGATGTTCGGGTACGCCTGTGACGAGACCCCCGACCTGATGCCCCTGCCGGTATGGCTGGCCCATCGGCTGGCCCAGCGGCTGTCGCAGGTCCGCAGGGTCGGCGTGCTGCCGTACCTCCGGCCGGACGGCAAGACCCAGGTGAGCGTGGCCTACGAGGACGGTCGTCCGGTAGCGCTGGAGACCGTCCTGATCTCGACCCAGCACCAGCCGGGGATCGACCTCGAGACCCTCTTGCTCCCGGACCTCCGGGAGCACGTGATCCACCCGCTCCTCCCCGCCGACCTGGACACCGAAGGCATGCGTATCCTGGCTAACCCGACCGGCCAGTTCGAGCTGGGAGGCCCGCACGCCGACACCGGCCTCACCGGGCGGAAGATCATCGTCGACACCTACGGCGGCATGGCCCGCCACGGCGGCGGAGCGTTCTCGGGGAAGGATCCATCCAAGGTCGATCGGTCCGCCGCCTATGCCGCCCGGTGGGTGGCCAAGCACGTGGTCGCCGCCGGGGCCGCCCGGCGGTGCGAGGTGCAGGTGGCCTACGCCATCGGGGTAGCCCAGCCGGTGTCGCTGCTGGTCGAGACGTTCGGGACCGAGACCGTCGACCCGGCACGGATCGCCGACGCCATCCGCCAGCTCTTCGACCTGCGGCCGGCCGCCATCATCTCTGAGCTCGACCTCCGGCGGCCCATCTACCGCCGTACCGCCGCATACGGCCACTTCGGCCGCAGCGAGAAGGAGTTCACCTGGGAGGCGGTGCCCCGCCTGGACGACCTTCGCCAGGCGCTGGGCCTCTGACCGAAGCGCTGATCGTCGGGGTCGTCCCCGACGTGCCGGCGGTGAGCCGGCGACGCTTCGACTATGCCGTTCCGGACCGCTGGCGGGCGGAGGTGCGGCTCGGGACCCGGGTCCGGATCCCGTTCCACGGGCGGCGCGTCGGCGGTTGGGTCACGGCCCTCGACGTGACGCCGGCGACGAAGGTGCAGGCGTTGGCCATCACCGGCGTGTCCGGCCACGGGCCGCCCCCGGCGGTCCTGGATCTGGCGGCCTGGGCGGCTTGGCGCTGGGCTATGCCCCTGGCGACGGTGCTCCGGCTGGCCTCGCCCGACCGCAACGTCCATGTGCTGCCATCACCACCGCCCTCGGCGAGCCCGGAACCCCGCACCTGTACGGCTGAGGAGGCTGTCACGGGGGCCAACCTTCTGCGCCGTCCGCCGGCTGAGGATCTCCTCCCGATAGTGCTCGAGGCGCTCGATCATCCGACCGCCGGGACCGTCGTGGTGCTCGTCCCGTCCACCGGCTGGGCTGCTCGACTCACCGAACGGCTCCGCCGGCGCGGTGTGGCCGTCGCCGACGGGTGGGCGCAGGCGGCTGCGGGGTGGCCCGTGGTGGTGGGTTCCCGCTCGGCGGCATGGGCGCCAGTCGCCCACCTCGGAGCCGCCGTCGTGCTCGACTGTCACGACTACCAGGACCGGTACGACCCCGTCGAAGTGCTGGTGGAACGGGCAGCCCGCGACGGGGCCCCGTGCACCCTCGTCTCGCCCTGCCCGTCGGCGGTGCAGCAGGTGCGCTACGGCCCGGTCCGGGCACTCGGGCGCGCCGTGGAGAGGGAGGGATGGCCGGCGGTGTCGGTCGTCGACCGCCGGGCAGCCGACCCGCGTACCGGCCTGTTGTCAGAGGAGCTCGTGCGCCTGGCCGATCGCCGACCTCCCCGTCCGGAGGCGCCGCTCGTGTGCGTGCTCAATCGGACCGCCCCGCTGCTTGCCTGCGCAGGTTGTGGCGAGCTCGTCCGCTGCGAGGGGTGTGGGCGCACGGTCGGCGAGTCGGGGGGTGAGCTGGCGTGCCGGTGGTGCGGCCAAGTGCGGCCGGCGGTGTGCGCATCCTGCGGCGCTACCCGCCTGGCGGTCCGCCGGCGCAGCGTCAGCCGGGTACGGGGCGAGCTGGCGGCGCTGCTGGGCATGGAGACGGGCGAGGTCTGGGGGCCTCGCCAGGAGGTTCCCGAGGCCCCGGTCCTGGTCGGCACGGAGGCGGTCCTGCACCGCGTGCGGCGGGCGTCGTCGGTTGCCTTCCTCGACTTCGATCAGCACCTCCTGGCGCCCCGCTACGTGGCGGCCGAGGACTCCTTGACCCTCCTGGCACGCGCCGGTCGCCTGACCGGCGGTCGCCTCGCCCCCGGCGCCGCCCCCGGCTCCGCCCCCGGCTC
>JBOGGE010000124.1:0-5628 GCA_050743865.1 Acidimicrobiales bacterium
CCCCGGTCAGGCGATCGTCACCTTGGGATCGAGGTAGACGTCCTGGATGGCGTGGATGAGGGCCGCCCCCTCGTCGGTCGGGCGCTGGAATGACTTGCGACCGACAATGAGCCCCTGGCCCCCGGCGCGTTTGTTGATGACGGCCGTGCGGACGGCCTGGGCCAGGTCGCCCGACCCCTTCGACTCGCCGCCCGAGTTGATGAGCCCGACCCGGCCGGCATAGCAGTTGACGACCTGCCAGCGGGTGAGGTCGATCGGGTGGTCGGTGGTGAGCTGGTCGTACACGAGAGGGTCGGTCCGCCCGAACCCGACGGCGTTGTAGCCGCCCTGGTTCTCGGGCTGCTTCTGCTTGATGATGTCGGCCTCGATGGTCACGCCCATGTGGTTGGCCTGGCCGGTGAGGTCGGCCGAGACCTGGTAGTCGACCCCGTCCTTCTTGAATCCCGGGTTGCGCAGGTAGCACCACAGCACGGTGGCCATCCCAAGCTGGTGGGCCTCGGCGAAGGCCTCGGACACCTCGCGGAGCTGGCGGTCCGACTCGTCCGAGCCGAAGTAGACGGTGGCGCCCACCGCCACCGCCCCCAGCTCGAAGGCCTGAGTGGCCGTCCCGAACGGGACCTGGTCGTAGGTGTTCGGGTAGTGGAGGAAGTCGTTGTGGTTGAGCTTGGCGATGAAGGGGATGCGGTGGACGTACCGGCGGGACACGGCACCCAGCCCCCCCAGGGTGGTGGCGATGGCGCTGCACTCGCCGGCCAGGGCCAGCTCGCACAGGTTGGCCGGGTCGAAGTACCGCGGGTTGCGGGCGAAGCTGGCCGCCGCCGAATGCTCGATCCCCTGGTCCACCGGGAGGATCGACAGGTAGCCGGTGCCGCCGAGTCGCCCGTGCCCGTAGAGCGTCCCCAGGCTGCGGAGGACCGCCGGCGGCCGGTCGCTGTCGCGGAACGTCCGGTCCAGGAAGTCCGGGCCGGGCAGCACCAGACCCTCTGCCGGGAACGCCTTGGCCTCGTGGTTCAGCAGGTCGTCGGCCTCGTCGCCGAGGAGCTGGTGGAGGTCGGTCGGCATCGATCCGAGCCTACCGGGCTACCGGCTCACCGGGGACCGGGGACCGGGGGGCCGGGGTGCGGCCGCTCGCAGCGCGGGTTCGCCGGGAGCGGCTCCGGCGCCCGGGCGGACCGAGCGCCTCGAGCCGTTCGGCGGCGTCGTAGGCCTCGGGCTCGGCCCGCAGCAGGCGCGAGAAGAGCTGGCGCGCCTGGGGGATGTCGCCGGCCCGCTCGTACAGGTCGGCCAGCACGTACCACTGCCGGAGGTGGCGACCCGACGGGTTGCGCAGGGCCCGCCCGCCGCCGGCGCCGGTGAGCAGGGTGATGGCCTCGGCCAGCCGGCCCCGGTCGGCCAGGGTGGACACGGCCACGATCCGCGCCTCGGCCAGCACGTCGGGATCGGGCGACCGGTGCCGGAGGTCGGCCCAGCGCCGCGCCACCTTGGTCGGGCGACCGAGCGCCCGCTCGCAGTCCATCAGAGCCGGCAGGTGGTCGACGTCGCCGGTCAGCTCGCCGTAGGCCTCCAGGTGGCGGACCGCCGCCCGCCACCGACCGAGGCGGTAGGCGGCGAAACCGGCCAACCGCCGCACCGGCGCCACCGCCGGAAGCTCGCGGGCCAGCGCCTGGCCGATGCGCAGGGCGTCCTGGTACCGGTGACGGTCGAAGGCGGCGACCGCCTCTTCCATCCTCGACACCAGCAGCTCCCGGTGGCGTGCCGTGGCGGCGCCGGCGACCCGGCGGATCTCGGTGGCCAGGTCGGCTGGGAGGGACATGTCGGCCTGGCGACGGGCAGCGGGTCGAGCCTGGCGGTCGGGGTCGCGTCGGTCGGGATCGGGGTGGTCGGTACGCACCCATCGATCCATCGGCGGCGGCGGCGCGGTCGGCTGCCGTGTACGCCCGGGGCCGGGGGGTCCTGGCTGGCCGGGCTCGGTCCGCGTCACTTCGTGCGCCCCCCGGCGGGCTACCCCGCCCCACCGTCTGGCGCCGGGAGGCAGCACCCGGGGTGGCGGTCCCTGCCCGCGCCCCTGTCCCTTCCCGGGTCCCTGGCGGCGCCGGTCAGCGGGGGCGGAGGTCCGGGCACCGTCGGGCCGGTGCCGCGTGCCGGGGCCGGGTGCTTGGCGCCCGGCGGAGCGTGGGTTCGACGTCGGCTGGCCCGGACGGCGTGGGTTCGACGTCGGCTGGCCCGGACGGCGCGGGCTCGACGTCGGCTGGCCCGGACGGCGTGGGCTCGACGTCGGTTGGCCCGGACGGCGTGGGCTCCGGCTTCGGGGAGGACCGGCCGCCGGCGCGCCTGCGGTGCCAGACCGGGCGAAAGGTGCCCGCGGTCCCCGGAGCCGGGGGCTCTGAGCCCGCTCTCCCGGCGTGCGCGAACGGGGAACCGGGCCCCGACCATTCGAGGCCGGCACGGCCTTGGCGAGCGACCGCCGGCCCTCCGTCGCCGGGGGTGGTCGGCGCCCGGGCGATCCCGTTCTTCCCCCGGTGGCACCAGCTCCGGTCCGGTCCGCCGTGCTCCGCCCAGATCCGCCGGCGCCCTCGCCACGGCCGGGAGGCTTCCGGCCCGACCCGGAGCGGTTCGCCGATCGATCACCGGTCCGCGACCCGGCACCGCTGCGAGATCTCGGTGCCGACCCCGCCGGCCGGCCGCCACCGGTGCCGGTCGGCCTGTCCCGGGGCAACCGGCGATCGGCAGGGGGCCGGCTGACCTGGCCCGGCGGGCGCCGGTCACGGTGGTCGGGGTCGCGGGGCATCGTGCGAGTGTACGGTCCGGTGCCGGCACCCCCGGACAGGCTCGGGCCGGATCTGATGGGGTCGGGTCGGGTCGGGCCGGGTCGGGCCGGGTCGGAGGACGCCTCCCGGCCGCCGCCGACGCTCGACCACCCAGGCATCGAGGCATCCGGCAGCGCCGAGGTGGCCAAGGTGCCGGCCGGGCGCACACGCCGGCGGAACCCCCAGCCCCGGCGGGGCGACAGCTGGGGCTCCACCGGTCCCCCTAGACTCCCTCAGGCGGTCGGTGCCAGTGTCGTTGGCAAGTTCCGCCGGTGAGGAGTCGAAACACAGTTGTGCCGGTCGTAATCGCAGCTCCGCCCGATGGCCGAGCCCAGGTCGAGCGACCGCCCGCTCCCACCAGCAGCGGGCCGCCTCCCGCCGCCGGCCGAGGCGCTCCGGCCCTGCGCTTTACCGGTGTGACCCACCGCTACGGGGAGCGCACCGCCCTCGACCACCTGGACCTCTGCGTGGAGCAGGGCGAGGTCCTTGCCCTGCTCGGGCCCAACGGCGCCGGCAAGTCCACCACCATCTCCATCCTGCTCGGGCTCCTACGCCCCGCGGATGGCCGGGTCCAGGTGCTGGGCACCGACCCCCGCCGGGCCGTGGCCGACGGCCGGGTCGGGGCCATGCTCCAGGGCGGGTCGGGGGCAGGCCTCCCGCCGGGTGTACGGGTGGAGCGGGCACTCCGACTCGTTCGCCGCCTGTACTGCCGACCGGCACCGTTCGACACCATCGTGGAGCGGGCCGACGTCGGCCCGCTCCTGCGCCGGCGGACCGACCGGCTGTCGGGAGGCCAGGCCCAGCGCGTCCGGCTGGCCATGGCCATCGCCGGCGATCCCGAGGTGCTCTTCCTGGACGAGCCGACCTCGGCCATGGACGTGGCGTCCCGCCAGTCCTTCTGGAAGATGATGCGCCAGTTCGGGGAGGAGGGCCGCACCGTCGTCTTCGCTACCCACCACTTGGCCGAAGCCGACCAGATCGCCGACCGCGTCGTCGTGCTCAACCACGGGCAGGTGGTGGCCGACGGGCCCGGAGCCACCCTGAAGGCGGCGGTCGCCACCCGGCGGGTGCGCTTCGTGGCCGAACACCCCGATCGCCAGGCCCTCAACGACCTTGAAGGGGTGACCGACGTTGCCGTCTGCGGCACCGGGGTGGCGCTCGACTCGCTCGACGCCGACGCCACCATCCGGGCGCTGGTCGGCTGCGGGATCGCCTTCCGGGACCTCGAGGTCACGGGGGCCGGCCTTGAGCAGGCCTTCGTGGCCCTCACCGGTTGCGGCGCCGTCCAGCCGACCGGCACCCTCCAGCCGACCGGTACCGACCGGTGAGCCCGCCTCCGGCGGTCCTCGACCCGGCGATCTTCGACCCGGCGGCGGACGAGTCGGCCGACGAGGCGACGGACGAGTCGGCGCACGCTCCCGACCCGGGCGCCGGCCGGGCGCCCTCCCGTCAAGGACCGGTCTCCGCCCTCGTCGCTTTCGCCACCTTCGAGGTGGGGCGCCTGGTCCGGAGCTGGAAGTTCCTGGCCATCACCGTCGGGTTCCCGGTGCTCTTCTACCTCCTCTTCCTGGGCAACCATCGCGGGGGGGCCGTCGTCGACGGGACCGTGCAGTGGCGGGTCTACCTGATGGTCACCATGTGCTCCTTCGGGGCGTTGGTGGCGGCACTCAACGCCGGTGGCACCCGCCTGTCGATGGAACGGGCCTCGGGATGGGCGCGCCAGCTACGGGTGACCCCCCTGCCGGCGTGGTCGTACGTGGCGACCAAGATCACGGCCAGCATGCTGGTCGTCCTCCCGGTGATCGTGCTGGTGGAGGCGGTGGCCGCCGGTTTCGGCGGCGTGAGGCTCGCCGCCGGCACGTGGGTCGAGCTGACCGCCCTCCTGTGGGGTGCCTCGCTGCCCTTCGCCTTCCTCGGCGTCGCCGTCGGCTTCGTCGTCGCCACCGAGGCGGCGTTCCCGGTGGTGACGGGCCTCATGTTCGTCCTGGGATACTTCGGCGGGCTCTTCACCCCGGTCAACCACCTGCCCGGCGCCCTCCAGACGGCCGCCCACCTGCTACCCAGCTACCACCACGCCTCCCTGGCCCTCGCCCTCCTGGACGGGAACGACCCCGGGTTGGCCCACTGGCTGGTGCTGGCCGGGTACGTCGTCGCCCTCGGCCTGGGCATCGCCTGGAAGCACCGGGCGGAGGAGGCGCGGGGGATCACCTAGGCGCGCCGAAGGCCCGCCACCGGACGGTGGGGGGCCTTCGGTCCGAGAAATCCCGGCGACGTCCTACTCTCCCAGGGAGTCTCCCCCCAAGTACCATCGGCGCTGGCGGGCTTAACTGCCGTGTTCGGAATGGGAACGGGTGTTTCCCCGCCGCCATGGTCACCGGAAACCGTGCGCTCGTCCCCCCCCGCCTGCCGGCCCCGCCGCCGCACCCGGCGGCTCGGGCCCGGTCCACGGCCGGGGGAAGGTGGCAGCAGCGTCACGCCGCCGCCCCTGAGCGTTCCAGAGCGAGCACGAGCAAGTCTCCAAGTCCTCGGCCGATTAGTACCGGTCGGCTGAACACATTGCTGTGCGTACACCTCCGGCCTATCAACGTGGTCGTCTAGCCACAGGCCTTACCAGGTTGACCCTGTGGGAGATCTCATCTCGAAACGGGCTTCGCACTTAGATGCTTTCAGCGCTTATCCCACCCGTAGGTCGCAAACCAGCAATGCCCTTGGCAGGACAACTGGCACACGAGAGCTACGTCCGTCCCGGTCCTCTCGTACTAGGGACAGCCTTTCTCAGATCTCCTACGGCTGCATCGGATAGGGACCGAACTGTCTCACG